>CAZJTM010000040.1:0-26616 GCA_964548925.1 uncultured Verrucomicrobiota bacterium | reverse complement strand
TTCCCGCCAGGCGTTTATTGTTTTTTTTTTTTTGTACTTTAATTTTTGGGGGGTTTTGGGAACCGGGCTTGAAACTTTATGGTTTTTTTGGGTTTGTAGGCCGGGGGCCCTCACCCGGCGGAGATGGACAGAATTGCTGACGCCGAAACGGTTGCCGCATTTTGAAACGCCAATCACCTCGCCGGGAGCGACCGCGAGACGGGAAAGACGAAGCGCAGACGCGCCGCAGGCTCGCTACTGGACCGGCACTTTCTCCGGGATGACTTTGAAGAACCGGCCCAGGTCGCGGTCGGCGTTGGCGACGGCGGGTTTTGCCACGATCCAATCATCGAGTTGTGCGATTTGCAGGGTGTTGCCCTCCCGCCAACGCCAGGTTTCGACGTGGCCGTCGGCAAAGCTGAGCGTGCCGGCATGGTTGTGACGCGTGGCTGGAAAGCTGATCCAGGTCCAAAGGGAGGAGTTGAACATCGTGAGCGCATCCGGGGCGTTGATGCCGAACGCGCTTTGCTGAATGCTCTTTTCGTGTTCCTCGATGAAGACGGCGGCCCGGCTCGGGCCCGGCTTTTGAATCTGTCCCAGACGATGCCAGCAGAGTTCGTAGCCGGGATCACTTGGTTTGTCCCGGAAGTTCATGTACATGCTCATCGAGACACTGCGATTGCGGGGCACGATGCCTTGATCGCGCACGGTGGATTTGTCCGCCGGGCACCGATAAATCCCGAGGGAACGATTATAGCGGTAGAGGACACCCCGCTGCAGGTTTTCGGATGTAGTGTCGGTCCAGGCATTGCCTTGCAGCCATGAGTAAGGGTCGGTCGCCCATGCCTCGCGATTGCCGATGTCGTCTTCGTTCAGTGCGGTGTTGGCGGGCAGGTGGTCCGCGCAATCCTCGGTGTACATCTGCCAGCAGACCTGAAGTTGCTTGAGGTTGCCGGCGCAAGCGGCTGCCAGGGCTTTGGCCTTGGCCTTGCCCAACACCGGCAAGAGCAGGGCCGCCAGGATCGCGATAATGGCGATGACCACGAGCAGTTCAATCAACGTAAAACCGGTTCTCGGAGCGATTGGCGGGCGACTGCCGGGCCTGATTTTGGTTCTCATGGATACTCTGACGCTGAGGTCAGCGGGATGTTCAATGAGTTTCGTGGTGACAGACAATTGCGACTGCGTGGTTGGCGCATCGGCACGCAACTCGTACAGACCGTCGGAAGGACACAGTTCCGCACTCCGACGTTGACTTGCGCCGGCAAATCAGCGCGGCGATTCAAGCGGCGTGCCTCCCAGTTGCGGCGGGTAGAAGTACCCCATCGTCTGCATCGCCACGTCAGTGCGGTAAAGCCGGTCCTGCATCAGACAGACGCGCCGTGTCGTGGCGGGCGCGGTGGTCGAGTAAATGCGGATTTCCCCGTCCAACGCGGTGATGACCTCCTCGCGCCAGTCGCCGATGCAGTCCGCAATGGCCACGATACTCCCTTCGATCTGGCCAATCTTTTCGCGCGGCCATTTGTAGATCGTCTTGCCGACGATGAACACCTTCGTCGGGCCGTCGAGCCAGAAGATGGCCTTGGGCGAGAGTTCGCCGAGGCTCTGGTCGGAGAGCCTTTTGCCTTGCGCGGTGTAAAGCCAGTAGTTCGTGCCGCCCTTGGCCTCACCGGCATAACACTCCATGCCCGGGTGCGTTGGGTCAATGTCGCCCACCATGCCTTGGCCGTGAACGTGAACCGTGATTTCCGGGCTGCCCCAGATCAGTTTGCCAGTTTTCGCTTCGACGAGACAAACGGTGTTGCTCTGGCGGCCCGGCTCAATACCGTAGAAAATTTCCAAGCCGGGGCGGCTTGGGTCCACGTCGGCGACATAGCAGGCATCCGGATGTCCCACGCGCCGGTTCCACAACCCCTTTCCATTGTCGTCAAGCACTGCTGAACCGATGACAACTTCATCCCGCCCATCCTCGTCCACGTCCGCCGCGTGCATCCCGTGCATGCCTTGGCCGCGGTAGCTCTGGTATTCGCCGCTCGCCTCCCACGACCACTTCAGCGCGAGTGCTGGATCGTAGGCTTGGACCTTGATGATCTTGTACGTGCCACGCTCGACGATGAGATGCGGGCGCTGGCCATCGAGATAGGCGACGCCAAGCAGGTTGCGCGAGTAGTAATTGTAGTCGTCAAACCCTTCGCGGCTCGGCCAAGGCAGGCGTTTCTTCACCTGGCCGGTCAGGCCGTCCAGCACGACGAGGTATTCCGGCCCGCTCTTCACGTGGCCGGTCGGCTCGCGCGGATCGCCCTCGCCGGCTTTGCAGAACACCTCCGCCTTGCCGTCGCCGTCGAGGTCATAGACGACGATGGGCGAATACCAGATGCCTTCCTCAATGGCCCAGCCCATGTCGTAACGCCACAGGAACGTGCGGTCGTGGCGGTAGGCTTCGAGCTTGTAGGTGTCCTCGCTCTTCTTCCAGTAACCGGGTTGCTGGTAGGGATCGGTGTTGAAGTCCGGTCGCTTGATGAGGTAATCGAGCTGCCCGTCGCCGTCGAAATCCGCAAGCCCGACTTTCTGGGCGCGGTAGTTGCCTTGGAGTTTCACGCGGAGAAATGGATTCTCTGCGGTCTGAACCGGTCGTGTCACGTGCCCCTGGCCTTCGGAGGCGACAGGCTCAAGCCGATAGAACCAGCGTTTGCCGCCGGCAGAGGTGTCAACGTAGTTGCAGGAATCCGCAACAGGCTTCTGCGTCAAAGTCTGCCAAGGACCGTCCGCCACCTCGGATCGGGACACGTGGAACGCGATGCCTTTGGGATCGGATGCGAGCAGCCGCCAGCCGATATACACGCTGCCGTCTTTCTGCGGCAGCACAACGAGGCCGCGGTCAAGTTTTTCAGCGGCGCAAAGCAGCAGGGTTGTTGTCAGGAGCAAAACTGCGGCTGAGAGACGGTTCACGGTGGGCAGAACCTTTTTCATAGGTAGCATTGTTTCCGAGGCATCACCCGGAAGCAAGCGCCAGCCTTTTGACAGCGAAGTGGTGGCGCGGAAGGCCCGGCACGGGAATCGTCCAGGGCAAGGCCCGGTTCTTCAGCGGATTCGCGGAGCAGGCTTGACCCTGTGGGCCGCCATTGCCATGTTCGCCGGCCAGCGACTTATGAACAAATCCAATCATCTTTCCACCGTCACCCGCCGCCAGTTTCTCCAAACTTCCGCTGCGGCTGCGGCTGCCCTCAGCACGCTTCACTCCGGTCTGCCTGCTGCGTTTGCCGCCGGCTCAGACAAACTGCGCGTGGGCCTCATTGGCTGCGGCGCGCGGGGCGTCGGCGCGGCGATGAACTGCGTGTTGTCCACCCCCGGCGTCGAAATCGTGGCGCTGGGCGATGTGTTCGCCGACCGCGTGAACGCCGCCTTCAAGCGTCTTAAGGACAACAACGCCGGCAAGGAGTGGAGTT
This sequence comes from uncultured Verrucomicrobiota bacterium, assembly GCA_964548925.1. Classification (GTDB taxonomy): domain Bacteria; phylum Verrucomicrobiota; class Verrucomicrobiia; order Limisphaerales; family MWDV01; genus MWDV01. Next base: position 23,191 of record CAZJTM010000040.1, on the reverse strand, counting down.
GCTCGCGCGAATGGAAACACGCCGATCAGGTCAAGGCCACGCCCGAGACCTGTTTCACCGGTTTCGATGCCTATAAAAAAGTGCTCGCCGCCGGCGTGGACATGGTGATCCTGGCCGGGCCGCCGCATTTCCGACCGCAACAACTCCAGGCCGCCATTGAGGCCGGCAAACATGTGTTCATGGAGAAACCCGTGGCCGTGGACCCCGCGGGCATCCGCGCGATCATTGCCGCGTCCGATCTCGCCAAGCAGAAACAACTCGCCATCGTGGCCGGCACGCAACGGCGACACGAGGCGCGCTACGTGGAAACCATGAAGCGCATCCGCGACGGCGCCATCGGCGAAATCCTGGCGGCGGAGGCCTATTGGAACGGCGGCTGCGTGCGGCATTACGGCTTCTACCACAAGCCCGAGCCTGCGTGGTCGCCCATGGAAACCATGATGCGCAACTGGTATTTCTACTCCTGGCTCTCCGGCGATCATATCGTCGAGCAGCACGTCCACAACCTCGACGTCGTGAATTGGGCGATGGGCGGGCCGCCGGTCGAGGCGCTGGGCGTGGGCGGCCGCCAGTGGCGCACCGAGCCCGAATACGGAAACATCTTCGATCACTTCGGTGTCCGCTACCGCTACGCCAACGGCGCGATCCTGGTCAGCACTTGCCGCCAGATTGACGGCACCAAGCCGCTGGTGGACGAGGGCCTGGTGGGCACCAAAGGCAAGGCGTCGGCGGGCCGCATCGAAGGCGCGAACGCGTTCCGGTTTGAGGGCAACAATCCCAATCCTTACGAGCAAGAGCACGCGGACCTGATCCAGAGCATCCGCGACGGCAAGCCGCTGAACGAAGGCCGCACCGTGGCCGAAGCCACGCTCACGGCCATCATTGGCCGCATGAGCGCCTACACCGGCCAGCCGATCCGCTACGAGTGGGCGCTAAAGGATTCCGAACTCGACCTGACACCCGAGGAAATCAGGAAGAACGGCTACCAGCTCGGCCCCGCGCCGAAAGTGCCGCCCGCGCCGTTGGGCAACGCGGACGTAGTCTGAAGGCTTTGGGGAACCCCCAAAAATGCCGTGTGAGGACACACGGCCTACAAGAGATTGGTGAAAAACCGATTCGTTTGAAGGCCCGGTGCCCGCACCGGGCGAGTTGCGAAACAGCTCGCTAGAGCAGCTTCCTCAAGTGCTTGATCGAGCGTTCGGCCTGCTCGACGGTGCCGCACTCGACCGAGAACACGATGTCGCGTTTCGCCTTGCGGCAAATCTTGATCACGCGCGCCCAGTCAATCACGCCGTCGCCGCACGCGCAGCCCACCGGCGTGCCGGTGACCTTGCCGCGCTCGGCTTCGGAGTGCTGGATCGAGATGTCCTTCGCGTGCAGATGCACGAGCCGGCCCACAATCTTCTCCAGCCACTTGTAGGGGTCTTCTCCGGCGAGGTAGCTGTTGCCGGTGTCGAAGTTGATGCCGATGGCCGGGCTCTTCACCAGCTTGTAGATGCTGTCCAAGCCTGCGGGCGTCTTGCTGTATTGCTGGTGGCATTCGAGGCCAATGGCGATCCCGCGCGGTTCGGCGAGCTTTGCCGCCTCCATCAGCGTGTAGCGCATCAACACGTGGTCCTCGGCCTCGGTGGTCCACGGCTGCTTCGGGCCTTCATCGGTGTTCACCACCGGCGCGCCACATTCGGCGGCGAAACGGATGGCCTGCTTCAAATACTCGACGCCGATCTCTGGCTTGGTGATGGGCGTGTGCGCCGAGAGGCCGGAGAGTTTCACGCCGTGCTTCGCGCAGCAGCGCTTGATGCGGAGCGGGTCGTCAAGCATCGAAACGCTGTGAAAGTAGCCGGCCTCGCTGAGAAGTTCGCGTCCCCAGTGGACCATCGGCTCGACGTAGTCATAGCCGAGCTCCGCCGCCTTGGCGACGCCCCACTCGAAGTTCTTGTCTTGATGCCGGACGAATTCAAGGTTGATGCCGATCAGGATTTTGCCCATGGGATTTGGTTTGGTTGGAGGTTAAAGGTATTGCCGATAATTTGAAATCGAACGCTTTCCTTCAACCCGTAGCAGCGGACGTGAGTCCGCTCCAACTTGTCGAAGGAAGACCGTCGGAAACCTCTGAAGTCGCCGGGATGGAGAGGCGCATGCCAAGTCGCGATAGCGTCTGGAGTGCGTGCGATTGATCGCCGCTTTTGCTGGCGGACTTCCAAGTCGCCGAAGCCCAGTGTTGCGCCCAAGAAAGCGGTGCTGAAGACACCGCACTCCAAACGCTGTCGCGACTGACGATGCGCCCGGCGAGCTGAACGCCACCAGTTCCTTCGCATCCCCCCGGGTACTTCCCGAGAAGACGAGAAGATGGAGCAGACTCACGTCCGCTGCTACGGAGTTTTGGCTTGGCTTCCTCACGGCTTGGTCTTGTGCCACTCGGCGGCGCGGGTGTTCAGGAACTCTGCGGACTTCACCGCCGGATACACCGTGACGAGGTAATCCACCTGCCACTTGTCGCCGGCGTGATAGACGAGCGGTTCGGCATGGAGCGCCTGCGTGGCGGAAACATAGGCGAACGGGCGTTTCATGGTGAACCACGTGGCCTTGCCGCGCGGGTTGGCGGGATGACCGAACATGGCGAACGTGGCCGGTGCGTTGGGCCGGTCAAACGCCACGGCGCACCAATCGTGTGGCGTCACGTCCTGCTTCGTGTCGCTCAGGTCCGGCTTGCCGTCCGAGTTGAAATGCTCGGCGATGGGATCGAGCTCCTGCAGGAAGCGCACGCCCAGGCCGAAGTAGGTCGAGCCTTCGAGGACCACCGTGTTCGTTTTGCCGCCGACCTCGAATTGCGAGGACCAGCGCAGCGCGACTTCGTCCTTCGCCTTGTCCACCGTCAGCACGAGCGTGCGCCGCTCGACGAGCAACGCCACCTTGGGCGAGTCCGGCAGGAAGGCGTCCTGCGGCGCGAGCCAGTGGAGCGTCTGGCGGATGGTGGCCTGCGGCAGGCCGGCGGCGCTCGTGCCGAGTTCCGGCGCAGGCGACGCGACCGGCTTCTCCACGCCGCTGCCGCTGATCTCCTCCCAGAAGTTCAGCCCGTTGACACGGATGGCGTACATCAACGCGTGATGATGCAGGTGATCATGCGGCGCGTCGCGGAGGAGGTTGTCGCCCTTGAGCGTGTAAAGCTCCCGCACGCAGGGCTTGAAGCGCTCGCGCCCGAAGGCATAGACGAGGAGCTTCTGTCCGCCGCTGGTGACGGTCCACTCCGCGGGTTTGTCCGTCACGGCGACGCTCAACGCCGGCTGGCCGAAGACGGACGAAGCGGCGGAAGTGAAGGCGGCGAGGGCAACGGCCCGCAGCCAAGGTCGTGATGCGTGTAGCGCCATAATGCGCGTAGTGGTGGTTGTCATAGAGACTTGATCCAGTCGGAAACGTGTTGAGGAGAATCGGCTAGTGCAAAACGTGGAATGGTCGAGTCCTTGAAAAGTCTATTTCCAAAGTTGTTGTGCTTACCAGTGGCAATGCCGTTGGCGGCATACTTCCGAACGTCCTCGTTGGTTAACCAAACGCATTGTTGGGTTTCTTCATCCGCAACTAGCCAACGCAAGTAACGTTCTAGGTAATCGGGTTTTCGTTGAAGGTATTCTGGCTGGTAGCCGGCTCCACCTGCGCCGCCAATCGAAATTCGACCATGTTTAGCTTTGTGATACTTGACCTCAATGAAAAGTATCAGTGGGGCGTGCGAATCCTGCTTGAAGATGACAATGTCGCTCACGTTCTTGCCGCGAAAGACCATCCATGCCGGTGGCAACATCGTTCCCAACTGCTGGACAAGCCAGCGACGTAACGCTTCCTCGTTTGGGAAAGACAACATTGGAGTCGTCAATTGCTAAAGCACAATCTCCTGCCTGGCCAGATCGAACTTGGCGACCTTGTCCTTGAGCAGGCTCAACAGGGCCATGTTCAGCGCCGCTTGCGTTCGTGGCCTCAGCTTCACGTCGTTCATCGGTATGGCCCGCCCGCGGGGGATCGGTGGACAGTTTGCACCGTGTCGCGCATGACGACGAGCAAGCCGGGCCAGTCGCGCTCAGTGAACTGCCGGAATGCCGCCATGATGCGTGCATGGATCCGTAGTTCGTTGGGCTGTCGCAGGCGCACCACCAAGAGACCATGGTGCGACTCGTCGCGATGTTCTGAGAAGCCCTTGTCGGTCGTGACGAGCGTCCGCCGTTCGGTCTGAGCCAAGGGCCAAAGCTCGTCGTCGAACAGCCCTTGTCGCTCGGTGCCGCGGATGTCGAGAACGTCGTGTCCCATCGCCCGCAGCGCCTGAACGGTGACGTTCGGGATGTTCTCGTCCACGAGGATTCTCATGAGGCGAGCACGGCCTCATCCAACGGGCTCACCTGGTCCTCGGCCAACGCCGCCGCGTAGTCGAGGCAGGCCAGAATGTCCTCCCGCGTAATCGAAGGATATGCGCCCAGCAGCGTTTCTATGCTGTCGCCGTGCGCGAACATCCGCACGATCTGGTGAACGGGGATGCGTGTGCCGCGGATGCAAGCTTGGCCGTGACAGATTCGCGGGTGGATCGAAATTCGCGAGTTCATAGGTTCAACAAGACGACGTTCATGGCCGGGAATGACCGTGGACGTATTGGTCGAGATTGGCGGCCAAGTCCGCGGGCAGATCCGCGGCCATGCCGTCGAAGTCCTTGAGGGTTTCAAATAGCGTCGGCGTCGGCTCCCCCACCGGCTCGATCCGCACAACCGTGCCCGAGGCCCAAGCAACTTCCTTGGGAAGGGTGATGATTCCTTTTTCGACGACGGCGGTAATGCTCATGGGCAAAACATAGTCAATTGGCCGGCTTGCGTCGAGCCAGCTACAGCACAATCTCCTGCTTGGCCAGATCGAACTTGGCGACCTTGTCCTTGAGCAGGCTCAGCAGGGCCATGTTCAGCGCCGATACACATCTTTGCGATGCCGCGCGCGTTGAATCTCAACGATGCGCGACTCGGTGAACACCTCGTAAACCACCCGGTAATCGCCGACGCGGATGCGATAGGTGTGCTCAGCGCCGGAGAGCTTCTCGGAGCCATGCGGAAACGGCTCCTGTGCGAGCGCCTCGATCGCCGTGACAACCCGGGCGACCTCGTGCGGCGGCAGCTTGCGCAAGTCCTTCTTCGTGGACGCGCGCCATTGAATCTCAAAGGATGCCATCGCGCTTCAACTCAGCCACGAATTGCTCGTGCGGAATGACCGGCTCCGCGCGCCGCTCGGCGACAACCGCCAGATCGTCCAGGTCTTCCAAGAGCTTCTCGTAGTCGGTGATTGGGAGCACGACCGCCGTTCGTTCGCCGTGCTCGTCCGTGATGTATTGCAGTGTTTGGCTCATGCGAAATACCTAAAGCACAATCTCCTGCTTGGCCAGATCGAACTTGGCAACCTTGTCCTTGAGCAGGCTCAGCAGGGCCATGTTCAGCGCCGCTTGCACGTGCAAGCCGAATTCCACGTCGCTCACCGGTTTCTCGCGCGTGCGCACGCAGCTCAGGAAGTTCTCCCAGTGCGCCGCAGTAACGTCGCCCTTCTTCGCCGGATAGGTTTGCCGCTCGCCCTTGAACGGGATGACCGTGATGCCGTCGAAGCCCATGTTCCACTCGCCCGGGTTTTGCAGCGTGAGCGTGCCTTCGTCGCCGTGGATGGCCGGCTCGGTAACGTAGTTGTTGGCCAGCGTGCCCGCGACCACCACGGAGAGTTTCTCCGGGTAATCCAGGCACATGTTGAAGGTGTCCGGCACTTCGCGGTCGTAGGTGGTGTATTTGAAGATGCCGCCGGAGGCCACGACGCGCGTGGGGAACTTCAACCCGATGGCGCTGACGAACGGCGTGAAGGTGTGCGGGAACAGGTCGGTGCAGGGCCCGCCGGCGTAGTCCAGATACTTCCGCCAACTGAAGAAGCGGTCCACGGTGAAGGGCACTTTCGGCGCGTCGCCGAGGAACGCGTCCCAATCCAGGTCCGGGCCGGGCTTGGCCTCGGGGTCGGGGATGTGCATGCGCTCGCCCCAGTCGCCGACGCGGTAAAAGCCGGCGGTGACGAGTTGCACGCGGCCGACCGCGCCGCCTTGCACCAGCTCGCGCACCTTCTGCCAGGCGGGATTCGAGTTGCCCTGGTTGCCGATCTGGACCACGCGCTTGAGCCGGCGGGTTTCCTCGAAGAACAGCTTGCTCAGGTCGAACTGCGTCCAGTGGCCCATCGGCTTCTCGCAATAGACGTCCTTGCCGGCGCGGACGGCGTCAATGGCCTGCGGCACGTGCAGGCGGTCCGGCGTGGCGATGCAGACGACATCCACGTTTTCGTCGGCGAGCAGTTCGGTGTGTTTCTGGTAAGCCTTGCCGCCGCTGACCTTTGCGGCTTCGCCGAGGCGGTACTTGTAGGCGTCGCACACGGCGGTGATTTGGAGGTTCGCGCCGGCCTTGATCAAGCCTTGCACCGTGCCGATGTGGCTGCGCCCGCGTCCGCCCACGCCGATGTAGCCGACGCCGATGCGGTCATTCGCGCCGAGGACCCGGGCGCGGGAGACGAAGGGGAAGGCAGTGGCGGCGGTGGCGGCCACAGCCGTGGCTTGAACGGAGCGCCGCAGGAACTGGCGGCGGGTCAGGACAACGCAAGAGGCGGAGCTTGGAGCGGGGCTGATATTGGTTTTCATGTTTGGCTTTGAATATGAAGTTCCGGGCGGGGGGATTCTCGCACAACTTCGCGCTGGAGGAAACTGCATATCCAGCGCCAGATCACCAACCTGCCGCCCGAGGAATACCTGACGGGTCTTGACCGGATGGAGCGTCCCCACGGCTTGCAGAAGGGCCGCAGGGGGGCTGGAATCAGAGCGCGCTTGGGATTCTGATGCCAGGCACAGGCGCACCGCAATCGTTGCAGGGAGCGGCTGCCAGGCGAGCAACCCGCTCGCATTCTCGCTCAACGGAGCAAATGGTACAGCAGGCCCACCTGGCCCAGCGTAACGCCAGCCATGCTCCCCCAAGCGCCCAGTTCAAGCAGCGCCAATCCGCGCTGGCGAACGCTCGCCAGCCAGAATTGGAGCTGCACGGAGCCGATGCGAATGCGATCACCATTGCGAAGCAGGGCACTTCGGATGGGTTGGTCGTTCACCGCAACCAGCGCCTCGCCCAGCGCGGTCAGGCAGAAACCGTCGGGCCGCCGGAGCTCGAGACAGGCGTGGTCCTCCCAGACCCCGGCCTCATCCAAGACGAGTTCCGCCGAACCACGCCGTCCGATGTGAAAAGGAAAACGGCGGGCCACCGCCTGGTTGCCCGCCATCTTTCCGGAAAGAATGTGGACCTCAATCATTACAGCCACCGCCTCGGGACGTGAATGCTGTCGCGCGGCAGGACCTTCGGATCGAGCTTTGGGTTCTTCAGAATCTTCTTGCAGTCAACCACGAGGGTTGAGCCATCGGCTCGCGTCACCTGCACCTTGGTCTTGTCCGCAAAGTCGGTGAACCCCCCCGCCGCCTGGATGGCTTGGGTCACAGTGACTTCTCCCAGCCAGAGTTGGCGCTCAGGCCGCCGCACCTCGCCGCCCACGTAGAAGAACCGATCCAATTGCTTCACGGTAACCACCAAACGGTTGTAAAACTTTGGAACGTAGCGATCTTGGATCTCCTTCTGGAGTTGGCCGGGGGTTTTGCCCGTGGCAATCACCGACCCGATGAGCGGCAACGTGATGGTGCCATCATCTTTGATGCGCTCCTCGTGGGGGGCGATGTGGGACTCCACTCCTGAGAAGGTGATCGTCACCATATCGCCGACGCAGAATGTGTCCATCGGGACTTGCGGAGGGGTGCCCGGGAGGGTCCGGGGCGGAAGTGCCGGCGCTGGCGCGGCTGCCACCGGCTGGGGCTCCGAGAAAACTGGCTCGGCTGGCGGTGCGGTTTGGCATCCCGCAAGGCCCAACCCAATCCCTGCAATTCCTGCGAGGAAGAATCCCCGATTCCGAACAATCCGTAGCATCTTCATGTCTGTGTCCTGCCTCACCCTGTTCCCGGATCAATATTTCTGCTTGATCTCCACCTTGCTCTTTCCGTCTTTGTCCTTGCCACCGGCAGTCTCGGATTTGGCCTGGGCCTCGTCGCTGCGGTAGTAGTAATCGTGGTAATAGCCACTGTAGTAGTAATAGCTCTCGTCCTGCGACATGTTGATGTTGTTGAGCACAATGCCGAGGAGGTTGCTGCCGACCTTTTCGATAAGCTGTTTGGCGCGAATGTTCATCGGCTGCGGATAGCGACGGTATTGAATCACCTGCAGTGTCATGTCCACTTCGCTGGCGAGAATCGAGGCGTCGCTGACACCCATGATGGGCGGAGAGTCGAAGAACACGAAGTCATAGCGCTGCTTCAACTCCACGATGAGGTCCTTCATCTGCGAGGAACTCAAGATACCGAGCGAGCTGCTGGGCAGTTTGCCGCTGGGCATGAAGTCAAGCGAGGGGAGGCTGGTCGTCTGGATGACCTCCTCGAGCTTGTTCTGCTTGAGCAGGTAATTTGTGAGGCCGATGGCGTTGCTGACGCGGAGCTGCTTGTGCAGCGAAGGCCGCCGGAGGTCCGAGTCCACCAAGACCACGCGCTGATTGCTCTGGGCAAAAACGGTGGCGAGGTTAAGCACGGTGGTGGTCTTGCCTTCGCCGGCGCCGGCGCTGACCACGGCAATGGTGTTCAGCTTGTCGTCCTTGCGGGAAAACAACAGGTTCGTGCGCAGGACGCGATAGGCCTCGGCATGCGGGCTTTCCGCCCCCTCCTGCATGAGCAAGCCCACGTTTTGCGGGATCACGCCGAGCACCGGCGACTGGAGCGCCCGTTCGACGTCATCAATGGTCTTCACGCTGGTGTCCAGATACTCGATGAAGAACGCCAACCCGACGCCGACGATGAGCCCGATGACCACACCGAGAATGATGTTCAATGGCTTGTTTGGGCGCACGGGCTTGACGGAAGGAGTCGCGCGATCCACGATCTCAACCATCTTGCTGCGGGCGATCGCCACGTCAATCTTCTCGGAGGCAAGCTTCATGTTCAGGATGGAACGGAAGCGGATAACCTCCTCCAACCGCTGTTTGGCCTCGAAGTAGGGACGGCTTCTCTCCGCCTTTTCAATGTCCACTAGTTTCGCATTCGCCACGTTGGTCTTCAACGAGTCCCAAGCTTCCTTAATGGCGGCGACTCTGACTTCCAAGCCCTTGATGATGCCGTCCGTCCGCTCGCTGATCTTGCGCTCCAAGTCCTGAATCCGCCGGGTGGTGGTCAATACGGAGGGGTGGTCATCGGTCAAGTCTTTCTTCAACATGATTCTCTCTTGTTCCGCGAAGTTCAGTTGCTGCAGCAACTCGCTCAACTGCGGATCGGTGACTGCGGTAGGCAGTACCATCTTGAGGTCCTCAGCAGGTGTGGCCTTCAGTTGCTGTACCAGTTTCTCCTCTTGGACGTACATCGCCTCCTTCTCGATGCGCATGCCCTCCAACCGGCGCAGCGTTTCCGCTTCGATCAAAGGCCCCGGCTGCGTTCCGGCGGCGTCAGCCTCCGAAATCTCCAGCTTCTTGCGCAGTTCGTCCACCTCCTGTTGGGCCGCCTTTACTTTCTTTTCTTGCTCTTCAAAACGCTCCTCCAAGACGCGGATGCCCCCCATGGCCAGTTCACGGCTCTGGCTCAAGCGATAATCCCGGTAAGTTTCGGCAATGGCGTTGGCGATCCGCGCCGCTTCGTCGGCGCTTTCGCTAAACACACGGATTTCAATAAGGCTGGTATTCCGCACCGGACGGAGGTCCATGCGGCCCTTGAGCATCGAGATGGCCTCTCCGGTCTTCAACCGCTCTCCACCGGCGTATTTCTTGCCCCATTCGACCTGAAGATTGAGATCCTGCACCACATTGCTCAGGATCAACTCGGACTGCATGACCTCGAATTCCGTCTGGATAAAATAGGGGTCATAGCCCGAATTGGACAAGGGATCCACGAACCCGCGAATGTCGGTAACATCCCGGTCCACCCGGATGCGGGTGGTGCTGGCGTACGATTCCGGCAGGATGAACGTCACCAAGGTGGCGGTGATCACGACCAGCAGGAAGACCGCAAGAATCACGGTCTTGCGGATGCGGATGATCCGCCAGTAATCGAGGAAGTGAAGTTTGGTTTCTTGCGGGGCGTTAACTTTGAGCGGATCCATAGGCCAAAAAAAAAGGGGGGCTAGTCAAATGCGGCCCAGCCCCCGTCGTTCACAGAATTAAGGATTAAAAGCTGGCGGTCACTCCCAGATAGATCCGGTTGCGGTCGTAACCAGCATGAGCCCCGTCGGAATTCAGGTCGTCAAAGTTGTACCCCGCCTCGACCGCAAAATGAGGCGTGATCGCATACTCCAAATTTAGCCCGAGGAGAAACAACTGATCTGACTGGCTGTCGTAAAAACCACCTTGGAATTCCGAATTCTGGTAATGCGCGCTTACCGAGCCCACCAGTTTCGGGGTGATCTGGTGGTTCACCATCGCAAAGATTGTGCTGGTTTCCTGCGACGAAGTCACCTTGCCCGCAGCGTCCGGTCGGATCGTGTCGGTCTGATTGAACGAATGCAGGAATCCCACCTGGAGATAGCTTCCTGTGGCATAGGTCCAAGAGCCGCTCACATTGGCGTACGGGATCCACGAGTCGTCGTTGTACCGGTCGTTGCGATAGTCAATGTAGGTCGCTCCCGCGCTGGCCGACGCCGTGATATTATTTGCGAAGTTGTGAGACACGCCAGCGCAAATGTAGTGAGATTGGTTGTCTCGGATGTCCGACTTCATCGGCCCGACCACCGGAACCACGACCGCAAACTCATCGCTCGTGTATTGCACGGCCCCAAACTTGTAGCCGACGCTCGCCTTGGTTTCCGGCAGCACCTGCCACGACAGGTCAATAGAGGCCAAGTGTTCGATGCGATCCAGAAGACCCGACCGGCTGGGTTGCACCGCCGTCCCGTTCTTGTTCTGGTAATCCCACAACACATTCTTGTAACCCAAGGACAGGCCCAGCAAACGGGTGAGTTCCGCCTTGAAGCCAATCTGGCCCAAATTGCGGATGTTGTCGCCCTCTGTCTTGTACGGCACCGCGATCGCCCCGCCCGCCGGCGCCAACATCTCGGGCTCCTGGGCGATCACGAACGAGTCACGCACATCCAAGGAGTAGCGCTCGCTAAAAGCATGGTTTAGCAGGAACTCGAATTGGTGGCTGTGATCCCACGGGTCGTTGTCGGTCTTTACGCCGCCAATCGTATAATCCTTGCTGCGGTCCTCATAGTACCGGCCGGAATAGGTGTAGCGTGCGCCGAGGAAGGTCTGGTCCAGCGGCAAATTGAAACGAACCGAGGGGCTCACCTCGAACCCGAAGCTGTCGCGCTCATTGACGGCCGAGTACAGGTAATTGTCATCGTAAAAGCCTCGCAACGATGCGGAGACGCTCCAAGCCTTCGAAGAGTCCAACGCGGAAAGCCCAGGAGCGTAACCTGCGAATGCGCCTGAAACTCCCACTGCGACCAAGCCGACGGATGCGACAATCTTTTTCATAAACACGTTGTTTTTGTTTCACCGCCCACCCCTCTCGCCGTATTCGCACGGCGGAGCAGGTTGCGCTTTTTACCTTAGGTTTACAGGGTCTGTCAACAAAACTTCCTCTCTTCTAGCTGGTTCAAGCGATTCAGGCAAGGGGAAATCTCAGTTTTGTTCATTTTATTCCACGGCGGATTCCTCTGGATCTGGAAATGGGGTGGTGTCAGTGCTGGAAAGCGCCAGGCCGTTCAACTCTTTGCCGCGAGCCGGCCTGCCGAGGGTGCGACCCCGTTGCAACACCCGACACTCCCGCCAGTCCGATGGAACCCCAACCGACCGCGCGACTGCCGACCGACTTGAGGACGGCGCCCGTGGCCGCAGACGCCCTGCCGTTGCAGGAGTGGTCACAGGGTCGAGGAGGTCTGGTGCTCCCACCAGGAGTTGAGCGAATCGGCCGTCGTGTGCTGGCGCTCGCGCTGGAGTTCAGAGACGCCCATCGCCCGGCGGCGCAGGCTGGCCAACCCGGCAGCCCCGGGGCAATCCGCCGTGCGGGTGATGCCACCGACAGGCCTCATGGAATCAAGTGGATGCTATACGTCCACTGAACCGCGACCCGGTCCGATTTCGCCCGACACGGGAACCCAGTGACCCGGTGGCAGACGCGGCTTGGAGCCAGAACTCGCGACAGCTCTCGCTACGACAGCCCTTTGACCTCCCAGCCTTGGCGGTATTTGCGACGCAAGAACTGGTTCGCTTCCGGGAGGTTCGTGAACTTCAGCGCCTGGGAGTTCCACTGGAGCGTGGCCTTCGGGAAGCGCGACGCCACGCCGCCGAGCAGCACGGCTTCGGTCAGCGGCCCGGAGTAGTCAAAACCTGCGGTCGTCTTGCCCTTGCCGCGCACGGCGTCGAGCCACAAGCCGTAATGGTTGCCGCTTTCGACCTTCGGCATCTTGAAGCCCTCGAATTGCGCCTCTGGCAGCAACTGCGGCTTGGCAATGTGCGGCAGGAGCATCACGCCCTTGGTGCCGACAAAGATCGAGCCCTGGTCGGGCCGCCTCACGTTGCCCAGCAATGCCCGGATTTCTGCCGGCGGCTCTTGGCCGCCATCGTACCAGGTCACGTTCACGGTATCCCCGGCGGTGTAGGGCGTGCCGGGAAAGAGGTAGTGAATCAGGGAGCGGTTCGCCCAATGCCATTGGTTCGGGGCGCGCCCCTCCGAGCGCACGGAGAGCGGAGCGGTCAACGCCAGCGCGTTGAACACCGGGTCGTAGATGTGGCAGCCCATGTCGCCGAACGTGCCGGTCCCAAAATCCAAGCTCCGCCGCCAGTTGCCCGGGTGGTAGTAGCCGCCACCGATGAACGGGCGGTCCGCTGCGACCCCCAACCAGCCATTCCAATCGAAGCCGGCGGGTACGGGGTCCACGCGGTTGGGCCGCGGCCGCGCGTCGCCCCAATCCTTGTCGCTCCAAGTGTGGACTTCCTTGATTTTGCCAATGACGCCGTCGCGCACCAGCCGCACACCGAGCCGATACTCGGACAGCGAATGAATCTGGATGCCCATTTGCGTCACGAGGCCATGCTTGCGGGCGAATTGCGTGAGCTGGCGCACTTCGTAGATGTCGTGGGCGAGCGGTTTCTGGCAATAGACATGTTTGCCGAGTTGCATGGCCGACATGGCAATCGGCGCATGCATGTGGTCGGGCGTCGAGACGTTGACCGAGTCGAGGTCCTTTTCCTTGTCGAGCAATTGGCGCCAGTCCTGATAGAGCCGCACGCCGGGGAACTTCTCCTTCCAATTCTCCGCCTTGGCCAGATCCACGTCGGCAATGGCCACGACCTTGACGAAGGGATGATGTGCGATGCTGTTCAGGTCGCTCGCCGCCATGCCGCTGGCGCCAACGGAGGCATGCAGGACGGTCTCAGAAGGCGCGGCGACTCGGCGGGGCCCGCCGGCGCAGCCGGCGAGGGCCACGCCCGCGGAGGCCAGGAAGGCGCGTTGCAGGAATTCACGACGGGAAAAGGTGGTGTTCATGGGATTACTTGGTGGGAATTTCGCGGACGTAGATGTTCTTGAACCAAACCGGCGTGGTATGCGCCTGGAGTTCGATTTGGCCGCTGGAGAAGATCGGCTGGGAACGATCCCAATAATTCTCCAGCGTGGTGTTGTTGACGACCAACTCGCCGTTCAGAAAGACATGGACCTTCTCGCCGACCATCAGGATGCGGAAGCGATTCCATTCGCCGATGGGTTTGTCGGCGACTTTCAGCGGCTTGGCGGGGTTCTTCTGGTTGTTGAATAAACCACCCGAGCCGACCTCGTTGCCGGCTTTGACGGGCGCGGTGAACGGGTCCCAAATCTGCACTTGCGGCGAGCCACGCAGGTAAAGCCCGCTGTCGCTGTTCGGCGTGATCTTCCAATCGCACACCAGCTCGAAGTCCGCGTAGTCCTTCACCGTGCAGAGGTTGTCGAAAGACTTGCCGCGATACACCACGGCGCCGTCGTCCAGCTTCCAGTTCTCGCGCATCAGCGCGTCGGCCTTGGCCTGGGCCGCCGCCAGCGCCTCGGCGGACATTGCGGCGCGCTTCTTCGGGTCCGCGACCAACCCTTTCCAGCCGGTCAGGTCCTTGCCGTTGAACAACGCGGTGAAGCCGTCGGGCGCCACGTTGTCCTTCTGCGGCTTCGCCAGTTCCTTGATGCGGATGTTGCGGAACTCGAGGTAATCGCCGTGGCCCAGGAAGCCAATGTGCCCGCGCTCGCTGAAGAGGCCCGGATGCTTGCGAATCTTCTCCGGGTCGGCCACGTCGTTGAGGTTCGCGTCCACAAGGGTAAGGCCGTTGACGACGACCTTGATGTGGCGGCCATCGGCGGTGATCTCCTCGGTGTTCCACTGGCCCGCGGGTTTGAGCGCGCCCCGCTTGGCGGCAACCACGTCGTAGATGGAGCCGTGATACTGCTCGGGGCGGAGCTTGCCCCACTTGCCGCGATCCGCCGCCGCGTCCTCGAGAATCTGGATTTCCATGCCCAGATAGGCGGCGTCGCCCTGGAGCGGGGCGCGGATGCCCACCCCGTTGTTCGCCCCGTCCTCCAGTTTGAACTCGAAGCGGAGCACGAAATCGCTGTAGATCCGCTCCGTGAACAGATTCCGGCCGTTGGGCGAACAGAAGATTACGCCGTCCTTCACGCCGTAGCCGTCCGCCGGCCCGCCGACATGTTTCCAGCCGTTGAGCGTCTGGCCGTCAAAAAGGCTGACGAAGCCGGATTCGCGGGAGAAGGAGGCGCAGGCGGTGACGAGCAACGCTGCCGCCAGCGAGGAAAAGAAGACTTTGGTTCTGTTCATGCCGATGATTGACGGGCTTAACTGGTTTGCCATTCGACGCCATCGTCGTGGAGGAGCTTTCGAGATTTGCCCCGCCGAGTCAAGCTGCGGTTCTGGCGCCGCTGGCGTTGCAATCTGCCGGACGTCCTTCAACGAACCTCTCCAGCAACCTCGGCACCTTCCCGTGGATTCAAAGCGTCCAAGAGGTGATTTCAATTGAATCCCTGAACACTTTGAATGCCCGGATGATACCAGTCCGTTGATGCCTCTGGCCTGTGCAAAGCAAACGGGACGGCGCAAAGCCGTCCCGTCTCGGACTGTTCCGGCGGAGTGTTTACTTCTTCTCCTGCTTCTCGCCGCGCTTGCCGCCGCGCTGATCGCGGATCTTCTTCCACTTCTCGAACTGCTCGGGGGTGAGGATGGGCTTGAGTTTTGCCTCCTGGTCCTTGCGGATTTCCTGCATCTTCTCGCGCCGCTGTTCCGGAGCGAGGTCGCGCAGGCCCTGCATTTTTTCCCGCTCGGCTTCCATGATGGGTTTGACCTTCTCCTTCTGCTCCGACGTCAGGTTGAGTTGCTCGGCCATCTGGTTGAGGCGAGCCTGGGTATCCGGACGTTTGCCGCCCTTCCGCTCCGCTTTGTCGGTCGGTTGCGCCTGGAGATTCAGCGCGAGCAACCCGCCCGCGACCGCAGCAGCCAAAACCAAGTACTTCAGTGTTTTCATGTGTCATCCAATCGTCTCGTCGTTCCACCGTTTTCCCGGCCACCTCAGCCGGGCGAACGGTCGTCCAATCACACCGCTCCAGACGCTCCCGACACAAATCGGTTACAGTCTTCCAACCGACCCGGCCCGCCAACGCGCAAAAGGAGTTTCGGATTTCCGCGCGCGGCGGCAGCCTACCGGTGAATGAACGAGCGGCGCGGGGATTTCGAGTTGTTGCAGGCGTTTGCCTGGGCGGGAAACCAACCGGTGCTGGCGCAACTCGTCCGCAGACGCTCGGACCCCGTCTTCGGCACGGCGCTGCGCAGAATTGAGGACGCCCGCGCTGCGGAAAAGGTTGCCCAACCCACGGGTGTTTGGCAGGGCGGAGCGTCCCCACATTGGGTCGTCCTACCGACTGGAAAATAGGCAATACAGCAAGCTGGCAAACCTGCGCTCCGACCGTCGGGCGATCCTGCAAGAAAGTGAGATGCGCCCGAACGCTATCCACGGCACGAGCCCCCCGCAGGACATCAGGGGCTCCTCGGTCGTCTGCCTCGCCCTGCGCGCACCACGTCGCGGGAGTTGGCTGGAGGTCAGTAGGGGGCCATGCCGGCCTTGCGCGGACTGCGGAAAGAAAGCCAGGTCAAATCAGGGTCGGGCGGCCTTGTAGCGACGTTCACCTGATACTGCCCGTCCCGGGCGTTGATCTTGAGGTTCCGGAGGGTCGGGCCTTTCCACCGTTGAATCTCGGAATGCCCGTCCGCAAACGCGACACCTGCGGCGCCATTGTGGTAGGTGGCCGGGATATCAACGAAGTTGTTGTTGGCGTTGGGCGCGAAAAAGCCCGCGTCGTTAATGCTGTCCGGATGCTCGTCAATGTACACCCATGTCAGGGCGGGGCCGGGGTTGACGAGCTGTGCAGCCTTTTTCGGATGATCGTAGATCCCTCCCATCGGCCCGGTTTCCGCATTCCCTTCCCCGACGAAGATGTTCCCGGAAACACTGCGGACGCGCTCGGTCCAACCCCTCTGCATTTGGGGCGGTGAGAGGTACTTGTCCGCAGGGCATTTATAGACGTTCTTGGACTTGCCGAAGTACTGCGCCAAGACCGCCCACTGGGGGTCGAGCAGGAACTGCGTGTTCGTATTGTCCGTGCTGGTCGTCCAATCCAGCCAGCCGGTGACCCATGGTCTCTCCGCGCCGCCTGCGGTGGGCCGGAAGCCCCCGTGGTATGCCCCGGGGAATTTGTCGCGGTTGTCCGGTTGATACATGCTGTTGGCCACCATCAACTGTTTGGTGTTATTCATGCAGAAGACGCCTTGCGTCTTGGCCTTGGCCTTGGTCAGAGCGGGCAGGAGCATCCCGGCCAGAATGGCGATAATCGCGATGACCACGAGCAATTCGATGAGGGTGAAACCCGCTCGGCGCCGAGATGGGCTCGAGATCGGTGCAGCAGACGAGTTCGATTGGTTGGAGATGCCTTCGGCTTTCATTGGATCACATTTGTTCATCACTGTGCGCATCGTCAAGTTGTCTCTTCTATCCTGCCGTACCCGCAGGCGAATGCGGTGTCATCAAAATTGGGGACATCTGGAATTCTTCACGACTTGTGCTTGGTCCACCCAGGTCCGCAACCTCAACCACACTTTGGCCTTTGAAGCGGCGGCGGAAAATCCTAAGTTCGCGGCATGAAACACTCGGGCAAAGCGCGGCAGGCGGGGATGCGGTTGATCTGGATCACCCTGGTGGTGCTGCTGGCCGTTCTGTTGGCGGCCTTGGTGGCGCGTTTCTTGAGCGGCTGGGTGCTCCGGCTTTCCACCGCGCTGGTGTTCGTCTGGGGGTTGTTCGTGCTGTTCACCCTTTACTTCTTCCGCGATCCCGACGCGCGCGTCCCAGACGGAAAAGGCCTTGTACTCTCGCCCGGCCACGGCAAGGTGGACGTGGTGGACACGACCACGGAAACCCGTTTCCTGGGCGGCGAATGCCAGCGCATTTCGATCTTCCTTTCCGTGTTCAATGTGCATGTGCAAAACGCCCCGGTGAGCGGGCGGGTCGTTTTCCTGAAACACACGGCCGGCCAGTACCTGAGCGCGCTCCGGAGCGATTGCGGACTGCACAACGAGAACGTCCTCCTGGGAATCGAGGCCAGCGATCCCCCGAACGAACGGATTGGGGTGCGGCTCATTGCCGGCGTGTTGGCGCGGCGCATCATCCCGTGGGTGGAGGCGGGGGAGGAAATCGTCCGCGGCGAACGAATCAGCCTGATCCAATTCGGTTCGCGCGTGGAGGTCTATCTGCCCCGGCGGGCGAAAATCCGCGTGCGGGTGGGCGACCGCGTCGTGGGCGGCGAAACCATCCTGGCGGTGTTCGACTAGGGAGGCGCCATGGCGGACACCCCGAAGCCCGGAGCGCCTCAATCCGTCCCCGAGAACGGTCCCGGCGAAACGAAGCTGAAGATTTATTTCCTGCCGAACCTCTTCACCGCCGGCAATCTTTTCTGCGGCTTCGTGGCCTTGACGAAGATCGTCGAGGCCGACCTGACGCCGATGGCGGATGGCACGATCAACTGGATGCCCATCAAGCTGGCGCTTGGCTTCATCCTGCTGGCCTGCATCTTCGATTTGTTCGACGGCCGGGTGGCGCGCATGGGCGGGCGCGAAAGCCCGTTTGGGCGCGAGTTTGATTCGCTGGCGGACCTGATCTCCTTCGGCGCGGCGCCGGCGTTCCTGGTGCATCGCATCGTGCTCCGCGACGTGTTCAGCGACCAATACACCGAGATCGGTTGGTTCATTGCCTCGATCTATCTGATCTGCGGCGCGTTCCGGCTGGCGCGCTTCAATTGCCTCTCGGCGATGAGCTTGCCCGGCGCCGGCAAGGACTTCCTCGGTTTCCCCATTCCCTCCGCCGCCGGACTCGTGGCGAGCCTCACGCTATTCATCATCAAGCTGAACGAGAAGGAAAAGAACCTCGGCCACTGGGGCTACCTGCTGGCCGTGGTGCTGGTGTTCTTGTCGGCCATGATGGTCAGCCAGGTGCGCTACCCGAGTTTCAAGTCCTTGGGACTGCGCTCGACGACGACCTTTTTGAAAATCGTCATCGGCGCGCTCTTCTTCGGGCTGCTGCTCGTTCTGCGCGAGAAGATTCTGTATTACGTGCTGCCGTTCTTCTTCACGGCGTATCTGGTTTACGGCTTCGTGCGCCCGCACATTTCGCGGCGCATCCGTCACGAGATCGAGGAGGAGGAGGAAGAGGAGGACGAAACGGCGCGGCCGGATTGAGCCATGCCGGATTTCCATCCCATCCTGGTCGCCGCCCTGACCGGCTTCATCAGCGGCCTGTTGCTCTCGATTCCGGTGGGGCCGATCAATCTCACCATCATCAACGAGGGGGCGCGGCGCGGCTTCCTCTGGGCGGCGCTGATTGGCTGCGGCGCGTCGCTCATGGAAGTCATCTATTGCGCCATCGCCTTCACGGGCTTTTCGTCGTTCTTTGGCAACCGCTTCATCAAAGCGGGCATGGAGCTGTTCAGCTTTGTGTTCATGCTGTTCCTGGGGGTCAAGTTCCTGCTTGCCAAATCCGTGGCCGCGCCGACGCACCTGAGCAACGCCGCGGACAAGCTGGAGCAGCGCATTGGCGAACGCTTGCACCCGCACTCGGCGTTCATGACCGGCTTGGTGCGCGTGATGGGCAACCCGGGCGTGCTTCTGTTCTGGATCGTTCTGGCGGCGAACTTCATGTCGCGGGACTGGGTGGAGCCAACTTGGCCGAGCAAATTCGCCTGCGTCGGCGGCGTGGCGCTGGGCACGGGATTGTGGTTCACGGGGCTAAGCTGGGCGGTTTCCTTGGGGCACCGGAAGTTCAGCGAAACGACGCTCTTGCGCATCGAGCGCGGGTCTGGCGTGGGCTTGCTGGCGCTGGCTTTGATCCACGGCGGCCATATCGCGTGGCAACTGGCCAAGCACAAAATGTGAGCCACCAGCAGTTCCCGCCCGCGACCGCAGTGTCGGTCAACGAGGTGTCTTGTTCTTGATTTTTAATCTCCCTCTTAATCTCGCTCTCCGCCCCCTTGCAGATTCGGAAGAAGATTAAGCGCAAGACTGGCCCGCTGACGTGCGACAGCCGCCTCCCGTCGGCCCCGAGCGCCCCGGCGCGGCCCGCTCGACAATCGCCGCCCGCACCCCTATCTTTTCCTCATGGCCGGCACCGCCGAACCCCTCATCGCACCCGACATCGAGCAGGATACCGACACGCGCTCCGATACCGACCTCGATGCCGGCTGGTTGGTCATTTGCTGGAACGACCCCGTCAACTTCATGGGCTACGTGACCCACGTCTTTCAAACCGTCTTCGGCTGGAATCGTCAGAAGGCCGAGTTCCACATGCTGCAGGTTCACAAGCAAGGCAAGAGTGTGCTCACCCGCGAGACAATGGAGAAGGCGGAACATTACGTTCACCAACTCCAGCAATACACCTTGCACGCCACCATGGAGCGGGCCGAGTGAGACTGCTGCGCTCCGACAAGGACCATCTGGTCTTCCTGCTTTCCGGCGGCGAGAAGGACGTGTTGCTCGATGTGCTGAAGCTTTACCCCTGCGTGCCGCCCGCTCACCATCGCCTCCGCCACGCGGCGCACACGCCCAAGGACGAGGAAAACCAGCGCCTCCTCGACGAAGCCCTGGCCGAACAACGAGCCCGGAACAAACGCCAATTGCAGGCGCTACTCAACGACGCGGAGACGTTTCAAGCTACTGAGAAGCGCTGGCGCTTCAAGCTGCGCCGCTCGGACTTCGAGTGGGTCATTCAGGTGCTCAACGACGTGCGGGTCGGAAGCTGGCTTGCGCTCGGTTCGCCGGAAGCGTTGCCGCGCCGGTTCCCGGAAGATCCCGAGACCGCCCCTCAGGTCTTTGCCATGGAACTCGCCGGCCTGTTCCAAATGGCGCTTCTGGAAGCCGTCGAAGGCGACGCCGGGCTCTGAATTGCTCCTGTGCCCCCGTTCCAATCTATGCCTGCGGTGCTCAACCACCGGCTCTGGTTCCCGGATCCGCGGCGGGCGGATGCGGAGGGGTTGGTGGCCGTGGGTGGCGATTTCTCCGTGCCCCGGTTGCTGCTCGCCTATCGCAGCGGCATTTTCCCGTGGACCGATGATCCGATCACCTGGTGGTCGCCCAATCCGCGCGGCGTGATCGAGTTCGATCGCTTTCACGTCTCCCGAAGCCTCGCGCGGGTCTTGCGGAAAGGCGTGTTTGAAGTCACGGTGAACCGCGCGTTCCGCGAAGTCATGGCCGGCTGCGCCGAACCCGCGCCCGGCCGCGACGAGTCCTGGGTCACGCCCGCGTTCATCGCCGCCTACACGCGCCTGCATGCGCAAGGCCACGCCCACAGCGTGGAGTGCTGGCAGGGCGGGAAACTGGCGGGCGGAATCTACGGCGTGGCAGTCGGCGGGTTCTTCGCGGGCGAATCCATGTTCCACCGGGTCAGCGACGCGTCAAAGGTGGCGCTGGCCAGCCTTGTCGAGCGATTGCGCGGGCGCGGCTTCGTCCTGTTCGACGTGCAGATGCTCACGCCCATCACGCGGCAGCTTGGCGGCGTGGAGCTTCCTCGCGTGGAATACCTCCAACGCCTGGCGGTGGCGGTGGCGCGGCCCGTCACCTTTTGAGGTCGCCACGCGGCCCGCCGCAGTATCGAACCAAGGTCACCCGATGAACAAGTCACCGTGCGGGGTGCGCGGGGACCCCGCGCCCCCCGCATACACATGCATGCACAAAAGGAACGGTTGCCCGCGGTGGGATTCCATCCGCGGGTAACGTACTTGAGCGCCCAAGACGCCCAAGTCAGGGTTCGACAAAAAGCTTGCCAGCGAGGTCTGGTCTGGTAGCAATAGCCCCGTCGGAGCAAACTCAATTCAAGATAACAAACCGTTTCAAACCATGAGAAAATCTATCACGAGCATCGCAATCATGAGCCTGCTGGCCGCGGCCATTGCGGTCGCGCCGGGCCAGACGTTTGGCCAGGAAACCAAGAAGGAAGCCAAGGGGACGAAGGCCGGCGTGGAAAAGGCCGAGAAAGCCGGCAAGCCGCAGGCCCTTCCGCTGGGCGGGAAGATCAGCGCCGTGGACAAGACCGCGAAGACCATCACCGTGCGTGAACGCACCTTCCAGATCACCTCGGAAACGAGGATCTCCAAGGCCGGCAAGCCGGCGACGTTTGACGACGCCGTCGTGGGAGAGGAAGTGGGCATCAGTTATGTCAAGGCGGACGATGGCAAGCTCACCGCTCAGTCCGTTCGGATTGGCCCCAGGCCGGAGGGCGACAAGGGCACAAAGGGGGCCAGCAAGGAAGCGAAGAAGGAAGGAAAGAAGCAACAGCCCCAGTAAGGCTCAAACGTCATTCTCTCCGGCGGGCCGACGCCGGCCCGCCTGATTCATCTGGACGCGGGGACCTCAGCGCCTCCACCAAGAAGTCTTGCTCTTGGCGGCCTTGCCGTTTGCGGGATGGGCGCCTCCGGAATAGTGCTGGATGAGCAACTGGCTGCGGGCGGCCGTCAATGCCATGATGAACTCATCGTAGCTGAGGAAGCGGTCCGCCGGATTCTTCGCCATCACTTTCACCAGCGCGTCGCTCGTCGGCTGGGTCACTTCCGGCACGACCAAGTTGGGCGGGGTGAGTGGTGTTTGGACATGCGCCATCACCACTTCCTCCACGGTGGGCGCTTCAAAGGGAACATGCCCGGTTAGCGCGTGGTAGAGCGTGCCTCCAAGGCTGTACATGTCCGAGAGGAACGTCTCCGGCTCTCGTTTGATTTTCTCCGGGGCAACGTAGTAAGGCGTTCCCCACGCCACGTCTTCGACTTCGTGCTCCACCTCGGCTTTGCGCGCGAGGCCAAAGTCCACCAGTTTCGGTTCGTTGTCGGCGTTGAAGAGAATGTTGCCCGGTTTGAGGTCGCGGTGCAGAAGATTGTGTTTGAGCGCCATGTCCAGCGCCGAGGCGATCTTGATGCCGACGTCCAAAACTTCCAACTCGGTCAACCGGTGGTTCTTCTCAATGCGTGAGTCCACGCTGCCCCGGTCGGCCAACTCCATGACCAGGTAGAGTTGCCCGTCGTAATTGTCGAAGTTGTAGATGTGGATGATGTTGGTGTGGTTCAAGGAGGCGCAGGCGCGGGCTTCCCGGTAGAAACTCTCGAGCAGCTTTGCGTCCTCCGTGAGTTCCTTGCGCATCAGCTTCACCGCCACCATCCGCTCGAGGACGGTGTCGTAGGCGCGGTAAACCTTCCCCATGCCGCCTTTCCCGATGACGCTGCGCAGTTCAAACTGCCGCAACATCATCGGCATCATAATGCCGTGTCCGCATTTGCTGCAGGCCACGACGGTCAGCGGCGGGAGGTCACCGGGAATGAAGACGCGCGTCTCACACGCTTCGCACGTGACCATCTTCAGCGGCTTGTCTCCAGATTGGCTCACGCGTCAATACTAGCACTCGCCAGCGCGCCGACAAGTGCGGATGCGGCGGCACCAGTTGAAAGGGCGCATCTCAGTTTATTGCAGCCCTCCACTCTTCCTTGGAATTCAGCGGATGAGAGCCATGCTCTTGCGGGCAATTCCACGATGTCTGCATA
>CAZJTM010000039.1:0-35372 GCA_964548925.1 uncultured Verrucomicrobiota bacterium | reverse complement strand
GGGACGAACTCTGGAGCACAGCCTGATGTGTGCGGGTGTCGAATTGCGCCCGACCCACGGGTTCGCCGCCTAATAGTCTTGACGCCGGGCGGCGGGCGAACTTACTGTTGCCGCCGTTAGGCAACATTTCATGTTTGCGCAACTTAAAAGCCTATTCTCCAACGACATTGGAATAGACCTCGGGACTGCCAATTCCCTTGTTTACGTCCGTGATCGAGGCATCGTCCTGCGCGAACCTTCAGTGGTCGCGATTGAAGCGGGCACTACCAATGTCCTGGCGGTCGGCGAGGAAGCCAAGCGGATGCTTGGCCGCACCCCGGGAAACATCGTCGCCATCCGTCCGATGAAAGACGGCGTGATTGCGGATTTTGAAATCACGGAGGCGATGTTGCGCCACTTCATCCAAAAGGTCCATCACCGGAAGCTCATCGCACCGCGGGTCGTGGTCGCCGTGCCCTCCGGAATCACGGAAGTGGAGAAACGGGCGGTGAAAGACTCCGCCACTCATGCCGGCGCGCGGGAAGTCTATCTGATCGAGCAACCGATGGCGTCGGCCATCGGGGTCGGATTGCCGGTGCATGAGCCGGCGGGCAACATGATCGTGGACATCGGCGGGGGCACGTGCGAGATCGCCATCATCTCCCTGGCCGGGATTGTCTTCAGCCGCAGCCTGCGGGTGGGCGGAGACGAATTGGACGACACGATCATCGCGCACATGAAACGGGCCTACAACCTGATGATTGGCGAACGCACAGCGGAGGAAATCAAGATCCGGATTGGGTCGGCCTTTCCGCTGGAGCAGGAACTGACCATGGAAGTCAAGGGACGCGATTTGAGCATCGGTTTGCCCAAAACGTTGACCATTCGCTCGGAAGAAATTCGGGAAGCTCTGCATGAACCGCTCTCCAGCATTCTGGAATCGGTCCGCATCACGTTGGAACGGTGTCCGCCGGAACTGGCGGCCGACCTCGTGGATCGCGGGATCGTGATGGCTGGCGGCGGCTCGCTCATCCGCGGTATAGACCGGTTGGTGGCCGAAGAAACGGGCCTGCCGGTGCATATTGCCGACGATCCCCTGAGCGCCGTTGCCGAGGGCACGGGCCGGGTGCTGCAAGAACTGCAATTTCTCAAGCGCGTCTCCACGAACTCCAAGTAGTCCCGCCCGCGTTCGCCCCGTAGCCGCGTTAGTCAGAACGCGGACCAAACGAACGAGATGTTGAGGCGACCGCATTACGTCGCGCTGAGTTTAATCGTGCTGACCGCGCTGGTGGTGATGAACCTCCCCGGCGAGGCGACCGCGCGTTTCAAGCTCGCCCTCAGCAGCCTGTTTCTGCCGCTCTTCGGTTTGGCCGCCACCTCCCAGAACCTGGTCAACCACGCCGGCGAATCAGTCATACCGCGGCGGGAACTCCTCCGGCAGAACGAACAACTGCGCCGCGAGAACGCGCAGCTCCGGCTGGGCGCAATGCAGGGCGAGGAAACCGCCCGCGAGAACAGCCGCCTCCGCCAACTCGTGGGCTGGCGCGACGAGTCTCCCTGGAAAGGCCGGCTGAAGCTCGCACGCGTCGTCCTGCGCGAACCGGCCAACTGGTGGCGTGCCGTTCAGATTGACCTTGGCAGCCGCGACGGACTTCGCACGAACCTGCCGGTGCTCACCACGGACGGCTTGGTGGGGCGCATCGCCGCCGTCGGCCTGGACCGGTCGCAGGTCGTCCTCGTGGGCGATCCCAACTGCAAGTTTTCCGCGCTGGTCGAGAATCCCGCCCGAGAAACCGGGGTGGTTGGCCCGACCGGACCGCTGGAAAGCGACTGGGTGGTGATGAGTTACTTGCCACCGAGCGCGACGCTCAAGCCCGGCCAAAGCGTCTTCACCAGCGGTTTGGGCGGCGTCTTCCCCAAAGGGATTCCCGTGGGCAAGGTTATGGATGCGCGTCCCGTCGAGCACGGGCTGTACGTGGAAGCGCGTGTGAAACTCGCGGCGAACCTCAACGCGCTGGAAGAGGTGTGGGTGCTGATGCCATGAAACCGCCGCAACATTCCAGAGCCCACCTCCAGCGCCCACTGTCTGATCGGGAGCGTTTCCACACCGCCCGTGTCACGAACAGTGGGTTGGCCGCCAAGGATTCCACGTTTCTGCCGGCGACGATCCCCCAGCCATGACCGCGATTCACCCCATACTGATCTTGGCCACCGCGTTCGTCGCCGTGTTTTTGCAGGCGGCCTGTGACGGGTTGCGCGGCTGGCTGGGCGTGCAAGTGGACCTGTTGCCGGCGCTGGTTGTTTACACGGCGCTGCGAACCCATCTCGCCACACTGGCGCTGCTGGCAATCTGGGGAGGACTGGCGTTCGACGCCTTGTCCATGAATCCGCTGGGCGTGACGATCCTGCCGCTCTTTCTGGTCGGGCTCGCCTTGCATGTGCGCCGGGACCTGATCTTGCGCGAACAGCCCTTTGCGCAGTTCGTGCTGGGGGCGGCGGCGGGGGGGCTCACCCCGACGTTGGCGGTGCTGTTGTTGCTGACCGCCGGTCACTCTCCGTTGCTGGGGTGGGGCTCGGTTTGGCAACTGGTGGTCCTCGGACTCGCCAGCGGGGCGCTCACGCCGCTGGTGTTCCTCTTGTTCGACGCCAGCGCCCGCACGTTGAGCTATCGGCGAAAGACCGAGAGCAGTTTTCGTCCGGATCGTGACATTCGTCGCGGACGCACTTGAACCATGCTCATCCTGGATCAACTCAAACGGAATGACCCGCCGCTGCGCGTCCTCTCGCTGGTAGTGGCGGCCGGCCTGTTGATCTTGCTGGCGGGGCTCTGGTGGGTCCAAATCGTCTCCTCGCACAACTATCAGGCGCGGCTGGAAACCCAGTCCTTCCGCACGGTCCGCGTGCCGGCGGTGCGCGGCCGGATCCTCGACCGGAACGGCGTGGCCCTGGCCGAGAACCGTCCCCGCTTCAATGTGGGCCTGTACCTCGAAGACCTGCGCCGGGCCTTTGACGCCGCCGGTGACGAAGCCATCCGCCGGGAACGCACCAACCTGAACCTGATGGCCAAACAGCGGGAGCGGGACCTGGGACGCTCGCTCACCCCGGAGGAGCAGCGCCCGTTCAAGTTGTCTCTCGCGGCGCGGGAGGCCCTGCGCCGGAGCGCCCGCGCGATGGTGGCCAGCAATATGGTAACGGAGATCAGCCGGCAGTTGCTTTCGCCGCAACCCTTCAACGAAACCAA
The DNA here is from genome assembly GCA_964548925.1 of uncultured Verrucomicrobiota bacterium. Classification (GTDB taxonomy): domain Bacteria; phylum Verrucomicrobiota; class Verrucomicrobiia; order Limisphaerales; family MWDV01; genus MWDV01. The sequence goes on along the minus strand of CAZJTM010000039.1, from coordinate 32,152 downwards.
CTTCGCGCGCCACTACGCCACGCGGCTGGCCCTTCCCTATCCGGTGCTCGTCAACCTCAACCCCACCCAGGTCGCGTGCTTCGCGGAGCAGTCGCTCGGGCGGTTGGGCGCCGACCTCGACATCCAGTCGCTCCGCGTCTATCCGCTCGGAACCACTGCGGCGCACGTCGTAGGCTATCTCACGCGCGACGACGATCGTTCGTACGAAGGGGAGCTGGCCACATTCTCCTATCGGTTGCCGGACTATCGCGGCGTGGTGGGTATCGAATCCGGTTTCGACGCCCAACTTCGCGGGCGGGCCGGCGCGAAATCCGTTCTGGTGAACAACCTCGGCTACAAGCAAGCCGAAGACGTGTGGAGCGCGGCGCAACCGGGACAGAATGTTGTTTTGACCCTCGACACGCGGCTGCAGCAGGCTGCGGAGCACGCCCTGAGGCAACCGGGCGCCAGGACCCGCGGCGCGGCGGTGGTGATGGACGTCTGGACCGGGGACATTCTCGCGATGGCTTCCGCGCCGTCGCCCAATCCCAACTTCTTCGTCCAAGGCTTCACCCCCGGCGAATATGACAAGTTGTTTGATGAAAACTTGCGCCCGTTGATTAACCGCGCCACCCAAGAGAACTACGCGCCGGGTTCGATCTTCAAACCCATCGTCGGTCTCGCCTGTCTCGAAGCCGGATTGAATCCCAAGGCGGTGATCTACAATCCGCCGAACCCCGCTGAGCCGGGCAAAGGGCACATCGTCATCGGACGACGAACGATTCGCGACACCGCGCCGCCGGGACATTATGATTTTCGCCGGGCGATCGTCCTTTCGAGCAACACCTACTTCATCTCGAACGGCCTCAAAGCAGGGATCACCCGCATCGTCCAGCTCGGGCAGAAGTTGCATCTGGGCGAACGCGTGAACTTGCCGACACGCCAGGAAACGGCGGGCATCTTTCCGACCCTGGACCAGGTGCAGGCGGGCTGGTTTGATGGCGACACGGCAAACATCTGCTTCGGCCAGGGCCACATCGCCGTCTCGCCGTTGCAGATGGCGGTGATGACCGCCGCCCTGGCCAATGGCGGTCTGGTCCTCTGGCCGCGCCTCGTGGATCGTATCGAGACTCCGGAAGACACCCCGGGCGGAGTGCCAGTGCTCTTTCCCCAGGCACAGGTTCGGGGACGACTGGGCGTCCGCCCCGAGAATCTGCGCATCCTCCATGAGGCGATGCTCGCGGAAACCGAGGACGCGGAGGGCACCGGGAAAGCCGCCGTTGTCCCCGGATTGCGGATCTGCGGCAAGACCGGCACGGCCCAAGTCTCCGACGAGCGCAATCGCATCGTCGGGCACAACACGTGGTTCATCGCCTTCGCGCCGTTCGAGCGTCCGCGCTATGCGGTGGTCGTCATGGTCGAAGACGGCGTGTCGGGCGGCAGAACCTGCGCGCCAATCGCGCGCGAGATTTTCACCGCCCTCCTGAAACGCGAGGCGGGTGAACTCAACTTGGTAGCCAGGGCAGACTAGATGTTTACCGGCGCCTTCAACAATCCTGACGACCGCGTCGAGCGGCTGCAAGTGGCGGCTCTGTTGGGCTTGATGGTACTGGGCGCGCTGTTCGTGCATAGCGCCACGATGGCGCGCGAGGTGGCGAACGCCACGGCGTTGCTCAATCAAAGCTGGTTTCGGCAGATCATCTGGTACGCGGTGGGGTTGGCGGCGGCCGTGACGGTCTGCTTCGTGGACTATCACACGCTCGCGCGCTGGTCGGTCGTGGCGTACTGGACCACCATCCTGCTCCTCGTGGCCGTGCTGATCCCCGGCATTGGAACCACTCACGGCTGGGGCGCGCGGCGGTGGATTGATTTCGGTCCGTTTCAAATGCAGCCTTCCGAGTTCGCCAAGATCGCCTTCATCTTGGCGGAGGCCAACTACCTGAGCCGCCCGTTGGACGAACTCCGGTCGCCGGTGGTGTTCTGGAAGGCCATTGGGCTGCTGCTGCTGCCAGTCCTCCTGATCATGAAGGAACCGGACCTCGGCTCAGCGATCGTGCTGCTGCCCACCGGGTTGGTGATGATGTTTGTGGCGGGGGTGCCCCGGCGGTATCTGCTGCGCCTGGCGGGCGGCGTGGGATTGGTGGCCGCGCTGTTCCTGGTGGATGTGCTCTTCGCGCCGCCCGGATGGCAGATCAAATTGGAAGATTATCAACGCCATCGCTTGCTGACCTACTTCGGATGCGATTTCGCGCCGCCGAACGCGACCCCGGAACAGCGCCGCCACGCCCGGGAACTGCAGGAGGCCAAGTCTTACCAGGTCAGGCAGGCCCTGATTTCCGTGGGCTCCGGCGGCCTGTTGGGCAAAGGCTGGCGGGAGGGGACGCAGATTTCCCTAGGGTTTCTGCCGCGCGGAGCGGCGCACAATGATTTTCTCTTCTCTGTCCTTGCCGAGGAGAAGGGGTTTGTCGGCAGCGTGACCGTGCTCGCGCTGTATGCGGTGGTCCTGTTCACGGGAATAGGCATCGCCGGCCAGGCGCGCGACCGCCTGGGACGGTTGCTGGCGGTGGGCGTCGTTGCCCTGCTGTTCAGCCATGTATTCATCAATATCGGCATGAACATTCGTCTGATGCCCGTGACGGGCGTGCCACTGCCGCTGTTGTCTTACGGCGGATCCTCAGTGCTCTGCTCGTTGATCGCCATGGGCCTGATGCAAAACGTATATCGGTACCGAAGAGGGTATTAATTATGAGCGAACGAAGTTTTTCGCGGCGGCGGCGGGGCATGCGGTTTCGACCGTCGGGTGGGCTGGGCCACACAACCCCAAAGCCCAGCGCGGAGGCCCAGGAGGCCCGCGCGGCGGCGACCAGCCAAACGACAGGGTCGGAGAAGTTGTTCGAGCGGCGCCACGAGCATGAAATCGAGCGCGCCGAGAACATCGCCGCCGGCTTGCCCCCCCAAGGCGCGCCCCCAACCGACCCCGCCGACAGCAAACGTGAATTCCGGCAGCCGCATCTGGACACACCCGATCGCGTCGAGGAGGAGAAAGCCTACCAGCCGGTGGCGCTCTCCACCCAGCCGCCCAAGGGCATCGTGGAGGCCATCCGCGCCACGGCGACCAAGATCGTGGAGAAGGTGCAACGCCTGTTCAAACCACCTCCCAAGATCCACAAGGAAATCATCATCAACGCGGAATCGCTCGAAACCCGCGTCGCCGTGCTCGAAGACGGTCGGTTGGAGGAGTTCAACATTGAGCGCACCACCGAGGAGCGGCTCGTGGGCAGCATCTTCAAGGGGCGCGTGCGCAATTTGGAGGACGGTCTCAAGGCCGCCTTTGTGGACATCGGCTTCGAGAAGAACGCCTTCCTGCACTACTGGGACATCATCCCGAACCAGTTCGACAGCGGCGTGGAAATCGTCGAGCGCGAAGGCAGCCGCCGCCGCGACCGGCCCAAGATCACCCAAAAGGACGTGCCGCGGCTCTACCCTCCCGGCAGCGACATTATTGTCCAAGTGACCAAGGGGCCGATTGGCACCAAAGGTCCGCGGGTCACCACGAACCTGGTGCTGCCGGGCCGTTATCTCGTGCTCCTGCCACAGGCTGACCAAAGCGGCATTTCCCGGAAAATCGAGAACCCACAGGAACGCCAGCGGCTGAAGACCATCCTGCGCGAACTCGACATTCCTGAAGGCATGGGCGTCATCATGCGCACCGCCGGCGAGGGGCAGCAGAAGCGCTATTTCATCCGCGACCTCGCCTGGCTGTTGGAGGAATGGCGTCGGATTGACGAGCGCCGCAAGAACCAGCCGCCCGCCACTTGCATCTTCCAGGAACCCGACCTCATTGACCGGACGGTGCGCGACTTTCTCACTGAGGATGTCGAGCGCATTGTCGTGGACGATCCAAAGGCTGAAGAGCGCATCCGGGAAATGATCTCGCGCATTTCCCGGCGCTCCGCCAACAAGGTGAAACTCTACAACGACCCGCAGCCCATCTTCGACCGCTTCGGGATCACCCGCCAGCTCGAGAACGCCTTCTCGCGGATGGTGCATCTCAAGAGTGGTGGGTACCTCGTCGTGGACGAAACCGAGGCGCTTGTGGCCATTGACGTGAACACGGGCCGGCAGAAGGGCGGCAAGGATCAGGAGTCCACCATTCTCAAAACCAACCTGGAGGCCGCCGAGGAAATCACGCGCCAGTTCCGTCTCCGGAACATGGGGGGGTTGATTGTGCTCGACTTCATTGACATGAAATCGCGCCGCGACCAGCAAGCCGTCTATCAAAAGGTCAAGGAAGGTTTGCGGCGCGACCGCGCCAAGACCCACATCCTGCCGATCTCACAGCTTGGCCTGATGGAGATGACCCGGCAGCGCCACACCGAAAGCGTGCATGCAGCGGTGTATGACGATTGCCCCTACTGCAAGGGCCGCGGCAAGGTCAAGAGCGCGTTAACCATGAGCGTGGAAATCCAGCGCAAACTGGGCGAAATCCTCAAGAAACGCACTCGGGACGAATCGGACTTCCAATTGCGCATCGTGGTGCATCCGAAAGTTCTGGAGCGCCTCCGCACCGAGGACGAGAAACTGCTGATCGAGATGGAGAAGCGTTATTTCGGCAAACTCTCCTTCCGGGCCGATCCCGGCTTGCACGCCGAGCAGTTCAAGATTCTGAACGCGTTAACGAACGACGAGTTGGCCAGCCACGGAAGCTGAGCCTTGCGTTGACATGCAGCGCCCCGCCAGTTTGGCGGGGCGTTTTGGCGTACCGTCACGATTACTCGGTCCGCTTCAACGTGACGAGCCAGGCGGTCGCGTTTGGGGCGTTGCCGCCCAGCACGAGGATTTCGCCCTTGGGCAGCGGCTGCGTTCGCTTCAAGACCGGCTCGCCTTTTCCCACCAGCGAGACTTCCACCTTCTTACCGTCGAGTTCCTTCACCTCGACAGTGCATTTCTCGCTCAGCACCGCCTTGGTGCTTTCGCCTTGCGGCACCTCCATGGTCTTGCGGTTGACCTCAAAGTAGTTCTTCCACTTCAATGGCAGGTCCGAGAGTTTCTTTTGCACCTCGGCCTCCACCGGCTTGTGCTTGGGGTCCGGCGACTTCGAGTCGTTGGTTCCCCAAATGAGCTGCGCCTCAAACTTCGAGTCGCTGGCCAGCGTCACCGTGGCCGCCAGCACGGAACAAAGCACCAAACCGCGCGGCCTGCGGCAAAACGCGGGTAAAAAAGTGAGTTTCATGTTTCAGTAAAACAACTCGTCCCAGTTCACAGTTGAAGGCTCCCGGTCGGCGGGATAGGACACCCAGACCAGCGTCATGCCGCGCGCGTAATCACGGTACGTGAATGCCGCCGTGTCGGACAGCGCCATCTCGGATTCGGGCGACGCCGGCCTCCCCAATTGCAGGACCGCCAGCAAACCCGCCACCACCACGGCGGCCATCGCGCTCATGGGAGCGAGAAAACGGCGCCAAAGGGCAACCAGCGAAGGCGACGCCGGAGCCGGTTTGGGTCGGGCTTGCCGCTGGATCTCCCGCTGAATCTTGGACCAATAAAACTCGCCGGACTCCGGCAGCTTGATTTCGCTCTCAAATCCTCTGAGCGCCGCGGTAGTTTGACGCAACTCGGTCAACAGCGCCACCGCTTCGGCGTCACGGGCGAGCCAAGCCTCCACCTCGTGGCGCTCGCCCTGCGCGAGCTCGCCGTCGAGGTAAGCCTGTAACCTCAGTTGTGCTTTGTCGTCCATCATTGTTGCTCCCAGTTTTTCAAATCTGCCAGCAGCGCGGCGAGCCTGCGGCGCGCGTAAAACAACCGCGACATCACCGTGCCGATGGAACATCGCATCGTTTGGGCGATGAGCTTGTATTCCATGCCTTCGAACTCATGCAGCACCAGCACGGTGCGGTGCGCGTCGGACAATTTGCCCAAAGCCGCGTCAATCCGCGACCGCAACTCGGCCCGTTCCAGCCGCTCGGTCGGATTCTGGGTGATCACCGGCAGGTGCCGTTCCACGCCGCCGGATTCTTCGTCCATGGCTTCGATGGACTCGGCGCGTTGCCGCTTCTGCCGGCGGAGGGCGTCCAGGCACAAGTTGATGGTGATCCGCGTCATCCACGTGGCAAAACTGGATTCGCCTTGGAACTGGTTCAGCCGTTGCCAGCCCTTCACCCAGGCTTCCTGAGAAAGATCAATCGCTTCTTCCTCGTTCCGCATCATGCTGTAGGCCCGCGCATAAATTTTGTCCCGATGCCGGGCCACCAAGTTTTCAAACGCCGCCATATCGCCCTGCTGTGCGGCCCGCACCAAAGCCTGATCATCAGGGGCATTGGCGCGTTCGGCGTTCATGGTTTCGACGGAGGGCACAGAGCGGCTATTCAACGATTTACAGACGGCCTTTGGTGCTCGGCAACTGACCGGCAATGCGCGGGTCCCGCTGGCAGGCGAAGTCCACAGCCTTGGCAAACGCCTTGAACAGGGCTTCCGCAATATGGTGCGGTTCGTCGCCGTAAAGCAGTTCCAAGTGCAGGTTGCATCGAGCCTCGTTGGCAAAGGCTTGGAAAAACTCCCGCGCCAGCCCAAAGCGAAAGGCCGAGGACATGTCCTGCCGCCGCTGGCGCTTGGTCAGGCTCGCGTAAGCGTGGTCCTGCAAGCCTCGCCAAACTAGGTAGGACCGTCCACTGAAATCAATGACGCACCGGGCAAGGCATTCGTCCATCGGCACATAAGCCTCTCCGGTGAAAGGATTCCGGGGATGAAATCCCGAACCATACCGCCGGATGCCCATCTTATCCCCCAACGCCTCGCGAAAGGCCTGCCCCAAGGCCAAGCCGCAGTCTTCAACCGTGTGATGGGCGTCCACTTCGAGATCCCCCCGACAGCGCAGGGTCAAGTCCAGCACGGCGTGCTTGGCGAACAGCGTCAGCATGTGGTCGAAAAACGGGATGCCCGTGCGAACCGAGGAGCGGCCCGCCCCATCCAGGTTCAGGCGAATGGAGATACGCGTCTCCTTGGTGTGGCGCTGGAGGCTGACTTGCCGGCGATTCATGCGCCGCCATTTAACACAGTCTCCACGGCGGAAAACAAGGGGGAAAGGAAGCCCATCAGCCCTGCCTTGCCCTGCTTTGGAGTTACCGATGCCACGAGAAAAACTTGGAGCCTATCCCCGTATTTGTCCGACCCCACCCGTTACGCTGGGGGGAAAAACTGAAAGGCAAACGATATGCAAAACGGACAAATGGAACTCGGACTTGGCGGCGGGCGACAACTGCGTCCAACTTCCCGCCGGCAACTTCGCCTGGAACGGGCGGCGTGGTGGTTCTCGCAGATGCGGCAGGCTGTGGATCGGGCGATGGACTGGTCATCCGCCGCCCCAAGCCGGCCCGAGCAACCCTGGCTTCCCGGAACGCGTCGCGAAGCTCGGGTCTGAGGGAACAACTTGGGAGCGCCGACCGCCAAAGCAAACTCAAGCGGATCGTCCGAGATTATTTCCCGAAACAGAGCTTTGCTTGGGCCGATTCAGCGGCTAACTTCTGCCCAACGCGTCGGTTTCCGGCGGATTCCTGCCAGGTGCGTCACGGGCACCTACTAGCGATTCCCGACTTTTCTGTCGCGAGTCTCCCTTTGATTGTGGGAGCGCGGTTCTCGATTATGACTTATCCCTTGATCATTCAGGGCGGGATGGGCGCGGCGGTATCCAACTGGATACTGGCGCGTGCCGTATCGCGGACCGGACAGCTTGGCGTGGTATCCGGAACCGCGCTCGGTCCGGTGCTCGCCCGGCGGCTGCAGTTGGGCGATTCCGGCGGCCACATGCGGCGCGCTCTCAAGCATTTTCCGTTGGCCGGGGTGGCCGCCAGAATCCTGGATGCCTATTTCATCCCGGGGGGCAAACCGGCGGACGCGCCGTTCAAACTCACCGCCATGCCGACGTTGCGCCCGGGCAAACCCCTCGAGGAACTGACCGTGGCGGCGAATTTCGCGGAAGTGTATCTCGCCAAGGAGGGCCACGACGGGCCGGTGGGAATCAATTTTCTCGAAAAGATCCAGCTCCCCACCTTGCCTTCACTTTACGGCGCCATGCTTGCGGGGGTGGATTACGTGCTCATGGGCGCGGGCATTCCTCGCGCCATTCCCGGCGCGATGGATCGGCTCGCGAAGCATGAGCCCGTGGACTTGAAAATTGACGTCGAAGGCGCGGCGTCCGGCGAGGAATTCCGCTCGCAATTTGATCCGGCCGCTTTTTGCGAGGGCGTGGTATCGGCGGTCAAGCGACCGTTGTTCCTGGGCATCGTGGCCTCGGCGACTCTGGCCATGACCCTGGCAAAGAAGTCCAGCGGTCGGGTGGACGGCTTTGTGGTCGAAGGCGAAACCGCCGGAGGCCACAACGCACCGCCCCGCGGACCGCTGCAACTCAGCCCCCGGGGCGAGCCGGTTTACGGCCCGCGCGACGTGCCGGAACTGGAGAAAATCCGGGCGCTCGGACTGCCTTTCTGGCTGGCAGGCTCGTATGGGCGTCAGGGAAAACTGGCGGACGCTTTGCGTTTGGGCGCCACGGGCATTCAGGTGGGAACGGCCTTCGCGTTCTGCGAGGAATCCGCCATCGAGCCCGGCCTGAAGGCCCGGGCCATTCAATTGAGCCGCGCCGGCCAGGCCGCCGTCTTCACCGACCCGGTGGCCTCCCCCACGGGTTTCCCCTTCAAAGTCGTCCAGATGGAAGGCACGCTTTCCGAGCAAGCCGATTACGAGGCACGCACGCGCATCTGCGACCTGGGCTACCTGCGGCACGTTTACCGCAAAGAGGATGGGATGGTCGGCTACCGTTGCCCCGCCGAGCCTGTTGAAGATTTCGTACAAAAGGGGGGCGCGCTTGCAGAAACGGAAGGGCGCAAGTGTTTGTGCAACGGGCTCATGGCAAATGTCGGCCTCGGCCAGGTGACCTCCCCGCAGGAGTTCGAGAAAGCGCTGCTGACGGCGGGCGACGATGTGACGCTGATTACACGGTTCGTTTCTCCGGGTCGTGACAGCTACACCGCCGCCGAAGTTGTCCGCCAGTTGCTAGCCGAAAGCAACCAAGCCGGTTAGTCTCTACCAACCCGCGCTACTCCACCGTTACGCTCTTGGCGAGATTCCGCGGTTTGTCCACGTCGCAACCCCGTGCCACCGCGATATGGTAGGCGAGCAGTTGCAGCGGCACGACAGTAAGCAGCGGGTTCAGGCAGTCCAACGTCCGTGGCACATAGAGGACGTCGTTTACCTTGCCTTCCAAGTCCGAGTTACCTTCGGTGGTGATGGCGACGATGGGACCTTTGCGCGCTTTGACTTCCTCGATGTTGCTGCGGGTCTTGTCATAGACTTGGTCCACTGGAGCGACGAAGACGCTTGGGGTGTTTGGATCAATCAGCGCGATTGGCCCATGTTTCATCTCGGCGGCGGGATACCCCTCGGCGTGAATGTAAGAAATCTCCTTGAGCTTGAGCGCGCCTTCGAGCGCGACCGGGAAGTTGTATTGCCGCCCGAGGAACAGAAAGTCCGCGCAGTCCTTGTACTTCAGCGCGATTTCCCGAATGCGATCATTCTGGTCCAGCACCCGCTGGATTTGATCGGGAATGGCCTCCAACGCCCGGAGCAAGCGCATGCCTTCCTGGGCAGCCAGCATCCGAATGCGCCCCATGAACAACGCGAACAACGTCAACGCCGTGACCTGCGAAGTGAAGGCTTTCGTGGAGGCGACGCCAATCTCTGGTCCGGCATGCAGATAGATGCCGCCGTCGGCCTCGCGGGCGATGGTGCTGCCCACGACGTTACAGATCCCGAGGACCTTGTGCCCGCGACGCTTCGTCTCGCGCAAGCCGGCCAACGTGTCCAGGGTTTCGCCGGACTGCGTGATGACCAGCAGCAGCGTGTTTTTGTCGAACGGGGCGTTGCGGTACCGGAACTCGCTGGCGTACTCGACCTCCACGGGGAGATGGGCAAGTTCCTCGATGAGATACTCGCCCGTCAGGCCCGCGTGCCAGCTCGTGCCGCACGCCGCGATCACCACCCGATCCACCGCGCGCAACTCCGCCGTGCTCATGTTCAAGCCGCCGAACCGCGCCATCGCGCCCTCGTGGTCCATCCGCCCGCGCAACGCGTTGCGCACCGTCTGCGGCTGCTCGAAGATTTCCTTGAGCATGTAGTGGGCGAACGGGCCCTTCTCCGCCGCCTCCGGCGTGAAATCAAGTTGGCTCACCTGAACCTTGGCCGCGCCGCTGCCCAATGTCTGGACGTCAAACCGCTCCGGCGTCAGCGTCACCACCTCGCCGTCGTTGAGGTAAACCACCTGCCGCGTGTGCGAAACAATCGCCGAGGCGTCGCTGGCCAACAGGTTCTCTCCGTCGCCCACGCCCACGATCAAGGGCGAGCCGCGTCGCGCGCCCACCATCACCCCGGGGTGGTCCGTGCAAAGCACTGCGATGCCATAGGTGCCGGTCACTTCCGGCAGCGCGTTCATCACCGCCTGGGCTAGGGGATGCACCTTGGCGGACTCACGCTCCAGCCGCGCGTAATGATCGCCGATCAGATGCGCCAGCACCTCCGTGTCGGTGGACGACTTGAAGACATGGCCAGCCTGGAGGTAGCGCTGCTTGAGCGGCTCGAAGTTCTCAATGACGCCGTTATGGACCACCGCGATGCGCCCGCTCTGATCCAGGTGCGGATGCGAATTCTCATCGGAGGGCGGCCCGTGGGTAGCCCAGCGCGTGTGGCTGATGCCCATCGCGCCCCGGGCGGGGTTGCGCTCGGCGAGTTCCGCCAACCGCGCCACCCGGCCCACGCATTTGCGGACCTGGAGCGCGCCTCCGTCCAAGGTGCAGAGCCCCGCCGAGTCGTAACCGCGATACTCCAACCGGCGCAAGCCCTCGATCAACAAGGGCGCCGCGTCGCGCTTGCCAACGTATCCAACAATGCCACACATAGGTTTTGAAATCCGAAATCCGAAAAGCGCGCCCCATCAACCCGCGCCGTTCCGCAGAATCCACTCGGCCGCCGCCGCCAGGTTGTCCACCACCACAGCCCGGGGCAAACGATCCGCGTGGGTGCGCTCGGTTTCCCCGCCGTAGCCGGTGCGCACCAGGATCGCCGCGCTCACCCCGGCATTCCAACCGCACTCCAAATCAGTCAACTTGTCCCCGATCATGAAACTCTGCGCCAAATCCAAACCGAATTCGTCGCGCGCGTCGAACAGGAATTGCGGCGAAGGCTTGCGACCGCGGCTGGGTTGGCCGGGTGCTTCCGGCGCAACATAGACCCGCTCAAACCGCACCCCAAACCGTCCGAATTCCTCCGCCACGCGGGCGTTGACACAGTCCACCTCCGCCAAGGTGAAGTAGCCCCGGCCCACCCCGGATTGATTCGTGACCTGGATCAGCCGGAAGCCGGCGTCGCACAGCCGGCGCAGCGCCGCGCCCGCGCCGGGCAACAGCGCCACCTCCTCGGGGCGTCGGAGGTAATCGCGCTCCTCGATGAGCGTTCCGTCACGATCCAGGAAGACTGCGCGTTGCATCTCGGTGTCGCGCCGGATTGTGGCAATGTCCGGCACCGGTGCAAAACAAAAACGAGGGGCGGCTGAAACCGCCCCTCGCGGGAGGCAGAAGGTCTGCGGAACCCGGCTCAGTATTTCAGCCGGAAGTACCGCTCGCCGGTGAGGGGGGTGGTGAACGGACTCGCGGCCCCGGGCACATTCGTGTAAACACCGCTCACGGTGGGCGCGGCTTGCAGCGAAAACGCGGGGTTGCTCCAGCTCAACACGAGATCATTGCCGATTTGTTGGGCCTTGAGCGCTTCCGGCGCCGGCGCCACAGATTCCCAAACATCACCCCACTCGGTGCCCACCTTCAGATCGTCCACAGTCAGCGCGCCGATGCCGCTGTTCTGACGGAAGCTCAGGTAGTAAAGATTCAATGGCGCCGACCCGACTGTCGCGGTCACGCCTCCCATGGTTTCCGAGGCTGGGTTGACCCAGACGGTGCTGATGCCCGTGCTGACGTTGTAGCGGGTCACCACCAAGTAGGTCGTGTTGAGGCTGAGGTCCACCGGAACTGTGACGGCGGTGGAGGCGGAGTTGGCAATCGCGATGCGGAATTTGCCCGCCGCCGCCCCGCTGGTAGTCGCCGAGACACGCGCCCGGTAGTTGCTGGTGCCCGCGTCGCGGTAATGCATGAAATACTCGGTGCCACTGCCCGGCAAGGCGGAGAAGTTCACCTTGACGCTGCTGTAGAGAATCGTGCCGCTGTTCGCATCAACGTAGAACCCCGGCAGGTTGGTGCTGACGTCCTCGGACAAGGCGTAGGAAAGCGACAACTGGTTGTTGAGCACCTGGCAGTCGCCGTTGGTGCCGCTGTGCGAGGTCCATCCTCCGTTCCCCACAATTGGGCCGTCGGGATAGGTGAACGGTTCGTTGATCAGCACGCCGAGCTTGGGAAAGACCGTCACGGTAAAGCTCGTGGGAATGCTCCAAGTGCCGTCGCCGACGGTCAGGGTGATCGTCGCGATGCCCGCAGTCTCCGGAACTGGGGTGATCGTAACAGAGCGATTCGGTCCGCCCAGATTCGCGACCGAAATGTTCGCCGCGGGAATCAAACCTTCGTTGGAGGATGAAGGGGTCACCGTCAGGCCGCCGGCCGGGGTCTCCGCATCGTTCACGGTGAAGGCCAGCGGACCGAGCACGGTGTTGGTGGCGGTCGTCTGATCTGCGATGGCCGAGATCGTTGGCTCTCCGACAAAGACCCGGAAGAAATTGGTGGCTGTCTCGTTGTTGCCGTCCCGGACGACGAGTTCAATCGTGGCCGTGCCTTGGGAGCTGGTTGCCGTGATGTTCACGGTGCGGTCCGTCCCACTGCCGCCCAAAGTGATGTTGGCGGGGTTGTTCGGCACCACCGTCGGGTTGTCGGACGTGGCGGTCACCACCAGATCGTCTGCCGGAGTCTCAACGTCCCCCACCGTGAACGCGAGCGGCCCTGTGCTGGCGTTGGCCGAGATATGCTGATTGGCGATGGCGCCAATGGTGGGTGGACCGCCCACGCTTTGAACATCGAGGAATTCGGTGCCGATGGCCAGGTTGTCGAGTATCAGCACACCCATGCCGGCGCCGCTGGCTGTGGACTGGCGCAAGCAAACCGAGTGCAGGTTGACGGCCGAAGTGGTGTCCGTACCATCCGCCTTGTCACCGGAAAGTTCCTCGCCAGCAGTGGGATTGATCCAGAGCGTGCAGGCTGTTCCACCGACGATCCGCACCACCAGCTTGACATCCTGGTTGAGCGGCAGGTCCTTGGGAATCACCACGGGGGTGTTGCCACCGTTGGCAATCCCAACGCGATACGTGTCCGGTGTGGCCGTGCCATTCGTTGTGGCAAAGACACGGGCTTTGAAGGCAGTCCCGGTGTCGCGGTAATGCCAGAAGTATCCCCCTGAACCAAGGGGAAGCGCCGAGAAGTTGACGACAAACCCGGCGTAGAGTGTGGTGGCGCTCGTATAGGGGCCGCCCGGCAGGCCCGCGCTCACGTCTTCACCAAGCGCCTGGCTCAACACCGCCTTCTCATTCACCACCTTGACCGTGCCGCTGCCGCTGTGGTTGGTCCATTCGCCACTGGAAACCGCCGTCAAATCGCCGTCGGGATACACAAAACCGTTGGTGTAAATCAGGGTCGCGTGTGCCAGCGACGCAGTAATCGCCAGAACCAGAAGGCTGAGAAGCGTTTTTTTCATGGGAGTGCTCGGAGGTTACAGTTGTCAGTTTAAGAATCGGAACTCAGGTCAAATCTCACGCCCGACTATGGGGCGGCGGGAAGTCTTTTCAAGCAGATTGTATTCACAATTGTGTGACGACAGCGGCGTGCCGACAGCGTCACGCGTCAGCCCGGGTCGCTTAGTTGGGCGTCGTCTCCGTCGGGTACCAATACATGCGGCGCTGGATGGCCCACTCGGCCTTGGCGTCGTAGTAATCGCTCACGGTGCGCATGAACTCGTTGGTGCGGGCGGCGCGCGAACTGCCGTCGGCCATGGAGAAATTGCCGCGCTGATCGTGGCGGGCCACCGCGTAGCGTCCGTTCACGTTGGACTGCGCGGGGTTCTTGTTGTCGGGAGAGTTGGGGTCCACCTCCGCCACTAGAATCGTGTCCGTCGGCTTCAGGATTCCGGTGAACTTCGTGTTGCCGATTCCTTGGGAAGCCCGCGTGCCCTTGTTGATGCACAGGGCGCCGTTCTCGCCATAAGTGAAATAGGCCCGGTCGAACTGCGGCGGATCCTTGTAAGCCACGGCCGCTTTCCGGTGATCCGGCCCGCTGGGGCAGACATAAACGCTCTTCGCCCCCGGCAGGGGCGGCGGTTCGGCGGGGCTTCGCTTGTAGAGCTCGGCCAACGGCTGCTGTTTGATATAGACCGAAACGGCGTTGTACCAGGCATCCACGTTCTGCGGGTCAATGACCGGCGATCCGACATTGCCTTCCTCCGGCACGAAATCGCGGTTGTCGTCCGCGTACATCCGGAAGCCCACGGACCATTGTCGCAGGTTGCTCAGGCAACTGATCGTTTGGGCACGCGACTTGGCCTTGGAGAGCGCCGGCAGCAGCATCGCCGCGAGGATGGCGATGATCGCGATCACCACGAGAAGTTCAATCAACGTGAAGGCCCTCAGCTTGCGGCCACCCCGCTGCGCCTGCGTTTTCACAAATGGCATATCTGCTTCTTTCCGTTCCCCAGTGCCCGCCGCGGCTCATCCCGGCGACTCTACTGAAGCTGCTACAGCTTAGGCAGCCGATGGAGGCAAAGCAAGCGAGCCTTGGGCGACGCGGCAACAAGTTACTCACAACTTCGGCCCCCTTTGTTCGCGCGGACCCTGCCCGCCGGACCGTCAACATGCCTGCGGTATGACCGCTTGTCGGTCGTGTCGACTCTGCGGCAAACCACTCCGCCCCCATCAGTCTGGAATCCAGCGTATCTCCGTGTGATTGGTACGTGCCCGATTCGCGGCGACATCCCAGTAGGCCGACACGCCGAACCGCGCCGCATGGCCGTCCAGGAACAGGAACTGCGCCCCGTGGCTGTGCAGGTTGGTGTGGACGTAGTTCCAGAAACCGACGGCCGGCAGGTTCTTGGAATCGAACAGCCACACAACCCGGGACGGCTGCGGCACCGATGACAGGCGGCGAGGCTGATTGGCAGCGCCGGTGCCATTGACATGCTCATTCAGGCAGTAGTGGAACAGATTGTTGCCGTTGCTGCGGCGAGGATTGGACGGGCAAATCCAGACCGAACGTCCCGGCTCCACGCCGGCGTCCTTTCGCCACGCCTGATCGTGGTAGCGCGGCAGCCCCAGGACGGCGGGAAGCTGGATGTACCAACCCGTGTTGGTCGAGGCATCCGACGGATTGGGCGTGCCATCCGGCGGCAGAAAGTCGTGATTCTCGGCGGCGTAGAGGTGCGTGGCCGTGCCCCACTGCTTGAGATTGTTCAGACAATAGGCGGCGCCCGCCCGGGCCTTGGCCTTGGACAGAACCGGCAACAGCAGGGCCGCGAGCACCGCGATGATGGCAATCACCACCAGGAGTTCGATCAACGTAAACGCCGGGGGGCTGAATTCAGTTCGCTGCCGTTGTGCCATCACCTGTGAGTCGGAATTGACGGATGATGTCCAGCACGCCCCCTCAAGGCAAGCCGCTGTCTCGAATCCAGGCCGCATTCCCAAACATCCACACCAGAAACTGGCGACAGCGCCAGCGCGCCGACGCCCCAAGCTTGACGCTGCCGGCGCCGACGCCTAGGTTGCGCTTGTCCATGGGGAGCCAACCGGTCTGGGCAAGGCACGCTCGGACGCAGGCTGAGAGGGCGGGCGCCGGAGCGCCGCCGACCCGTTGAACCTGATCCAGGTAATGCTGGCGAAGGGAACCCGGTCTTCTCTCCCTCCTCCTTGGCACATGTCATCTGACACAAATCCATGATCGCGACCAGAGATTCGTTCGAGCCGCACAGCAGCGAGCAACTGCCGATGAGCCGGCGCGTTTACGTGCAAGGCATCCTCCATCCCGACGTCCGCGTGCCCATGCGCGAAATCCAACTTACGCCCACCAAGTCCATCACCGGCCGGCTGGAGATCAACGAGCCCGTCCGCGTTTATGACACCAGCGGCCCGTGGGGCGATCCGGACTTCAACGGCACAGTGGCCCAGGGCCTCCCCACGCTCCGCCGCAAATGGATACTCACCCGCGGCGACGTGGAGGAGGTTGATGGCCGCCCCTTGCAACCGATTGACGATGGCTACCTCTCCAAAACGCCTCTGGATCACCCCCAACGCAAGCCTAATTCGTCATTCGCCATTCGTCATTCGTCATTCGCCAAGCGTCGTCCACTCCGCGCCAAGCCCGGCAAAGTCGTCACGCAACTCCAATACGCCCGCGCCGGCATCATCACGCCCGAGATGGAATTCATCGCCATCCGCGAGAACATGGGAATCTCACATCTCAAATCTCAGATCTCAAATCTCGCCGACGACATCGTTCGCAACGACCTGAGGAAACAGCACGCCGGCAGTGCCCAACTTGGCCATTTGCCATCCGCCATCGGCCATTCTGAATACACCCCGAGTGTTTTCCGTCGCTTCCCCCAGCGCATCCCGCGCGAAATCACCCCCGAATTCGTCCGCAGCGAAGTCGCCGCTGGCCGCGCCATCATCCCGAACAACATCAATCATCCCGAGTCCGAACCGATGATCATCGGGCGCAACTTCCTCGTGAAGATCAACGCCAACATTGGCAGCAGCGCCGTCGCGTCCAGCATCGAGGAGGAAGTCGAGAAGATGCGCTGGGCCACCAAATGGGGCGCGGACACCGTCATGGACCTTTCCACCGGCAAGAACATCCACGCCACGCGCGAATGGATTCTCCGCAACTCGCCCGTGCCCATCGGCACAGTGCCGATTTACCAGGCGCTCGAAAAAGTCGGCGGCAAAGCCGAGGACCTCACGTGGGAACTCTTCCGCGACACCCTCATCGAACAGGCCGAGCAAGGCGTGGATTACTTCACCATCCACGCGGGTGTGTTGCTGCGCTTCGTGCCGCTCACCGCGAGCCGCATGACCGGCATCGTCTCGCGCGGCGGCAGCATCATGGCCAAATGGTGTCTCGCGCATCACCAGGAAAATTTCCTCTACACCCACTGGGACGACATCTGCGACATCATGGCCGCCTACGACGTCGCGTTCAGCATCGGCGACGGCCTGCGCCCCGGCTCGATTGCCGACGCCAACGACCAGGCGCAATTCGGCGAACTTCAGGCGCAGGGCGAACTCACCAAACGCGCGTGGGCCAAAGGCGTGCAAGTGATGAACGAAGGCCCGGGCCATGTGCCCATGCACATGATCGAGGAAAACATGGCCAAGCAGCTCGAGTGGTGCGGCGAAGCGCCGTTCTACACCCTCGGCCCGCTCACCACCGACATCGCGCCCGGCTACGACCACATCACCAGCGGCATCGGCGCGGCGATGATCGGCTGGTATGGCTGCGCGATGCTCTGCTACGTCACGCCCAAGGAACACCTCGGCCTGCCGAACAAGAAGGACGTGAAAGACGGCGTCATCGCCTACAAGATCGCCGCGCACGCCGCCAACCTCGCCAAAGGCCATCCCGGCGCGCAATACCGCGACAACGCGTTGAGCAAGGCCCGCTTTGAATTCCGCTGGGAAGACCAATTCAACCTCAGCCTCGACCCCGTCACCGCGCGCGAATTCCACGACGAAACCCTCCCACAAGAAGGCGCAAAGATCGCGCACTTCTGCTCCATGTGCGGCCCGCACTTTTGCAGCATGAAGATAACGGAAGACGTGCGGAAATACGCTGCCGAACAGGGCGTCTCCGAGGAAGAGGCGCTGAAGAAGGGGATGAAAGAAAAGTCGAAGGAGTTCGTGGAAAAGGGCGCAGAGGTTTACGCGAAGGTGTGAGTTCGACGAACTGACGACGGTATGGCAACGCGAACAGAAAACAACCTCGCTCATGCCAACCCAGAGGTCGCTCGCCTGTGGCATCCAAGCAAGAACGGCGAGTTGAAGCCAAGCGACGTTGCGCCAAACAGCCGAAGAATAGTTTGGTGGCGTTGCCAGAGACATCACGAATGGGAATCGCCAGTTTCAAACCTCGCTCGCGGTCGGCGTTGCCCTTATTGCGCCAGCAAGAGAATCACGTCAGAAGCCAGTTTCGCCGCAATCCATCCGCAGGCCGCGAAACTTTGGCATCCGAATCGCAATGCCAGCCTCTCGCCAGAAACAGTCGCGCCCAAAAGCAACAAGGTTGTGTGGTGGCTTTGCTCGAATGGGCACGAGTGGCAAGCAAAGATCGAGCATCTTTCGCGTGGGCTGGGCTGCCCGTATTGCTCAGGCCGCCGGGTATGCGGAGACAACAGTCTTGCCGCAGTGATGCCGGACGTAGCGCGCCGATGGCATCCGACTATGAACGGGACGCTAAAGCCGACCGATGTTGTTCCGGGCAGCGACAAGAAAATTTGGTGGCTTTGTGATAAAGGGCACACTTGGCAGGCGAGGGTTGCAAACGTTTCAAAACAGCGCGGCACGGGCTGCAAACTTTGTCAGGCGGCAGCGAATTCCGAGCGCATCCGAAAGCGCGGCGTTCAAAACACAGGCAGCCTCGCCGCTAAGTTTCCAGAAATTGCTTCGGAGTGGCATCCTATGCGGAATGGCAAATGGACGCCGCAGGATGTCTCGCCGAAAAGCGGAAAGCGCGCGTGGTGGAAATGTCACCGAGGACACGAGTGGGCCACACGGGTCATTCAACGCACGAAAGAAGGAACGGGCTGCCCGGAATGCAGACCACAAACCAGCAAGCTGGAGATTCGACTGCTCTGCGAGCTGCGGGCGCTATTCCGTCATGTGGAATGGCGCAAGCGAATTGACGGACGCGAATGTGACATGCTCCTGTCGGACTACCGGATAGTAGTCGAGTTGGACGGATACCCGTGGCACGACAAGAAGCACTCGCGGGACACAGAAAAGAACGCTTTGCTGACGAGACTTGGCCTCACCGTGTTGCGTGTTCGTGACGAGCGTCTAGGGCGAATTCAAAATTCGGACGTCCTGTTTTCCCCAAGAGCGAACTCACAGGAAATCACCGCAGCGTTAGTTTCACAGCTTCTACACCTGTTGCCAGCCAAGGCCACGGAACGCTTGGCTTGCAGCGACTACCTGAAAGCTGCCCGCCTTGTTGCTGATGATGAATACCGAAAAATCATCGCGCTGCTGCCCGGGCCGCTGCCGGAAGATTCGTTGGCGAGCCTGCGCCCCGACATCGCATTGCAGTGGCATCCGACGCGAAATCATCCGCTTGACCCAAGGATGTTCAGCTTGGCAAGCAACAAGAAGATTTGGTGGCGGTGTGCAGAGAACCATGAATGGCGAGCCACAGTCGCTGAAAGAACAAAAGGGCGAGGCTGCCCTGTGTGCTCACGCAAATCCCGAGGGCAGACTTATCGGCGTCTGGCCGTGAGCAGAAAAGGCAGCTTGGCTCAACCAAATCCAGCCTTGGCGTCCGAGTGGCATCCAACAAAGAACGGCACACTCACACCTCACGACCGAGCCGCAAGCAGCCACGACAAGGCATGGTGGCGTTGCCCCTTGGGGCACGAATGGCGGGCGTCAATCACCAGCAGGAATCGCGGCTATGGTTGTCCATTCTGTTTCCGTCGCGCATTGAAAACAAGCGGTTCGCTCGCGTCAAAGAATCCCACGCTCGCCGCCGAATGGCATCCGACCAGAAACTCGCCGTTGACTGCTTCGGACCGTTCGGCGCGAAGCGAAGATAAAGTCTGGTGGATTTGTTCGCGTGGTCACGAGTGGCAGGCGCGGATTGACAGCCGCACGGCAGGCAGGGGTTGCCCGTTTTGTTCCGGCAAGAAAGTTGGAGCGGACAATAACCTCGCAGTTCGGTATCCTGAAGTCGCTTTGCTGTGGCATCCGACGAGGAATGGAATGTGCCGCGCGTCAGACGTTACCCCGAAAAGCATGAGGAAGGTTTGGTGGTTGTGCCCGCATGGGCATGAATGGGTTGCTGCTATTGGACACGTCACACGAGGCTCGCGTTGTCCCGTCTGCGTTGGCAAGAAGCCACGCCAGGAAGTTTGAAACGTTTATGATAACACGATGAAAACCCTCGACCGCCAAAAGCTGGATGTCGTCAACCAGACGCGGAGCAATCCCGCGTTGCGGGACTGGCGCGGCCAGTTCACGCCGGAGTTCGTCGCATAGTCATGCCTGCCAAGCCGCCAACCATTTACGTCATCGCGGGCTGCAATGGCGCGGGGAAGACGACGTTTGCGAAGGAGTTTCTGCCCAAAGAAGTGAAGTGCCTTCGCTTCCTCAATGCCGATGAGATTGCGCGCGGGCTTTCTCCATTGAAACCCAGTGCTGGCGCGGTTCGGGCTGCGCGTTTGCTGCTCACGCAAGTGGACGAGTGCCTGCGTCGCCGGGAGACGTTCGCGTTGGAAAGCACTCTGAGCGGCAAGACCTACATCCGATTGTTCCGTTGCGCGCGGCAGTTTGGTTACGAGATCGAACTGCATTACCTCTGGCTTTCCAGTCCCGTGCAAGCCATCGCACGGGTGCGGCAGCGCGTGCAACAGGGTGGACATCACGTTCCTGCCACGGACATCCGCCGCCGCTTCCACCGCAGCCTCGTTCACCTGCTCGACGATTATCTGCCGTTGGCGGCGCGCTGGGCCGTGTGGGACAGCCGCAGCCTTCCCGCCAAACGGCTCGCCATTTCGTCCGCCCATGATATAGATGTTTTGAGAAAATTAATTCGCCCATGAAGACGAACGGACACACTCGAAAATCCACGAAAGCACCGCCCTTTGTGTTACGCGCCGAGCGCGCTCTGCGCCGTGCCGCCAAGAACGTCCAGACGCAGAGCCGGACTTTGAAGCTTCCTGTGGTGGTTTGGCAGAACGGCAAGGTGGTGGAGAAGCCAGTGTGAGCTTCGGCCTCGGCGACGCCTGCGTCCCGGCGCGATTGCCGACGCCAATCCCGCGCCTGCGGGACAATTCGGCTAACTCCAGGTGCAGGGCGAACTCACCCGCCGCGCGTAGGCCAAGGGCGTGCAAGTCATAAACGATGGGTGCGAGCCGCACGGGCCAACAGGCCACGTGCCCATGCACATGATCGAGGAAAACATGGCCAAGCAACTCGATTGGTGCGGCGAAGCGCCGTCCTACACGCTCGGACCGCTCACCACCGCTGAGGCAGCCGGACAGGATGCCGTTCCAAAATCTTTGCGCCCGGCGTCGTTGCGGCGGAACTTGCGGAGTCGCAACCACGACCACATCACCAGCGGCATCGGCGCGGCGATGATCGGCTAGTATGGCTGCGCGATGCTCTGCTACGTCACGCCCAAGGAACACCTCGGCCTGCCGAATAAGAGACGTGAAAAGCGGCAGTACTTGCGCACGGCCACCATTCGCCACGCGCCGCAAGGTGGCCGCCACGCCTTTGGGGTATGTCCCGGCGCGCAATACCGCGACAACTTGTTGCGAAGAGGGCCGGTCAATACTGACACAGGATTTGAACCTGGCGAAAACTGCAGGGAATTGAGGATCACATGAATCGAGCAACCCATCGTAGCCGCAAGAAACCGTAGAGGCGCGACAGAGGCGGAGATCGCTCTGCGGAGTCTTCTCTTTGTGCTCATCGCGTCTCGGGGGTGAGTTCTGCTTGTGTGAAGCCTTTCAAGTGCTGCGAGCAAGTTCCAGATGGCGCTGCAGAGTCGCGGAGCGTAGTTCCGGCATCGTGCCGGAAGATCACTTTGAGCAGTGAGGGAAGATGGTTCTTCGGGCAGGATGCGCCGCAGCACGTTTTCGGAATGCCTTCGCACCCCGCAGCGATTCACCGGAACGCGTTTGTGCTGCTGTTCAGTTTCCGGCCGCCGAAGATTCCACGCGGTAGAGGTGTGTCTTGGTTCGCAGGAAGAACGCCTTGTCCGAGACCGCTGGCGACGCCATAAAACCATCCGCGAGCATGCTGACCGCCAACACTTCAAATGCGCGGCCGGGTTTGAGCACGGTGGTGGTGCCTTGCTGGCTGAAGAAATACAGCCGCCCATCGGCGTAAACCGGCGAGGCCGCGTATTTGCCGCCGATCCGGTCCGTCCAAACGATCTGGCCCGTCGCCGCGTCCACACAGGTGACAAAGCTCTCCTCCGCCGCCGTGTAGATCAGCCCGTCCACGAGCAACGACGAGGCGTACTTGCCCACGCGCGAGGTGAGCTTCCACAGGACGTGCGTGTCGGTGACATCCCCCTGGCCGTCGGTCTTCACCGCCCACAGCTCTCGCTTGTTGAGGCCGGTGACGATGAAGGCGAGGCCGCGGTCAAAGAGTGGCCGGGGCGCGACCGACCAGTCGTCGTAGCGCACCTTCCACAACTCGCGTCCGGTGCGCGGGTCGTAACCGTAGGCGGCCTTGGCGCCGGCGCTAAGCATTTGTGACTTCCCGGCGTCCGTCACGATCAGCGGCGTGCTGTGGGCTTTGCGCAAATCGCCGTCCCGCGCCATCTGGCCCGGGACATTTTCGTCGTTCCAGGCGACCGACCGGTCGGTCTTCCAAACCGTCTTCCCCGTCTGTTTGTCGAGCGCGACGTGATATTGCAGGTCGGCGCCGTCGAACGTGAGGATCACGAGGTTCTCGAACAGGACCACCGAGGAAGCCGGGCCGCGATAATGGCGGCAGGGCAAGTCGTCGCGTTTCCACAAGGTCTTGCCAGTGTCCGTGTCCAGGCAGGCTGTCCCAAAGCTGCCGAAGTGGACATAGACCCGGCCGGGTTCGATGGCAGGCGACGGCGTGGCGTAACAATTCATCGAGGCGCCGTTGCCCAGCGGCTCCGGATGGTCGCTGTGAAACAGCTTCTCGTTACAACGAATCTTTCCGCTGGCGGCGTCCAGACCGATGGCAAAGAAGTCATGGCCATCTTCCGTCGCGGTCGTCAGCCAGACCTGCCCGCCCAGAACCACGGGCGTGGACCAACCCCGGTGAGGAATGGGGGTTTTCCACGTGACGTTGTTCGTTTCGCTCCATTGCAACGGAAGGCCGATGGGCTTGGTGTCACTTGGGCCCGTGGCATGACCGTTGCCCCACGGTCCGCGAAACTCCGGCCAGTCGGCTGGAGCGGGCACGGCAGCCAACGTCAGGGCTGCCAGTGCGGTGAGGGAAAAGCGCCGCGCGGCGCGGCCGGCGTGTGGAAGGCCGATGGGGTAGAAACTAGGCTCTCGGTTCATGGGCGCAGCGTGGTCTGGTCGCGGAGGCAAGTCAATCACCGGGGAAGCAACGGGCGTTGTTTGATCTGCGTGGCTAGCGTGACGCTGTCGTCAGCCGGGCGTTGAGCGCGTTCAGGCAAGCGTGATTTTCCCGCTGGCGGACGGGCTGGCTCGGGTCCAGACTGCCGTCATGCGTACCAACGTGAGGCTGCGGAAGGCGTTCAGCCGCGCGGCACTGGCTGTGTTCGTGGCGGGCAACGCGTTCTGTGCGGAAGAAACCAGCGCGCCCGCCCGCGCGTTCATTGACGGCACCGGCCCAGGCTGGCGCGCCTTGGGCGAGGCCGACTTCCGAAACGTCAACTGCGCCACGAACACCTGGACTTGGGCGGACGGCGTTGCGCATTGCACGGGCGAGCCGGTCGGAGTGATTCGGTCGCGGCAGGTTGTCACGAACTTGGAGATGGTGGTCGAGTGGCGGCACCTGCGTTCGGGTGGGAATTCGGGGGTGTTTCTATGGGCGACGGAGCGGTCCATCCGCGAACTCGAAGCCGGTAAGGGGCGACTGCCCGAGGGCGTTGAGGTGCAGGTCTTGGATCACGGATACACCGAGCAGTACGAGCGGCAATCCCAGCGCAAGGCCGACTGGTTCACGACGCACGGCGATGTGTTTCCGACCGGGCAGACCCGGATGAAGCCGTTCGCGCCGGTGTCGCCGGACGGCAGCCGCAGCTTCCCGCGCAAGCACCTGAGCCGGGGTGTGGGCGAATGGAACCACTACTACATTCGCGCGATCAACGGAGAGGTGCGGCTCTGGGTGAATGGCGAGGAGGTTTCCGGTGGCACGGGTTGCCAGCCGGCGTTCGGATACCTTTGTCTTGAGTCGGAGGGCTCGCCGGTCGAGTTCCGGAATCTGCGCGTCCGCGAGTTGCCTTGACGCGTTCTTCTCCGCGGAAACGGCCTTATGACAACAAGCCGGACGGCGAGCGGACAGCCGCTTGACGCTGGGCCGTCGAGTCCCTATCGTCCGGCCAACACTGAGTTATGAATCCAAAACTACTCTTCAAAGCGGTTTTCCTTTTGATCGTGTTGTTGCTGCTCGTGATGATGGGCATGAACAACGAGGATACGGTGACCTTCCGGCTGCCACCGCTGATCTCCAAATTCACCCAGAAGTCCGCGATCATGTATTTTGCCTTTTTCGCGATCGGATTTCTCACTGCGACCGTGGTGATGGCGGGCGGCGGCAAGAAAGGGAGCGGCAGTGCCAAGCCGGCGAAACCTGCCAAATAATTCCCGCTTGCCGCGAACGTCACTTGGCTCGGACAAGGCGCGGAAGTCCGGAGCCGCCGGGAGCATGTCTTGGCCAAAATTCGGTTGCGGCCAAGCCCGGGAAATGCGTTATATTGTGCGCGGTCCTGACGGACGTGACGTTTGCGGGGTTTCCCCAATCCCGCTACCTCCTTGGCGTCTGCCGTCAGGACCCTTTCCCTTTCTCGGCGTGTGAATTCTCAAATCGTGCAAACCGTTCTGGTCACCGGCGCGTCCTCGGGCATCGGCTTGGAACTCGCAAGGTGTTTCGCCGCCGAGCGGTGTCGGTTGGTGCTCGTCGCGCGGAATGCCGCTGCCCTGGAGAATCTCGCGACCGAGTTGCGTCAGGCCCACAACACCGAAGTGCGTGTACTTCCCGCCGATCTGGCGCGGGCGGAGACGCCCGGGCAACTCTTCGCCGAACTTCAGCGCGCCGGGCTTTGCGTGGATGTGCTGGTCAACAACGCGGGCTTCGGCGCGCACGGCGACTTCGCCGAACTGCCGCTGGCTCGCCAACTCGAAATGGTGCAGGTGAACGTCACGGCCTTGATGCAACTCACCGGCTTGTTCCTGCCCGGGATGATCGCCCGCCATCAGGGCGGCGTGCTGAACGTCGCCTCCACGGCGGCGTTCCAGCCCGGTCCGGGCATGGCGGTGTACTTTGCGACGAAGGCCTGCGTGCTGGCGTTTGGCGAGGCCCTGGCGGAGGAACTGCGCGGCTCGGGTGTGACCGTGACGACACTCTGCCCGGGCCCGACGCGGACCAACTTCGGCAAGATCGCGAATTTCCGTGGCGGTGATCATCTCACGAGGCACGCGATGTCGGCGGCGGCGGTTGCCCGCTATGGACATGAAGCATTCCGGCGCGGACGGGTGTTGGCAATTCCCGGCCTGAGCAACAGGTTGCTCACGCTCCTCGTGCGTCTGCTACCGCGCCTGGTCGTGCGCCGGATGGTGCATTGGGGGAACAGGGTCCGAAAGGCGGACCGCTGAAGACTTGCCTCGGCGTCGCCTTTGGGAGAGCGACTGCGGCCGGGACGACTACTTGCGTTTCGTGGAAAGGTGGTTGGCAAACACGCCGAGGTGATTGGCGACGCGCCGTTCCTTGCCCACCGGCGGGCCACACGGACGATTGAGCACCACGGGCAACCCCTCCGGCCCCTCGATTACCAGTGTGGTGCTGCCACCGCCGTCGAGGTTCAACGCGTGGTGCGCGCCGAGCTTCCGCATCCACTCGGCGGTTTCCGCCGTGCTGGCTCCTTCGCTGTATCCGGGCTGGCGGCCGTCCACCGTCATCAGAATCAGGTAACGGCCATTGCGGGAGACGCCGACCGCTGAGCGTGGATGACGGTCCTTCATGGTGCCGGTGTTGGTGCCGTTGAGCAGGATCGCATGAAAACCGCTCAGGCCGTTGAACGCGCCGCGCGTGTCCACTGGCGAGCGCGCGATCCACGCGCGCCGGTTTGTGCTGATCAGCAACGCGTCCCACTGGTTGGGCGGCGAATACAAATCCCCGCGGGACAGCGAGAGGCCCTCGATGTCCATCGGGTCGCCGCGCTGTCTGGCGAACACGTCAAAGACCGAGCCGTTGAGCGCGACCTGGCATCCGAACTCGGTGAGAAACTCGGAAGTAGTCCGCGCCCCCGCGTCCTTGGGTTCGTCGCCATTCGACGGCGTGACCAGAAAGTCAATCGTCGGCTCGCGCAGGTTGACCCGGATGGCGCGGACCTGAATGGGGCGGGGCTTCACGGTGCGGCCCTCGCAGACCTCGACGCCACGGAAGATCGGTTTCCACCGGGTAATGGTGGCGTGGCGAATGGCCTCGGTGGGCTTGAGCGAAGCCAGGTTGGTCGCGATGGTGGTGGCGGTGGCCGGCGCGGGCTTTGATCCCACCGTCTGCGCGCCGGCATGAAGGCAGAGGAGCAGGGCAGAGAGCAGGGGAGCAAGCGGAGCCCATCGGCCTGGTTCGGCGAGGGCGGCGCGAGACAGCGTGAGCGAAGCGGCCATCGGTTCAATTGGCTCCCAGTTCCAAAATCGCCCACCCGCGAAGTTCCGGCACCGTCACCGTGTCGCCCTGAATGGGAAGCGTGAGGGGCTCTTGACCGGGGGCATGGCAGCGGGCCTGCCGTGCGCCCGCCACACCGAGTGCCCCAAGATTCAGCCGCACCCGCAGGGGCTTCACGGACGGCGTATCATCCTGGGCCGGGGCGTAGTTACAATTGAGCAGATGAACGACGGCACGACCGGGCTTGACGCGGGGCAGCACCCGGACAGGAGATTCAGCCTCAACTTTGACGGCGGGCGTGACGTCCGCCAGCGCTTGTCCAATGCTCTCGTAACGTTTGGCGATTTGGAGGGTCGCCAATGCTTCGCGATCGGCGGGAAGAAAGTCCTCCGGCTCGATGACGAGCAAACGAGCGGTCCGGCGCAATTCCTCCGCCGGCAACGGATGATCCACAATCTCGTCGCCGCCCAAGGCGAGCCGGTAAGAGACATTGGCCGCGGCAAGTTTGCTGCACGGGCCGATGATTCGGTGGGAGTCGCGGTCGTAAGTGCGTTGGGCGTAGGCCACGGTCACGTCGGCGTGGTTTTGGTAGTCATCAAAGAGCGCCGCGTGCTGGCGAACGAACTGGAAGAGCGGCGCGAACTTGTCCTTCGGGCCTTCATACCAATGCGTCCCTTTCTCCGGAGTGTAACACCACTGCCGATTCGGCGCCATCAAGCTGTGCCCCGCGGCGTAGCCGAGGGCGATCCAGCCCTGAACCAGCCCGGGGAGGTTTTGCTCCTTGATGAACGCCCAATCGTGGCCGCTGGCCGTGGACGCCAAGGGACGTCCCACCGCGTCCGCCATGCGGTAGGCCACAAGCGGCTCGTCACTGAACCGGCGCGCCTCCGCGTGATGCGGAATCTCCGCGCTGAACAGGTCGAGCGATTGGAAATCGTTGAGGTGCGGTCCCCAGGTCAGGCAAGCATTCGCGCCCATCGGAATCGGGCGTCCCGCCGTGCGCGTCGCGAGCGCCCGGAGCTCCGCCATGAACTTCGCGGCACCCCGGAACTGAAAAATGCGGAAGTGCCGGTAGAGCGGGTGTTGCTCGAGTTTGCGGCCCGGCTTCTCATCGCGCCAGGACCGAAAGACTTCCCGGACATTGAAGCTCGCCGCGTCTGGAACACCCAGTCTCTCCAATTCCGTTCGTGGCAGCGCTGTCAGGTAATCGCGGAATTCCGCGACGCAGCGGTCACAAAAACAGCCGCCCTGGTGCAGCCCGCCCGCCGTGCCCAGGTGATCGTCAATGTGGACGCCGTGCGCGCCGGCCTTCACGGTGTCCGCAACGCGTTCTTCGAGATATTGGCGGAAGAGCGGTTGCCGCGTGCAGCACCACCAGTACGGGATGCCCTTGTGCTGATGATCGGTGAGCCACGGCACTTTGAAGGGCTGCCCGTCCACATTCCGGCACAGGCCTTGTTCGTAAGTGTCAGGGAAGCGTTCGTAGTAGCGGCTGAACTCCGTGACCATGCCCACGCTGCCGAAGAACTTCAGCCCCTCCGCCTCCTGGAGCGATTTTTCCGTGGGTCGTCCGCCCCAAGCCAGCACCGTGGCGCCGTAGTCCACGTAAGCCTGCCGGCTCGCTTGGTACATGAACACGACGTCGGAATGTTTCAGGACGGGGAGTTGTGCCCGCGTTGCGGTTGGGCAACCGAGCGGGCCGAGCGTGGCAAGCAGCCCGAGACCTGCGGCCATCAAAGTCGCCGAGGAGTTTCGGCATGTGTTCAGTCGTGACTCGGTTGTTGCCTCACGTGAACGGCGCGTTTCCGTAGCGGCGCCGCGTTCCGTGTCGTTGTTCGCATGCATGACGCGGCGAAGGCTTTCCGCTTGGCCGGAAAAGCACAAGCCCGAATTGGCTCTTTCCCGGCACCGTGGCTGCGGCTCGGCACAGCGGCCAACTCGCCTTGGCGGCTACATGGCAAACCCCGTCGCTGCGAACGTGAGTTCGCAGAGCCGTCATCACCTCGCGTCCCGGGGTGGCGTGCCCTGCGCGGTTTCTGCTGACGCAAACGGACAACGGCTGGCGACTCCCGGCGAGAATGACATTGAACTTGTGCGAAAATGACTGGCGTATGAAGGAGAACTGACATGCGACTCGCAGGCCGGACAAAGCCCTGCCATTCGCAAGTCGCGACGAGCGCGCGCGACGGCGTGCCGCACGCAATGTCAGAAGTCAGCACCGTGCCCTTGGCCTCCCCTTGGTTGTCTGGGAGGGCGGCGAGGTGGTGGAACGACCGGCGTGAACCCCGGCATCGGTGCGAGTGACCGCATTTCGGTTCAATTGCCGACGCCAACGAATCCTTGCGGACGACCGCTACGCAATTCGGCGAACTCCAGGTGCGGGACGAACTCATCCGCCGCGCCTGGGCCAAGGGCCTTCAAGACATGAACGAAGGCTCGAACGCGGGCGAACTGCGTGCGCATAAAGAGCCTTGATTTTGTGGGACGGAGCGAGAAGATAGCTCTCATCGCCGACGCGTTGCCGGCGAAGTCGCGAAGAGGGTCCGAGGCTGCGGGGCCTTGGAGGCATTAGCGGATGGTCGGGCCGCCATCCGCCGGTTTGGGTTACAGACCATGGCAGACTGAGTTTGGCGTCGCAGTCCGGACGAGAGCACCTGTTCCCGCCCATCTGAAGGAGTTACCATGCAAATCCGCTCATTTCGCAACCACGCGGCGGCGTTGGCCGCGCTGATTCTCTCAATTCTTGGCTCGGCGTTGCTGCCGAACGCGCATGCACAACTAATCGTTCCGGCGGCCCAGGCGGTCGCAACCAATGTGCCACAGATCACCGGAGACGGCGTCTGGGTGGAAATCTTTCCCAACGTGGGCGGCGGAGGGGCGCCGCAGCCCTCCGCGCTGGAGGGTTTGACGCCGATCGGCAGCGTGCTCTGTCCCAAAGCGTATTTCGGGCGCTCGGCCGCCCAAGCCGGCACGAACAGTTTGGAGCGGTTCTTTGACGACGTGACCTATCTGCCCGGCAACCTGCGCGGCCTGAATGTGAGCAACTTCATCTTGCGCATGACCGCACTGTTCCAGGTCACGCGTGACCTCGACAAGAACCGGGCCACGCCGGAGATTGACCTGGGGTTGTACATTTCTCTGGTGGGCGGATTGCACTGTCGCGTCGGGGAACTCACGGTCACCAACGCCTATCGCACCTCTTCCGGCTTCCTTCCCCCCATCCCGTTGGCCTTTGAAACCGAAGGGTTGTATCCCATCACGCTGTTGTATGCGGCGGACAGTAATCGTGCCGCGACTCTGCAACTCTGGTGGCAGACCAGTGGCGGCACGGCAATCATCCCCACGGATGTGCTTTACCAACGAGTTGACCCCGCCGACCGCTTGGTCAACTTCGACACCTCTCCGGCTTCCTCCGGCGCACGGCTGACCAATCAGTTCCAAAACCTCGGCCTGCTGTTCCGCACGTTGAGCGGCGATCTCCAGGCCACGAGCGCCAAGCCGGGCATCTTTGTGCCGGTGACGCCGAGCCGCGTCTATGGCGACCCGAGTTCCAACGCCGCGCCGGGCGAGTTGGAGTTTTGGTTTGTCGAGCCCGGCGGCACGAACGCCTCGACCAGCCCGTTCGTGGATTTCTACGTCATCGGCGCCACGGGCAGCGTGGTCACGGCCTACGATCCGTCCAACGCAGTCCTCTTCGCCCGCGAATATCACGGCGGATTGGCGGCGCGGGAGCGCGTGACGATTGACCACCCGGCGATTGCGCGTGTGAAGGTCACATTGGGCGCTGGCAACCAAAACGCCGCCATTGACCGGCTGGCCTTCCGCACGCCCAACGACGCTCCGGACCTGCGGATCACCTCGCTGGAAGCCCCGACGCAGGTGGTGGCGGGCGAGCAGTTTCCGGTGCGTTGGAGCGTTCAGAACGCCGGTAACCGCCCGGCCCAAGGGAGTTGGCTGGATTACTTCCGACATTCTCCGGATCGTTTCGAGGGCCAGGACTACTACCTGTTTTACGAGCGGTACAGTGGCGAGCTTGCGCCCGGCGCCGGCTTCACTCGCACCAACAATGTGGTCATCACGGCCCAATATGCCGGCCTGCGTTACCTGGTGGGCCGGACGGATTCTGACGACACCATCGTCGAAACCAACGAGGCCAATAACCTTCTAGTCCGCGCTGTGCCGATTGAAGTGCTCGCGCCGGACGTGGCTCTGGAACAAGTCGTCGCTCCCGCCGCGGCAGACCTCGGCGCCGTCATTCCGGTGAACTGGACCTGGCGCAACGTCGGCACCGCGCCCGTAGCCTCTGGCACGCGCTGGTTGGAGTATGTGGACCTCTCGACGAACGCCGCCGGCGCCAACGCCACGCGGTTGCTCTCCTACACACATACGGTGAACCGCACGGTCGCCCCGGCGGAAACCTACACCGTGACGACCAACCTCACACTCCCGTTGCGGACAGACGTGCCGGCGGGCAACTACTTCTTGATTGTCAAAACGCCGCAGTCTTGGTCCGGCGAGCCCACCGCGACCAACAACACGCTCGCCAAGCCCATTACGCTCACCCAACCGCCGCTTCCCGATCTCGCCGTCACGGCGCTCACGGCTCCGCTCCATCTCGAAGCGGGCCAGCCGATCCAAGTGCGTTGGACGGTGACCAACCACACCGACCACGCCGCACCCGGGCCGTGGACGGAAACGGTCTATCTCTCCACGGACAGTCAGCCCGGCGGCGACACGGCGGTGGATTCGTTCGTGTTCACCGGCGGACTCGGCCCGCACCAGTCGGTCGAGCGCGTGCAAACGATCGTCGTACCCGGCTCGCTCGCGGGGCAACGCTGGTTCGTGGTGACGGTGGACAGCGCGGACGTGCTGCCCGAAACCGGACCGCTGGAAAACAACAGCCGCGCGGCTGCCGCCGCCAGCACCATCGTCGCCGCCGATCTGGTGGTGACCAGTTGGGTCTATCCTTCCAACGCGCAGTACGGCCAGACTGCCAATTTGGTTTGGACCGTGCGGAACAGCGGCACGGCCACCGCCCAAACGAACTGGACGGAAACGATCGCGATTGGCGGCGGGAACCTGGGCGGCTATATCCAATTGGCCTCGGTGGACCGCCTCGCGCCACTCGATCCGGGCGCGAGTTACACCCGCACTCAGAGCGTCACTTTCCCGCTGCAGTCGTATTACCAGACGGCCAACCTGACGCTCGCGCTCAAGGTGGATGCCTTGAACAAGCTGGCGGAATCCAACGAAGCGAACAACCAGACCAACAGCCTACCCATCGCTTTTACGCTGCCGCAACTGCCCGATCTGGCCGTGGTTTCCATCACCGCGCCCGCCAACGCGCTTCCGGGCCAGACCGTCCCGCTGGCCTGGGTGGTCACCAATCGCGGCAACGCCACCGCAGAGGCGCCGTGGACCGAGCGCGTGTTTCTCTCGGCGGATGCCAGCCCCGGCAGCGACCGATTGCTCGCCACGTTTACCCTGAACAATCCGCTGGCGGCAGGCGCTTCCGCGATGCGCTCGCAGCCGGTCGTCGTTCCCCAAGGCATCTCTGGCGATCAGTGGTTTGTGGTGCAGGCGGACAGCACGGCC
>CAZJTM010000038.1:22030-35440 GCA_964548925.1 uncultured Verrucomicrobiota bacterium | reverse complement strand
CTGCGGCGCCGGGTGACGATATTACGAACATAGTCGCGCATGGCGGAGCCGATTGGCAGGGAGGCGAAATGGAGTTCTTCGCTGACAAGATCGCTTGCTGGAACGGTCTTGTTTGGCTCTTGAACCCGATCGTTATTGCCCTTCCAGTTTATCTGTTGACGAAGCGGCATTGGGGAGCGGTCTTCCAAGGAGCTAGTGACCATGCTGCGACAGCCGCATGAATCGTGAACTGAACAGCGACTTTAGATGAGCGCCCCCTTCTCCCATCTTCGCGATCTCGACTACTCCGTCGTGCAGCAATGCATGCATTGCGGGTTGTGCCTGCCGACGTGCCCGACCTACGACGCCACCAAGCTCGAACGCCACAGCCCGCGCGGGCGCATCTCGCTCATGCGCGCCATCGCCGATGGCCGGCTCGACACCACCGAGACGTTCGGCGACGAGATGTATTTCTGTCTCGGCTGCCTCGCCTGCATGACGGCTTGCCCGGCGGGCGTGAATTACGCCGAGTTGTTCGAGCACGCCCGGGCCGAGGTCGAGGAGCAGCGCCTGCTCGATTCGCCGAAGCGCAAGCTCATCCGCTGGTTTACGGTCAAATGGCTTTTCATGGACCTGAACCGGCTGCTGCTGCTGGGCCGCGCGATGAGGCTTTACCAGCAACTCGGCCTCCAGGCACTCATTCGCCGGAGCGGCGTGATGAAGCTCATGCCCAAGCGCCTGCAAGAGTTGGAGGCGATGACGCCGGTCATCCCGCCGAAGTTCTCCGCCGACCTGATCGCGCTGGTCACGCCTGCGATCGGCGCGAGGAAGTATCGCGTGGCGATGCTCACAGGCTGCGCCCAAGACCTCATCTTCAGCGAGGTCAACCGCGACACCGTCGAAGTGCTGGCACACAACGGCTGCGAAGTCTTCACGCCGCCGGACCAGCACTGCTGCGGCTCGCTCCACGCCCACAACGGGGAACTCGGCCTCGCCGCTGAGCTCGCGCGCAAGAACATTGACCAGTTCCCGCCGGACCAGTTCGACGCCATCATCAGCAACGCCGGCGGCTGCGGCTCGCATCTCAAGCATTACCGCAAGTTGCTGGCCGACGATCCGCGCTATCGCGAACGCGCCGAGCTTTGGGATCGCAAGCTGAAGGACGTTCACGAGTTCCTCGCGCAGATCGGTCTCAGAGCGCCGGCGAAAGAGAGTCAGCCAGCGATGACCGTGACTTACCATGAGTCCTGTCACCTCTCGCACGGGCAGAAGGTTGTGATGCAGCCGCGGCAGATTTTGCAGCTCATTCCGAATCTCACGCTGGTGGAGTTGCCGGAGGCGACGTGGTGTTGCGGCAGCGCTGGCATTTACAACCTGGTTCAGCCCGAGATGGCCAACAAGCTCCTTGAGCGGAAGCTGGCGCATATCCGCGCCACCGGCGCGGCCGTCGTGGCCAACGCCAACTCCGGCTGCTTGCTGCAATTGATCAACGGCATCCGCCAAGCCGGCATGAACGTCCGCGTGGCGCACCCGATGACGTTGCTGGCGGAGGCTTACCGGCGAAACGGATTGTAACGACACCGCCCTTGGCGCGTCGCGGTTGAAGCGGCGGAGTCACCGCGCGTCACGGGGGCAGCACTCTGACGCGAAAGAACCGGGCATTTTCTTCGCCGGTCAATGCCTCCAGATCCAAATCGAACGCTCCTTGGTAGTTCGTGGCCCGAAGTGGCAGAGCGGGATCATCGAGCACGATGAACGGACCGGTGGCCGACGTGGCAGACTCGATCTGGTAGCGGTGTCCCGGCGCTGCATTCCACCGCAAACGCAACGTCCGATCCGCCACCGGGCCGGCGCGCAAGGTGGGCGGGCTGACTCGGGGAATCGTGACCGTGTCGAACACCGTGCCAAAGCGGTCCACCGCCTGGAGGTAGAGTGCCTCGCCCTGGATCCTCGCCACCAGATGATGGAAGCGCACCTCAAACCGCTGACTCAGCGGTTCCAGTTGCGAAAGGCCGTAAAGGGTGTAGCCGCCGCCGCCGCTCACGAAGCAGTGGACGCCGTTGATCGGGGCAAAGCGTTCGTAGCAATGGGCATGACCGCTGAAGATGGCCTGCACCCCAAACTGCGCCGCCACGGGCAGCAGCCATTCCTGCAACTCGAGACGATCCGGTCGGCTATTCCCGTTGTAGTCGTCAAACTGGTGCCACGTTGAATCGAACAGCGGGATGTGCAACAGGAGGATACGCCAAGGCTTGGAAGTGGCGGCCAGGTCGTTCGTCAGCCACTGCATCTGAACGCTGCCCGGCTGAAAAGCATAAGCCGACTGGCCGGCGAAGTTCGCCAGCGAGGGCACAAACAACGAAACAAAATGCGCGTCGCCATGATCGAACGAGTAAAAGTGCATTGTGCCGGTGGCGCTGTTCGTTGGCATCCGGAACGTCTCGAGATACGTCGCCAGCGTGTCGGGCGCGTAAAGGTCGTGGTTGCCCGGCGTGAAGAAGAACGGCGTGCCCCGCATCTGAGGCGTGTAGATGCTCAGGCAACGGGTGTCCACAATCGCGCGGTTGAGCGTGGGGTAGGTGATGTCGCCCGTGTGCAACACCAGATCCACGCTATTGGTTGCCAAATTCGAGGCCACCTGCAGTTGCGACATCCAGCCGGATCCGCTGTCTCCGACAACGGCAAACGAGAGATCGCCGCCGACACGCAACGTGCGAAAGCGATACACGGGCGACACCGCTTCATTCGTTCCCGAGCCGCTGCGCACCCGGTAGAAGTACTCGGTGTCCGCCAACAAACCGGTCAACGCCGCGATGTGGTTGGTGGCGAGGGTCGCGTCCACCAGCGACCGGCCAAGAGTTGGAGTTTCGCCGAAATCAACCACCGTCGTCATTGGGACGGGGGTGCGCCAGAGAATGTCGGCATGCTGTGTGCCGACGTTCTGGAGGAAAGGTCCCCGGGTGAAGTTCGCGCACAATTCCGGCACGAGCACCAAACCCGTGGCGGGCAGAGTCGAGCCATGCAGTTGGATCGCTAGCACGTTTGTCCCGGCGACCAACGCGTCGCGGTGAGCGCTGACGTCCAACTCCTCCATGGCCTGGCGGGCGTGGTAAGTCGCCACCGCGTCCCACGGTGGGGGATCGCCCTCGACGCCGCGCCGGGCGATTTCGCGTCCGTTGAGATACGCAACAAAGCCGCTCACATAGTCCGCACGCAGAACCAGCCAGTGGATTGCGGCGGGATTGGGCACGTGGAATCGGGTGCGAAGACAGGCGGAGGTCAAGGACGCACGCCCCAGGTAGGTCGCCTCGATGGAAGGCTCGCTGGTGTAAGTGCTGAAGCCCGAGAGGCCGCTTGCCCAGGAACTGTCGTCAAAGTCGGGCGCACGCCAATCCGCCGGCGGGGGGGGCGATGCTTCAGCCACCACCCAGAAACGCCAGGGTGTGCCGACCGGCAGCAACCGGGGTTCAATGGCAAAGCACTCGCTTGCGGCGAGGATCATCCCCAGCGCCACGAGTCCGAGCCGCCAAAAGGCGCGCCTTGAAAGGCAACCGCTGCCATCCGCTTGGGCTTGCATGGGCAGAAGTTTGGCCATACCTCCCCGACAGGTAAACCGAATTCGCCGGCGGGTGGGGCGTACCGCATTTCAGACTCGTGCCGTCCGCTGGAAACCGGTAATTCGTTCGCCATGCTTCGCTTGAATTCCAGGATTGCGCGCGCCGTCGGCCTGCTCGCGGCGCTGGCTCAGTCGGGTTCGTGCCACGCGGCGGAGGGGTTCGACATTCGTGACCACGGCGCCAAAGGGGACGGGATGACATTGGACACGGCCGCAATCCAACGAGCGCTGGATGCCGCCGGAGCGGCGGGCGGCGGACGGGTGCGAGTGCCGGCCGGGCGGTATCTCACGGGCACGGTGCATCTGCGCAGCCATGTCACGCTGGAGTTGGAAGCCGGGGCGCGCTTGATCGGAACCACGAATTTGGCGGCATATCACGAGCCGAAAGTGCCGGCGGCGCTGCCGGAAGCGAGGTGGGGCAAATGGCATCGGGCGCTGCTGCTCGGCGAAAACCTGCGGGACATCGCCATCACGGGCGCGGGCACCATTGACGGCAACCGGGTCTTCGATCCCACAGGGGAGGAGCAGATGCGCGGTCCGCACGCCTTGGTGCTGGTGAACTGCGAGAACATTCGGATACGCGACGTGACGTTTCTGGATGCGGCCAACTATGCCATCCTGTTCTTTGTCACCGACCATGTGGACATCCACAATGTCACGTGCTTGGGCGGCTGGGACGGCGTTCACTGGCGCGGCGGGCCGGAGCGTTGGTGCCGCAACGTCCGGATCACAAACTGCCGTTTCTTCACGGGCGACGATGCCATCGCGGGCCGTTACTGGGAAAACACGCTGATCAGCGGATGCGTGATCAACTCGTCCTGCAACGGCATTCGGCTGATCGGTCCGGCCCGAGACCTGGCCATCGTGGACAACCTCTGTCGCGGCCCCGGGGAGCGACCGCACCTGACCTCGCGCGAACGCCAGCGCACCAATATGCTCTCTGGCGTCATCCTGCAACCCGGCGCGTGGGACAAAACCGAAGGGACGCTCCATGATGTCGTGGTGGCAAACAACACTATGCTGAACGTGGCCTCGCCGGTGACCCTCTGGACCAAACCGGGCAACCCCGTCGGGCGCGTCACCGTTCAGGGACTGAACGCCACGGGGGTGTACCGCGCCGCCTTGTCTGCCGAAAGTTGGGGTGGGTCACCGATTGGCGAAGTGGTCTTTCGCAACGTGACAGTTGAGTTTGCCGGCGGCGGCACGGCGGAAGAAGGTAGCCGCGAGGTCAAACCGCCGGGGGTGGATGCCCGCTCGCTGCCCGCTTGGGGTGTCTTCGCGCGCAACGTCACCTTGCTGACGTTGGAGGATGTGCGGCTGGCGCTGGCGAAAGATGATTTCCGCCCCGCGATTGTGGCTGACTCCGTCACCACGCTCAAACTTGACAACGTGCGGTTGCCAGCCGTCGCCGGGGTTGCCGAAGCCATTGTTACCACCAATGTCTCCAAGGTGCTGAAATGAGCGCGGACGGTGCAGTGAACCGAAGTTTTTGCAGACAGACGCGGGCCGATTTGCCAGATTCCCAACGAAGTCCATGAGAACACGGAACGAGATTCTGGCCCAACTGACCGACCCCGGGGTCGTCGCCGTCGTGCGAGCGAGACGGACGGATCAAGCCGTGCCGCTGGCCGGGGCGCTGGTGGCCGGCGGCGTCATCGCGGTCGAGATCACGTTGACGACGCTCGAACCGTTTCGCGCCATTCGGGAAGTCCGTGCAGCCTTGGGTGAGCGGGCTTTGGTTGGCGTGGGCACGGTTCTGACACCGCAGGATTGCCAGTCCGCGCTGGACGCGGGGGCGGAGTTCGTCGTCACGCCGATTTGCCGGACCGAGTTGGTGGCGCTGGCGCACGCGGCGGACAAGCCGGTCATGTTGGGAGCATACACGCCCACGGAAGCCCAACGCGCGCACGAGGCGGGTGCGGACTTCATCAAGATTTTCCCGGCGGACGGCCTGGGGCCGAACTACATCAAAGCGCTGCGGGCTCCGTTGCCGCACCTGCGAATCGTGCCGACCGGTGGCGTGGTGTTGGAAAACGTCGGACAATGGTTCGCCGCCGGCTGCAAAGCGGTCGGCGCGGGTTCGTCGCTGATCACGAAGGACATTCTCGCCAAG
The DNA here is from genome assembly GCA_964548925.1 of uncultured Verrucomicrobiota bacterium. Classification (GTDB taxonomy): domain Bacteria; phylum Verrucomicrobiota; class Verrucomicrobiia; order Limisphaerales; family MWDV01; genus MWDV01. The sequence goes on along the minus strand of CAZJTM010000038.1, from coordinate 29,732 downwards.
GACGACTGGCCGGCGCTCGCGCAACTCGCCGCGCGGTTCGTGGCCGCGGCCCGCGCCGCCCAGCGCCCCGGTTGAAACCCCGCCATGCCCCCGGCCACCTATCATGCGCGCCGCGCGACGATTGACGACCTCGCGCAACTCCGGGCCTTGTGGCAGGCGATGAATTTTCCGGTGGCCGATTTGGAAAAGCGGCTGACGGAATTCCAAGTCGCGCTGGACGCGGAGGGGCGCGTGGTCGGCGCGGTGGGCCTGCAGTTCGCCGAGAAACAGGGCCTGATCCATTACGAGGCCTTCGCCGATTTCTCCGTGGCCGAAACTGTGCGCCCGCAGCTCTGGGAGCGGGTGCAACAAGCCGCCAAGAACAACGGAATCTTCCGCCTGTGGACCTGCGAAGCGGCGCCGTTTTGGAGTCACTGCGGGCTCGTCCCGGCAACGCCCGAGGTGCTTAACCGGTTGCCCGCGCAATGGCGTGGCAAGGAAGTTCGTTGGTTGACACTTCAATTACGCGAGGAGATTCCTGTCACGCACTCCGTGGAGCAGGAATTTGAGCGCTTCATGGCCGCCGAAAGGCAACGCACGCAGGCGACGTTGGAGCAGGCGAAGTTGATCAAAACGCTGGCGACGATCCTCGCGATCATCCTTGCCGGTGGCGTGATTGTCGTGGGCGTCTATTTCCTGTCCCGGCAGCCGCTACCCTTGGCGCCCTGACGTGGCGGAGAAATCCTCCGCGTGATAGGAGCTGCGGACCATCGGTGCGCTGGCGACGTGGACAAAGCCCAGTTCCCTTGCCCGCGCGCCAAACCAGGCGAAGCGCTCCGGCGTCACGAACTCCACCACGGGCAGATGCTTGAGGCTTGGCCGCAAATACTGGCCGAGCGTGAGGATGTCGCACTCCACGGCGCGCAAGTCTCGGAGCGCCGTCAGGACCTCCTCCTCTTCCTCGCCCAGACCCAACATCAGGCCGGACTTGGTGAACACCTTGCCGTTGCCTATTGCCTTGGCCTTGCGCAGCACGCTCAGCGAACGGTCATAGGTCGCACGCGACCGCACAGTCGGCGTCAGGCGGCGCACGGTTTCCAGGTTGTGATTGAAGATGTGCGGACGAATGGACACCACGCGGTCAATGGACGCATCGTGGTCCAGAAAATCGGGGGTCAACACTTCGATGACGATACTGGGGCTGAGCTGGCGCACGGCTTCGATGGTCTGGCGAAAGTGCTCCGCGCCGCCATCGGGCAAATCGTCGCGGGCGACCCCGGTGATGACGACGTGCCGCAAGCGCATGCGGCGAGTGGCTTCGGCGACGCGTCTGGGTTCGTCCGGATCGAGCGGGAAAGGTTTGGCCGTAATGACCGCACAAAAGCGGCAGGCGCGCGTGCAACGGTCGCCGCCGATCATGAAGGTCGCCGTGCCTTTGCTCCAGCACTCCCAATGGTTCGGGCACTTGGCGCTCTCGCAAACGCTGTGGAGCTTCAGTTCGCTGAGGAGCGCGTTCGTCTGGCCGAAGGCTTGCGACGTGGGCAACTGCCGGCGCAGCCACTCGGGGATGCGCGGACGGGGACCGTGGTGGGGTTCAATCGTTGAATCGTTGAATCGTTGAATCGTTGAACCGTCAGATGGCGATGGTGCTGCAAGCATGTGACGAGTCCGGTTCAGTGATTCAACGAATCACGATTCAACGACTCCCAGAACTTGGCCAACTCCTCCGGGCCAAAGTCGGCCAGGACTTTGCCATCCACCTCGATCACCGGCGCGAGACGCTGCCCGGAGAGCTTGACCATTTCGGCGAACGCCTTGCCGTCAGCGATGACGTCGAGCTGTTCGTATTGAACGCCGCGCGCGTTCAGCCAGTCCATGGCGCGGTGGCACCATGGGCAATATGGTTTGATAAACAGGCGAATGCGGTTTGGATTCACGAACGAAAGTTAGCCATGAGTGGCAGTGGCATCAAACGCGAAACCAAGTGACAAAGAGTTCGCCTCAGTCGTTCTGCAAGACAACCAGCCAGGCTGCCAGGTGTCCGACGACCCACCAAGGCAGCAGGAGGGACGTCAGTCCAAAGAGCCGTTGAGGTGGCGAACCGTGTGGAAGCACTGGCAGAAGGCAGATAAATGCCGTTGCCGACAAAACCACCGGCAGGATGTCGGTAGTCAGGCTGTGCCAAGGACGGGCAAACGACCGAAACGAACCATGCACAGCTCCGCTGGCCAGGGCAGGGGCATGGAGCACAGCTAGGACAGAACGCCGATTGTGTCGCCAGTGAGTCGAAATCGGGAATCAGTCGCTCGTGATTCCATGGCGCAATTGTCTGCGATCGGCCATCTCTTGAGCGTGGCGACTACCCTCCAATCTGCGCCGCGTATTGCTCCGGCGTCAGCAGCGCGTCGAGTTCCGCTGGTGCGGCCAGTTTGACCTTGAAAAACCAGCCGCCGGCAAACGGCTCGGTGTTGATCAGCGCCGGCGTGTCCACGATGGCCGTGTTTGCCTCGATGACTTCGCCGCTGACCGGTGCGTAAATGTCGCTGGCGGTCTTTACCGACTCGACGACCGCGCAGGCTTCGCCCGCCTTGAGTTTGCGCCCGACGGCGGGCACTTCGGCAAAGACAATGTCTGTCAATTCATGCTGGGCGTGGTCCGTGATGCCGACGGTGGCCACATCGCCGGCCACCCGCACCCATTCGTGAGATTTCGCGTATTTCAAATCCGCTGGAACATTCGACATGCGGTTATTCAGTCAGGCGGCGGGCTTCCGGTCAATGCGCTTTTCGCGGGGCGTGTAAACGTGCTGTCGGCATCCTGCCGGCAGAACCATCTCGGGCCGGGGAAGGAGTTTGAACTTCCGGCGGGACGCCGAAAGCACGCCTGAAGCTGCTCTGGGCTGAGGGAGGAGTGCGACGTGCGATTGCGTTGGCCAACGGCGGTGATTAGTCTGGCCGCGTGATTGCATTGCTCGATTACGGCAGCGGCAACTTGCGCAGCGTTCACAAGGCGTTGCTTCGGGTGGGCGCGGACGTGCGCTTGGTGCGGCAGCCGGAGGGCGTGGCCGACGCCGACGCGGTCGTGTTGCCTGGGGTGGGGGCGTTTGATGATTGCCTGAACGCCCTCCAACGGCAGGACCTGCTGGAGGCAACGCGGCAGTTCATCCGGACGGGCAGGCCATTCCTCGGCATTTGTGTGGGCTACCAGGCATTGTTCGAGCGGAGCGAGGAGTTTAACAGCCGCGCGGCGGGCCTGGGCATTTTCCCCGGGCGCGTGGTTCGGTTCACGGAGCAGCCGGCGCTCAAGATTCCACAAATCGGGTGGAATCAACTCGAGATCGTTCAGCCGGCCTGCCCGCTCTACCGAGGGATCGCCGATGGCAGTTACGTGTATTTTGTCCACAGTTTCTTTCCCCAACCTGCGGATGACTCGATCGTGGCCACGCGCACGATCTACGGCCAACCCTTCGCGTCCTCGGTGTGGCGGGAGAACGTCTTCGCTACGCAATTCCATCCGGAAAAGAGCCAGAGGGTCGGGTTGCAGTTGCTGCGGAATTTCGTTGAGCTGGCGGCGAAGTAAAGCCAATTCCGTCCCGGTTCATTCACCGAATTGCGTCGCGCAGCCGGTTGGGCTTTGCAAGCATTCCCGCGCATGATGAAAGCGTTCTTCCTGTTCACGGTGACGGCGGCGGCGGAAATCTTCGGCTGTTACGCGGTGTATCTCTGGCTGCGGTTGCACAAGCCCGCGTGGTGGTTGCTGCCGGGCGCGGCGGCGCTGGCGCTGTTCGCGTGGCTGCTCACGCTCCATCCGCAAGTCGGCGCGGGCCGCGTCTATGCCGCTTATGGCGGCGTGTATGTGGCCGCGTCGCTGGCCTGGCTGTGGGCCGTGGAAGGACTCCGGCCCGATCGGTGGGACGTGCTGGGGTCGCTCGTCTGCCTCGCCGGCACAGCCATCATCCTCTTTGGTCCGCGCGGCTGAGAACGGTTCACCGGCCGGCGGCCAGTGCTTCCAGTTCCTCAATCTGCCTGCGCACGCGCGGCGCGTCCGAAACCGATTGCGTCAACATGCTTTCCAACGATTCCAAGTCGGCGTGCGCGGCCACTTCGGTTTGTTGACGCAGTTCGAGAATCACCTGCCCCACACGGTCGCGCCAGTCGGCAGCCAGACGGGAAAGGTTCTTTTCCACCTCCCAACCCGTCTTGCGGAGCAGCACCCGTTCAATGGGACGGCGGAACAGGGTCAGCGGAATCAGCCAGGCGACCGTGGTGAACGCGGCGTCAAACGCATACGCCACATGGACCGGCGGGGTTTCGGGTTGCCGGACTTCGAGGGTGAATTCGCGGGGCGCCAGCGTGACGCCAAGAGCGGCCTTCACGTGTCCGGCCAGCCGATCGTGAAACGCCTGGAGGGTGCGTGTCAGGTGCGCCTGCGTCCGTTCCAGCGGCGTGCAGAACATGGCCTGCTGGGAGCGGGACACCTCATTCAGTTCGCGTTGCAGCCAGTCGTTCAGCCAGGCGCGCCAGGCGTCCAGCAACGGCGGCAGGCGCAGTTTCCAGCGGGGGAATTGCGCTCGCAACTCCGCCGTGATCCTGGCCTGCAACGCGGCCTGCGTCGGTTGAAGTTGAGCCAAGGACCAATCCAGCGCGTGGGCCGATTGCTCGCGGGCAAACACGGCCAGTTCCTCCCGGAAAAGACCGAACTGCCGCCGCTCGTCCGCCAGCCTCTCCCGCAGCGCCGTTCGCGCGGACTCCGCTTGCGTGGCGGCCGCCAGTGCGACGCGCAGATGGTTCAAGACCTGGTCGCGCAGGGAGGCGACCTTGTGCCGGAGAATCTCTCCACCCGCCTCGCCGCGGTGTTCTCTCAACGGGTCAAGCAACTCCGCCAGCAGCGCGGCCTTCATCCCGGCCAGTTCCGGCTTGATCGAGTAGAAGTAGATGGGGATGTGCCCGTTTCGTGTCGCCGCCGACACCAGTTGGCTCTGATCGCTGCCGGCGGAAACTCCAGGATCGTTGCTTTGCGAAGATGGAGCGGAGTGGGGTCCGCTGCTCCGGCTCAACTGAGCCGTCACAAACTCCCGCACCTCCACCCGCTGCGCTTCCGTCAGCAAGTCCGCTTTCGTCATCAACAGCACGATCTTCGGCGTGTGCCGGCGCAAGTCATCAAGCAACGCCAGGTCGCGCTCCGACAGCGGCGCATCGGAACTCACCGCCACCAGCGCCGCGCCGACGTGCGGCAGCCAGTTCAGCGCCACCTCCGTATTGTGGGCAAATGCGCTGCCCAAGCCCGGCGTATCCACGAATTGCAGCGGTGCAACGGGCTTCAATTCCGGCAATTCGACCGTCACCGCCGCCACCTGTTTCAGGTTTTTAGGATTTTCGTTCTCGCCCACGTAAAGACCGATGTCCGCCAACGGAATCGCCTTTGCCGTGCCGTCGAGGAATTGAACCTCCGCCCGCTCGCGTTCGCCATAACGCAGCCGCGTGATCACCGCCGTGAGCGGTACCACGCCGATGGGCAGCACCGTGCGCCCCGCCAGATGATTGAGAAACGAACTCTTGCCCGCCTTGAACCGCCCGAACACCGCCACGTCAATCCCGTTGCGCGATTCCAGCAGCTTGCGGCACGCCGCGATCTGCGGTTGCAGGTTCGCGAGCTTCCATTCGCCGGCCAGTTCGGCGATGTGTGCCAAGGCGGCATGGCCGTTGCCGCCGGCGGTCGTGATGTCCATATTCGAATTCATGCGGCGCCTTTCTCAGGGAGACAAGGTTTTGTCTCGAAATGGGCAACGCCGGGAAACCCGTTCCCAACTTGAGCGGGAGGTGACGAGCGGAGATCGAGTGCCTCCCGCACCAGCGCGTTCACGTCGGCGCTGCGGCACTGGGGAAGGTTGATGTTTAGAGTCTCGCCGCCCTGGGGATTGCGCAACGCCAGTTCCAACGACGCGATGATACCTTCGGCCGACCAAGTCGCTCCCGCCAATCTGCACAGCGGGCAATAGGTGATGACATATCCGTAGCGGGTCTCCGCCCGGGCACGAAACCAGGATCGCTGCGGCTCCCCCGTCATGAGCGTGAGCGTGCGGTCGGTCAGCGCGAGCAACCCCTCGCCCGCCAAGGGACGTTGCCACCAACGGCGGTTGGCCTGCATCACGGCCGGCCAATAGACCACGCGCCGCAGGCCTCGGCCGACAGGCTGGTAGCGCGAGATGGCGTGGCGGAATTTCATGGGAAGTGATTCGTGGAGCGGGCAGGACGTCGGCGAATCGGCGGACGCACCGGAAGGAACTCCATCCACACCATCCAGCAGCCGTTGCACTGCCTCGCGATACTCGTCCTCATAGACCGTGTTGAATTCGGCGAACGTCGTGTCCACCCGGCCGGCCACGGCGAAATCAATCCGCAACCGGCCATACAGGAGGATGCAGGTCAGTTCCACCCGCAGTGTATTGGCAAAGTCGCCTTGCGCCACGGTGGCCCGTCCGTTCTCCGCATCCCGCGCCAGAAGCCAGCCGGCATCTGTGATTGCCAGCAGCGACGCCGACGCCCGCTGCCCGGCAAGGCGGCTGGCCGGGCCGAAGAGCAACAGCCGGAAACGGTCGGGCGCGGGCCGCAGGCCGCACATGGCGCCGCGCAAGGGTTCGGGAACTTCCTCCAGTGCGGTGAGCCTGCTGGGGAAGCGGTCATCAAGGGTGGGATGATTGCGCGTCGCAGACAGGCTCGCGGTTGTGGTTTGGCCCGCAGCCGCGTTCTCGGAGAGAACTGTCGTCATCATAACCCGCTACCTGTCCAGCGTTGTTCTGTTCGGTAGGAGTCATTAGCCACACGGCGCTTTTCCGCTTCGGCGGAGAGGCAAACCCCATTGCCTGCAATCAATTTAACATCTCCAGGCTCAGACGCAAGATGTTGCTCCGGCCGCTTCCACACGGAGCGGCGCGTCACACGCGCAGCGGATGCCCGTGTAGAGAATGTTCACCACCGCCGGATCGTTGCCGCGCCGATGCGCGCAGCGGAAACGAACCTTCTGCCAGCCCACGCACGTGCCGCCACGCACCACGCGTGTCTCGCCTTTCTCTGGCGGGCGCAAATCACCCGTCGCGTAACGGCGATAGACGTCCCACTGATACCAGTCCGCGCACCACTCATCCACGTTGCCCGCCATTTGCAGGATGCCATACGGCGAGCGGCTCTGCGGGTAGGCGTCCACTGGCGCGGTGGTTTCGCCCCTTTGCGCGGTATTGTGCCAGCGCAGAACGTCATCGCGCCACTCGTTGCCCCACGGATAGAGCCGACCATCCGTGCCGCGCGCGGCCTTTTCCCATTCGATCTCAGAGGGCAACCGCAGCCCGGCCCAGCGGCAATACGCCTCCGCACCGAACCACGACACGTGAACCACCGGATGCCGCTCGAAGCCGGGCGCGACCTGGTAGCAGCCGACGTCAGTCCGCTCCATCTTACGGGAATTTTGAGCGGACTTATGTCCGCTGTCACAGGGACAGGAAATGCGCTCAAACCCCGGCGCGAGGTGCTTGAGTTCTTCCGGCGCAGGCCGCGTCGCATTGAGAAACTTCGCGAACTGCTCGTTCGTCACGGCGCATTCGCTCAAGTAAAAATCCGGCAGCCAGGCGCGGAACTGCGGCAGTTCATCCAGCAACGTGAATTCGTGCCCGCCGATGTCCATGAGCCGCGCCGCTTCGATCTGTTCCGGCGTTGACCCCATGATGAAC
>CAZJTM010000038.1:0-21930 GCA_964548925.1 uncultured Verrucomicrobiota bacterium | reverse complement strand
GATGTCCATGAGCCGCGCCGCTTCGATCTGTTCCGGCGTTGACCCCATGATGAACTCACCCGCAGGAATCAGCCGCAGCACTGAACCGTCCGCGGGATTTACGATTCTGGATTTACGATTTACGAGTGCCTCGCGTTGGCCGGCGACGCGTAAACTGGCATTCGTAACTCCTATATCTTCCCGTTCAGATGTGCCGGTTGTCGTTTTCGTCCTTCACGGTGTAACCGGACGCCTGCCGGTCGAGGTTGACACGATGCTTCTTGGTGTAGGCCTCGAACAATTCCTCGGGCGTGATCTCCATGACTTGCGCCAGGGAAATGAGGAAGTGCAGCAGGTCCACGATCTCGACGCGGGCGTTTTGTTTGTCGAATTTCTGGTAGCTCGCCCACCATTTCCACGGCACGCAATCCACCAGTTCGGCCAGTTCCTGGTCCATCGCGCGGCAATAGTTGAGCAGCCACTCCTGCCGTTGCGCCTCGTCCATGCGGTCGGTGTCCACGCCGATGCGTTTGTTCAACAGCTTTTGCAGGAAGAAAAGTCCCTCCAGCTTGTCGGGATGCTTTTGGAAATGCGCATTGAACAATTCCCACGGTGTCTGGTCCAGCGGCAGATGGCCGCCGGTGCGCAATACTTCCGCCAGCACACTGACCGTATGCGTGTCGAATCCCGTGCCCCGATAGGCGCGGATGGTCTCCTCCACGTTGTAGGCCGCGCGGCGGAGTGTCACTTCGCCATCCTCCCAGATGGCGTAGGCGGCACGTGGGTCGCCGTCTTTGGGTTGCCCCACACTGCCGGGATTGACCACCAGCGTGCGGCGGATGTGGGTTTTCATCGGCAGGTGCGTGTGGCCGACGAAAAGGAAGTTCGGAAACTTCACCGTCTCAAGCTCGGATTCCCACAGCGTGGGCGAACTTTTTTCGGTCAGGTAGTCGTAAAGCGGATCGGTGGGCGTGGCGTGGCAGGCAAGGCACACATCGTCACCCAGTTGGAAGCGTTGCAGCGGCTGCAGGCTGGCGAGGAATTGTTTCATCTCCGCGCTCAACACGCGCTGGCTGAGTTGCCGCGTCTCGGCGGCGAGTTGCAGGTAGGCGGGCGAACACCGTGGGTTTTCGTCAAGGCCGACGGCGCGGTCGTGATTGCCTTGAATCAACCAATCCGGCGTCAGTGTTTTCATGGCCCAGGCGACGCACTCGGCGGGTTGCGGGCCGTAGTTCACCAGATCGCCAAGACAAAGGATTTGGTCGGCGTCGGGTTCTGCCGCGAGCACTGCTTGCAGCGCGGGCCAATTGCCGTGGATGTCGGAAAGGAGGAGGATTCTCATGCTTCGTTGGAGACCCTCGTCAAGGCGTGGCGCGCTGCGGCGCGCAGACGGGGTTGCGAACTGGTCGCAGCCCACTGCAATGTTTTCAGCGCCGCCGGGCCACCTATCGCGCCCAGCGCGCTGGCGGCGCTGGCCGCGATGAACGGGTCGTGGGATTCGCGGACCAAAGCGCACAACGGTTCAACCGCCTTCCGCTCGCGTCGCTGCCCGAGAATCCACGCCGCACGGATGGGCGTCGTCGGCTCGGGATGATGCAGCGCCGCGATCAGCTTGTCCGCATAGTCGGTGCGAGCCTGGCGCGCCGCGATGTCGTCGCCGCAATGCGGGCAGGCCGTCGCGGTCTGCGCCACTTCTCCCCAGCAATGGGTGCAGTAAAAGGTCATGTGACCGTTTGCCGTTGGGCGGCCTCCGCCTGTCCCCAGCGCGACAGGAGCAGCAGGTCGTTTCTGAGCGCACCGTCATCGTCCGCCGACGTCGGGCTGGATGGCTTCTGCCGCGCCCACTGCGCCTCGAACAACCCGGCGTTGGCCGTGAACCCGGCTTCCAGGCCGGCAAAAGTTTGCCTGGCCCACTCGGCGAGCCGACGGCTGTATTCCGTCAGGGCATTGTGCAGTTCCGAGTTGAGCTGGTTCCGCAGCCGGGCCTGAAAGTGACGTCGCAGGACGGTCCTGCCGAACAGCGCGAGCACGGCGGGGCGGTGCAACGTCAGCCCGCCGGCGACTGCAGAGACCTCCGGCAACGGCAAGCCCGCCGGCGGAGGCAACTCTTGCAGGGCCGAGGTCACCGATGGAAACGCGCGTGCGGCCTCTTGAAAGAGTCCGGCAAGCGCGTTGCGGGTTTGCTCGACGCGTTGCCGGACCTTTGTTGTTTCTTCCGTGATCAAGCGGACGACGGTGGAGGAAACCGTCTGCGCCAGATCGAGGTCCTTCGCCTCGCGCGACCGGCACTCCGCCGCGAGTTCGTCCGCCGCTATTTCGATGATGAGGCGCTCGGCGTCGCGGAGATTTCGGGCCCGCTCCTCCGCCTCACGCCGCGTGGTTTCCAGCATCTGAGGAATGCCCCTCAACTGTTGTTCCACATCTCGTAATCGCGCCATTTCGGTCCCCGATATTGCGGGCGACCCCGTTTCCACTCTGTGCTGCAAGGTTACGAGCAGGGCCTCGCGCAGGCCGCCGATCTTGCGTTTCAGCGAGGCAGCGGCCAGTTCGCGGTGGGCGGCGAGCAGCGGCCGAAGCTGCGACTCGAACCATTCGTCGCAGAGCCGTGTCTCCGCCCCGACGACACTGACGGGATAAACGGGCGGCTCCGTGCCGACTTCGGCGCGCACTTGTGCCCGGACGTAATCCAACGCGCGCTTCCGGTCGGCTGGGTTTAGCAGGTCCGCCTTGCTCACCAGCACCATCGCTGTAGCCCCCGCCTGATAGACGGCGTGGATCACCTTGAGGTCTTCATGGGTGAGCGTGGACGCGGCATCCACAAGGACGAGCCCCAGGTCGCAGCGTGGCAGGTACCCCACGGTTTCCTCCGCGCCGCGGGTGGCGAGCGACCCCAGCCCCGGCGTGTCCACGAACGTGATTCCGGCGCGCAAGGTAGCTGACGGCAATTGCAGGTGAAGGCGGGCCACGTGCTTGACGTTGCCCGGATTCTGTTGCTCCGTGGCAAAATCGGCCAGCGCCGACAGCTCGACCACCTCGGGGCGGCTGTCCGCGAATTCGACGCGCACCTGCGGACGCTCACCATAGCTGATGCGCGTGGGCACGGCGGTCACGGGGGTGACGCCCACGGGAAGGTAAGCGCCGCCGAGCAGATGATTCAGCAACGACGATTTGCCCGAACTCACGCGGCCAAACACGCCGATCTCAAACGCGCCATTTTCCATCCGCTCCACCAACATCGTGACGGCGTTTCGGAACTCGACCAGGCCGTGCGCGGTGATGATCCGCTCCATCTCGCGCAGCAGCGGCGCTTCGTTGGAGGTTGATTCCAGTCGTTGCAGACGCGCCGAGAGGTCCGTGCCGACGCTTTGGGCCAGGTAATCATTCAGCCGCTCGATCGCCGCGCGCAACTCGGCCACGATGGCATCCACCTTTTGTGCGGCGGCGGCGGACAATTTGCCGTAGCCGCTCATCCGCTTGGATTCCATCTCCGCCAGGGCGATGTCGGCGAAGGTTACGGCGCTCCGGGCCGCCCAGAGCGCGCCGGTCACCGGCGCCGGCCGCGGGATGTGGAGCTCCTCCAGTTGGCGGCTCATCATTTCCCGGAGGCGCATCACGTAATCATGCGTCACCTTGCGTTGCAGCGGCGTGGTGTCATCCGCGTATTGCTGAAACGGTGAGGGCGCACCCGCCGAAGCCATGATTTGCTCGGCCTTCACCAGCAAATCGTCCATGTAGCGGAACGTGCTCACCACGTGCCGCACATGGTTCTCATTCAAGCCGGTGTCGGAATCCGCGCGGAGTGTCATGGTCCTTGGGGGAATAGCTCGTGAATGCGCCGGTCCAGATCGAGCCGGCGAAGCGCGGAAGGCTGGCTCAAGTCATACGAATGCGCGGCCAATTCCGCGAACAACTCGCGCAACACCAGCGGACTGCCTTGCGACCGGTGGTGCAGCCACTCGACGATGTTCGCCGCCTCGCGCGGAATGAGTCCCGCCGCGACCGTGGCCGCAACCAGTTCGCGCGTCTCGGCCAGATGGAACGGGTGCAGCTCGACGCGCTCGACGCGATGCAACAGTGGCCACACGTGACCGATGTCCCATGAATGTTCTGATCGCGTGGCAATCCAGACTGGCACACGGGCCATCACGCCTTCGAGAAAGGAAGCCAGCCGGGGCGTTGTCCAGCCCACGCCATCGAAGACGACCGGGCGCTTCGCCTCGGCCAACGCCTGCAACACACGGTTCTTGCGGCGCACCAGCCTGAGGTCGTCGGGATTGAGGCCGAGTTGGGCTTCAAGACACTCGCAAATCGCTGCAAGCCGGTCTGCTTGCGGGCAAAGCAGGAAATCGCATTGGAGTTTGAGCCGGACCAGCAGGGCTGTTTTCCCGACACCTGCCGGGCCCAGGATGAGCGCGGATTGACGCGTCGTGAGCAGCCGATCGAGCCGCGCCAGTTCCTTTTCGCGCCCGATGAACGGCGGCGCAAACCGCGCCTCGGGAGCGTGGTCGGCAGCCCGGGGTGAAACGAAACTCGCGGAGGCGTGGGGATCGGACCGTCCCCCGGTGTTACTTGCCCTGAAGTGGCTCGGACATCGCGCCCTTCCGGGGTGAGGCTTGTTTGCACTGGTCGTTTGCATTGCTCACTACCGATTTGTGATGGTTTCGGTAGGAGTCATCAGTCTCGCGAGAGCGGAACGGTTTCCCGAAGGCCGGGCCAGGCAAACTCCATTGCCTGAACACAACATGACGGCAAGCCGCGTCGCGGTCAACCCGCAGATTGTCCGCCCGCCAAAATCCACGATTTCTTCAGCAGCCAGGTTTTCACCAGTTGCGTCAGGCCGACGTAGCACAACAGCGTCACGGCCAGCAGCAGCCAGTAGAGCGGCGGCAACGGCACGAAGCCTAGGAACGGTCCAAGCGGCGAGGCCGGCAGATATGCGCCGATGAACCTGTTGCCGAAGCTGGAACTCGCGCCCATGCGAATGTATTTCAAAATGTTCACGAACACCTTGCGCCCTTCGAGCACGTCTTCTTCCAGCACGAGCAGGCTCTTTTCCAACAGGATCATGTCGGCGGATTCCTTCGCGAGAACTGAATTTCGCCGGACAACGATTCTCAAACTCAACTCACGGAAAAATTCCCGGTGAACTCGACAACGCATGGAATCAATTGCCGTTTGTCCCACGGACGACGCGGCAGAACTCTTCCTGAAAAACCTGTATTGGAAAACGGCCACGCCCGCCGTTACGACAACGTCAAGCCGGTGGATTGGGAGGAGTGACCCGCTGCGCCGCCGGCAGCCGTCAAATCTCCTCCAACTCCGCGCTTTTCAGGCCTTCGATCTCCAGTGCAATCTCTTTGGCGCGATTGCGCAGGGCAACACGAGTTTCGATGACTTTGCGCGTTTCCTCGGCGATTTTACGACGAAGCTTCACATCCTTGGGCACGGGCAACACCACCTCAAACAGCCGCTTGCCCAGCGTGTCAATGATGTCGCGCGTGAACTGCTTGGAACGCATCTGCCGCCGGACGATGGGCGTATTGAGCAGCGCCAGCAACAGAAACGGGTCGAGTTTTTCCGGCTGCCGCACGCGGAGTTTATACATCCCGCCACAGTAGAGGATTTTGGTGTCGTGCTCGGTGAGAATGGCCGACGTGCCGACGAGATACGTCCCGTCGCGCACGATGAAAATGTCGTGCGCCTGCACGTCCTGCTTGTTGTCCTCGTAAATCGCCTCGCTCACGCCTTGCTTGGGGTCGCCCTTGAGTTCCCAATTCGAGATGTCCGACGTGCGGATGAAGGGAATTGTGCCCGTGCCGTAAGCCATCTTGCCGACTTCGATCCCTGTGCTCCACGAAAGAACCTTTTGATCGATCAACTCTTGCAATGAGATCATGTCATGCGTCTTCCCCAAAACATTCAAATCTGCTTGCAGCTTGGGGTCGTAATACTTCGCGATGAAATTGTCCTTTTTCAACTTGGAGACTTTAGTCCTGAATCCCAACAAGTCACCGTTGCTCACTTTTCCCGCTTGAAGAGCCTTGTAGCGAGCGGCAATGAGTGGAATGTCATCCAACAATACTTCGTTGCCTTCTTTATCGGTGCGGATTGTTGGATTACCTCGTGAGTCATGACCACACCATTTGGCTTCGGCCATGAAGATCTCCCAGTCTTCGCCTGCTTTTGGCTTGGTGTTTTCCAAAAACAACACGCAGACTTTGGCGTGAGTTCCACCTTTGCCGCTGGTTTTGAACAACGCTTCCGGCATTGAAATCACGCCGCGAATCTTTGTGCGCTCGCGAAGATACGCCACCACGTATTCGTAGGTTGGCATCCCAAACACGGCTTCGGGCAGAACAATTCCCATCCGGCCACCCGGTTTGAGCAGTTGGAGACAACGGTTGATGAATACGATTTGCGGCGGCTGGTCTTCGTAAAGTGAAGCCTGCTTTTCCCATGTGCCAGTTGCCTTGTCCTTCTTCCAGCGATATCCAAAATCATACTGGCTCAAAAGCGGAGCGCCCTTGACGACGATGTTTTTTCCGAACGGCGGATTCGTTAACACGATGTCAAAGCGACCAAGTCCAGTTTTCACGCTCATGGCTGGCGACCAATCATCAGGCTGCGCCAATGAATTAGCACAGAATACTCCCCCGCGTCCGTCACCAATTAACGCCATGTATGCTTTGCAGACTTTTGCCAGAAACGCGTCTTTGTCCATTCCCCGAAAACAGTCTGTGGCAACTTCAACTTCTCGTCGCAAGAGAAGTTGATTGGACCAGGATTTCTTTTTTGCTTCCGCCCGAACACTTCGCCAGACGTGTTCCAAGGCCGCGATGAGAAAGCCGCCCGACCCGCACGCCGGGTCTATGATTTTCTCGCCGGGTTTGGGGTCGAGGATTTCCACCATCATCTTCACCACGTTGCGCGGAGTGAAAAACTGTCCTTCCGCGCCGCGCAACGCCGGGCCGATGAACACCTCAAAGGCGTCGCCAATGGCGTCTCGGTCGGCGTCCATCACGCAATAGTTCTGTAACTCGCCCACCACGTAGGCCAGGCTGTCATCGTCCAGTTTAAGCGTGTCGGCCTTGTCAAAGACGTCCTCGTAGTATTCGGATTTCACCCGTTCAAACAGCGGGAGAATCCGTTTGCGCACGGCGGCGGGTGTTTCGCCCACTCCCGCGCGGAAGGTGACGGTTTCCTCCGGCGCGGTTTCCTGTTCGTCCAGGATTTTGCAGAACAGGATGTTGATGATTTCCGCCGCGAGCGCTTCGTCGCGGGTGATGCCGGTGGTCATGCCGGCCAGATGGTTGCGCAGGTCGCGGAAGACAGCCTTGAGGTTGGAGGGTTTCTTGAGGTCTTTGCGTTTGAACAGGCCGATGTCCTCGATGCGTTGGCCGTGGCGCGGAATGTTGGGCAGCGCTTCGTAGGTGCGACGTCCGTCCTTGTGATGGACCTTGCGGATGTATTCGTGCTCGTCGCCGTTGAACCACACGCCGACTTCGGCGGCGGACATGTCGAGATAGAGTTTCAATTGCGCAAGGCCGTCCTTGCGGGTCTTCTTCTTGCACTCGACGACGATGAAAAGCCCGTCCTCCAGCTTCTTGTCTGAACGAAACACTGCAATGTCCACCGGATAGGACTTCTCCTCATCCGACGGCCGGATGCGGACACGATATTGCGGGCGGGTCTGGATATGCTCCTTCGGGTAGCCGTAATCTTCGACCAAGCGGCGGGCGAAAACCTGCACGGCATCGCGTTCCTCCGGCGTGTCCTTGACGGGCAGGCCGGAAATGAAGTCGGGGATGTAACCGGGTTTCAGTTCCGCAGGCGTCTCGGCAACAGCTTCAGCTTTGGATTTCTTGGAGCGGGCCATATTTATTTGGATTTCTCTATTTTTAACGGCGCATCGTTCAGAATTTGCAGGGCTTGAAGCGCCGCCGGATTGTCGGCGTGTTCCATGCGAAACTTCTCCGCGATGCGGCGGGCTTCCATTTCCGTGGCGTCCACTTGGAAAAACTTGGCGATGGCGGCGACCTGCTCGGCGGTCAGCAAGCGTTGTCCCAATTCAGCCTTGCTCAAATGCGCCTGATCCATCTCGGCGGCGGCGGCCACGGCGCGCAGCGGGAGCTTCCGCTCTTCGCGTTGGTGGCGCAGCCATTCCCCGAATCGCAACGAGGCAGCCTTGTCTTTGCTAGAGTATTTGATGCTAGACATTTAGCGGCTAGATACACCGTGTCATTTTTCAAGTCAACACTTTTTTCTGGAAAACGATAATTGTGATTGCCTCGTTGCCCTCGCTTGCGCTCCTTCGTGGTATTTCCCGTTCGCGTGCTTCGCGTTCTCCGTTGCGTCTCCGCGCCTTGGCGTCTTTGCGTTAAACCGAATCAGCCTGCATCAGCGTTCTAATTCTTTGCGCCCTTTGTGTTCTTTTGTGACAAAGGAATGTCTGCGGTTTGAGATGTGTCCGGCGGGTCGCCGGACACGACAGGCGGGTCGCCTGTGCCACCCATTGCCCTCCTCAGATCCACGATTTCTTCAGCAGCCAGGTTTTCACCAACTGCGTCAGGCCGACGTAGCAGAGCAGCGTCACGGCCAGCAGCAGCCAGTAAAGCGGCGGCAATGGGACAAATCCCAGAAATGGTCCAGGTGGTGAGACCGACAGATTTGCGCCGATGCCCATGATGAGGATCGTCGTCATCGTGAGCTGCCAGCTCGCGAGCGATTGCACGAACGGGATCCGGTTGGTGCGGATGTCCGCGAACAGCAGCCAGTAAGGGCCGTGCCCGCCACAAAGGCAACACCTCACAGCCAGCTCTTGAGCCGCCGGATGTAGGCCACCTTCACCGCCTGAGTCAGCAGGCCGTAGGCGACCAGCACCAGCGGCAAGTAGAGGAAATAGCCCGCCGGCAACGGTTGCAGGTGGATGGCCGGCGCCAGCGGCGTGAATGGCAGCGCCACGCCCACCGCCATCACGGTCGCCGTGGTGATCAGCACGATGGGCGCGGCGGTGCTTTGCAGGAACGGAATCCGCTCGGTGCGGATCATGTGGACGATGAGCGTTTGCGTGAGCAGGCCAACCACGAACCAGCCGGATTGAAACAGGGATTGATGCTCGACGCTGTTCGCTCCAAAGACGTGCCACATCACCCAGAACGTGGTGATGTCGAAGATGGAACTGATCGGGCCAATGCAAAGCATGAACGTGGCAATTGTCCCGGCGCTCCACTGGCGCGGCGTTTTCAAAAAGTCCTCGTCCATGCGATCCCACGGAATGGCGATCTGCGAGAAGTCGTAGAGCAGGTTTTGCACGAGCAGTTGCACGGCGAGCATCGGCAGAAATGGCAGGAAGGCGCTGGCCACCAGCACGCTGAAGACGTTCCCGAAATTCGAGCTGGCGGTCATCTTGATGTATTTGATGACGTTGCCGAACGTGCGCCGGCCTTCGATGATGCCGCGCTCCAGCACGAGCAGGCTTTTCTCCAGCAGGATGATGTCGGCGGCTTCCTTGGCCACGTCCACGGCGGTGTCCACGGAAATGCCCACATCTGCTTCACGCAGCGCGGTGGCGTCGTTGATGCCGTCGCCCATGAAGCCGACGGTGTGGCTGTTGGCCTTGAGCACGCGCACCACGCGGGCCTTCTGCATCGGGGAGAGCTTCGCAAAAATCGTGGTTCGCTCGGCCAGTTGGGTTAAAGCGGCGTCATCAAGCGGCTCGACCTCCGCGCCCGTGGCGATGTGCCGCACGTCGAGTCCCACGTCGCGGCAGATTTTGCGGGCCACGATGGCGTTGTCGCCGGTGAGAATTTTCACCGTGACGCCGTGTTCGCGCAGCAGGCGCAGCGCTTCGGCGGTGGTTTCCTTGGCCGGATCAAGAAACGCGACAAAGCCGGAGAATACCAGATCGCATTCGTCCTTCACCGTGACGGGCGGCTGATTCACCGCCAGGGGCTTGTAGCCAACCGCCACGACACGCAAGCCGTCTTCGTTCAGACGGTCGCGAAGCGCCTTCAATTGTTGGCGCAGTTCATCCGAAACCTTGACGATGTGCCCGTCGTCTTCGACGTGGGTGCAGATGTCGAGCATTTCCTCGACGGCGCCTTTGCAGAAGAGGACACGCTCCTTCTTGGAGCGCGTGAGCACGACCGACATGCGACGGCGCACGAAATCGAACGGGAGTTCGTCCTGTTTCCACCACGTTTTGGCGATCTCGCGCAGGCCGAGCGATTCGGCGCGGTCAATCACGGCGCGGTCCAGCAGGTTTTTCAGGCCGGTTTGAAACAGGCTGTTCAGGTAAGCGTGTTCCAAGACACGCCGGCTGTCGCTGCCGCGCAAATCCACATGGCGAATCAGCACCACCTTGTCCTGGGTGAGCGTGCCGGTCTTGTCGGTGCAGAGCACGTCCATCGCGCCGAAGTTCTGGATGGCGTGGAGGTGTTTCACGATGGTTTTCTGGCGCGACATCGCGATCGCGCCGCGCGCGAGGTTGGCGTTGACGATCATCGGGAGCATTTCCGGCGTGAGGCCCACGGCGATGGCCACGGCGAACAGGAACGCCTCCAGCCAGTCGTGTTTCATCAGTCCATTGATGAGAAACACGGTGGGTGTCATCACCAGCATGAACTTGATCAGCAGCCAGCTCACCTGCTTGACGCCGCGGTCAAAGGCGGTTTGCGGGCGCTTGCCGGTGAGTTTCTCGGCCATCGCGCCGAAGTAGGTGTGATTGCCGGTGGCAAGCACGACGGCTTTGCCCGTGCCGCTGACGATGCTGCTGCCCATGAAAAGCAGGTGCGGTGAATCGAGCACCTCGACCGGCAAACCCTCGGTGGGCGCGGAATCCCGGGGCCGCAACTGGCGTTCCGGCTCGTATTTCTCGACGGGCATGGCCTCGCCGGTGAGCGCGGACTGGGTGACGAACATGTCACGCGATTCGAGCAGCCGCAGGTCGGCGGGGATCATGTCGCCGGCGGAGAGTTTGACGAGGTCGCCGGGGACGAGTTCGCGCGTGGGAATGTCCGAAGCGGTGCGGTCCAGTTCGTTCGGTTTGCGGTCCACATTCTTGTTCTCCGCACGCACGACGGTGGCCACGTTGTGAACCAGCTTGCGCAGCGACTCGGCCTGCACCTGCGACTTCATCTCCTGCCAGAACCGCAGGCCGACGCTCAACGCGATCATCGAGAGCATCACGATGGCGGCCTTCAGGTCGCCGGTCACGAGTGAGACAACGGCGAGCGCGGCAAGCACTCCGTTGAAGGGATGTTTCATCGCGCCCCAGAGCACGACCGGCCAGCCCGGCGGTTTCTGGCTGGAAAGTTCGTTCGGACCAAACCGTTGGAAGCGTCGCCGCGCCTCGGTCCAGGTCAGGCCGTCGGCATTGGCGCAAAGACGTTGAAAAACCTCGGCCTGACCCGCTTTGGCGGCCTCGGCGAGATCGCTGAAAGGCTCAACGGGAGTGTTCGTGTCATCGCCCGTCATGCGCGGCACACGGTATCAATCAATAGTACTTGGGGCAACGGGCTGACGAAATCCGGCGTCATTGGGTCGTCCGGAACAGCGCACCGCCGTAGCGTGCCTTCTTGCCCAGTTCGCGTTCGATGGCGAGCAGGCGGTTGTATTTGGCGATGCGTTCGGAGCGGCATAGCGAGCCGGTCTTGATCTGGCCGGCGTTCGTGCCAACGGCAAGGTCGGCGATGAAGGCGTCCTCGGTTTCGCCGGAACGATGCGAGATGACCGCGCCATAGCCGGCCTTCTGCGCCATCGCGATGGTTTCCAGCGTCTCGCTCACCGTGCCAATTTGGTTGAGTTTGATGAGAATGGCGTTGGCGATGCCGGCCTTGATGCCTTCGGCGAAAATCTTCGGGTTGGTGACGAAGTTGTCGTCGCCGACGAGCTGGAGCTTCTTGCCGAGCGCCTGGGTGATGGTGAGCCAGCCGTCGCGGTCTTCCTCGCCCATGCCGTCTTCGAGCGAGGCGATGGGGTATTTCTTCACCCATTCGCCGTAGAGCTTCACCATCTCCGCCGGGGTCTTGCGCGAGTCATCGGACTTTTTCATCACGTAGTTGCCGTCGTCGTAGAACTCGCTCGCGGCGGGATCGAGCGCGATGGCGATGTCTTTGCCGGGTTTGAAGCCGGCGGCTTGGATGGCTTCGACGATCACGTCCACGGCTTCATCGTTGGTCTTGAGGTTCGGCGCGAAACCGCCTTCATCGCCGACGGAGGTCACGAGGCCGCGTTTCTGCAAAATCTTCTTCAACGTGTGAAACGTCTCCGCCCCGAAGCGCAGGGCCTCGGCGAAGGTCTTTGCGCCGATGGGGAACAGCATGAACTCCTGGAAGTCCACGTTGTTAGTGGAGTGCGCGCCGCCGTTGATGACGTTCATTTGCGGCGCGGGCAGGATGTATGGCGCGCCGGCTTTGACGCCGTGCAGCTTGCGGAGCTGGACGTAGAGCGGCAGACCGGCGTC
Organism: uncultured Verrucomicrobiota bacterium; assembly: GCA_964548925.1. Classification (GTDB taxonomy): domain Bacteria; phylum Verrucomicrobiota; class Verrucomicrobiia; order Limisphaerales; family MWDV01; genus MWDV01. The sequence goes on along the minus strand of CAZJTM010000038.1, from coordinate 9,488 downwards.
GAGCGCGGCGGCGCGGCACACGGCCATGGAAACGCCGAGGATGGCGTTCGCGCCGAGCTTGGCTTTGGTTTCCGTGCCGTCGAGTTGGCAGAGAAGCGCGTCAATCTCGCGCTGGTCGCGGGGTGATTTGCCCTTGAGTTTCGGCGCGATGATTTTGTTCACGTTGGCCACGGCTTTGAGCACGCCTTTGCCGCCGTAGCGTTTTTTGTCGCCGTCGCGCAGTTCGACGGCTTCGCGGATGCCGGTGGACGCGCCGCTGGGCACGCAGGCGGAGGCGTTGAGGCCGTTGGTGAGCGTGGCGGTGACCATGACGGTCGGGTTGCCACGCGAGTCGAGGATTTCGAGTGCGGAGATGGATTTGATGGTGTTCATGGTTCTATGTCCTTTCTTGGTTTCGAGGTGGTGATTGGGTCTTGGCCACCAGCACCGTGCCGGCGACAAACAATGCGGCACTGTAAGCGAACGCCACGCCCGTTCCGAACGCGGTCCACAACGCCCCAACGACGATGCTGGAGAGAAAATCGCCCACGCCGTTCACCGTCGCCAGCGTGCCGAATGCCATGCCGTGCTGTTCCTCGTCCACCAGTTCCGCGCAGAACGAATCTTCGAGCGTTTCCTCAATTGCCACATACACGCCACCCAGCACGAATACTGCGGCGAGCGTCCAGACGTTGAGCGGGGAGAAAATGATCGCCAAGGCCATCACCGCCGCCAGCGCGTAGCCCGTCGCGAGCACGAGGTTCTTGGGGAAGCGGTCGGCCAGCCAGCCCGCAATGAACGCGAATCCCGCGTAGAACACGTTGTGCAGCACATAGAGTCCCACCGCGATGCTTGCGGCTCTGGCCGCACCCAATTCGGGCGTCAGCTTCTGTGTCGCCAGGAGAATTAGCAGCGTGTGCGCGAAGTCGCCCGCGCCGAACAACCCCACGGCGACGAGGAATTTCCGGAAAGAGCGCGGCAACAGCCGCAGCCGTTCGCCGAACGAGATGTGCGGCACGGGTTTGCGCTCCTTCTCCTTCACCGCGAACGCAATCATCCCCACCGCCGCGAGGCTCGGAATGAGCGTTATTGCGAAGAGCGTCGGATAATGATGATTGAAAACACCGAGCAGGAAAAACGCGCTTGCCGGGCCGACAATCGCCCCCAGCGTGTCCATCATCCGCTCGAACCCGAACGCGCGCCCGTAAGTCTCCGGCGTCACCGCCCCCGCGAGCAACGCCTTGCGCACCGGCGTCCGCACGCCGCGCCCGAGCCACGCCGAGGCCCGCGAGATCAAGACATGCCACGCTGCCGTCGCGAGGCCGAACGAGGCTGTCCCCAAAGCTGTGACCAGATAGCCGATGACGGCGATGGGTTTGCGCCGCCGTAATTTGTCCGTGTAATAGCCGCTGGCCATCTTGGCGAAGCTCGACAACCCGTCGCTCACGCCCTCGATGATCCCCAGCCACGCCGCCGCCACGCCCATGGTGGCCAGGAACGCCGGCATGACCGTGGTGGCAATTTCATGCGACCAGTCGCTGAACAGGCTGGCCAGCCCGATGCCCAGCACCGTCCCATTGAGCCAGCGCAGGCGGCGTTTGGAATTGGCGTTGTCAGTTTGCATCGCGGAATGCGGTCGAGCGTGTAGCGAGCAATGGCGAACAGTCAGTCCCGCTTTGCCATGCGGTTCGATTGCGACTCGCGCGACATTCATCCCTCCGGTTTCGCCAGCCAGAACTCTTTCACCTTCTCAAACTTGCCGATGCGTTTGGTGATCTTGGCGATTTCGCGCGGATAGAACGCCAGCACCGTGTCGCAAAACTCCAGCATCCACGCCCGCCGCTGCTGGCGTGGATCAATCTCGATGCGCTTCGAGTCGGCAATCTGAATCTGCCCCGTGCCAAGCGCGCCGATGGTGAGGCAATCCCACTTCAAATGCTCAATCGGGACGACGTGAACCTGCTGCACCGTGACCTTCGTGCCGGTGACGGCATACTTCACCATCAGCATGACGAAGTAGTTCGTGTCGTCTTCGTAGAAGCGCGCGAGCCGGTCAACCGACGTCAGGTTCGGCATGTTGAACGCTGTGCCTTCGCGGTGCGTCTTCACGTCCACGACACAGTAGTTGTTGGCCTTGTCCTTGAACGCGAGGTCCGCCATCGCGCGCCGGGCGAAGCTGGCGGAATACTCGCCAACCAGATCGCCGAGAATCTCGGCAAAGTGGTCTTCAATGATGGATTGGATGACATCGCCAGCGGCGCGGGTGCTTTCCGCCGTGTCCGCCGACAGGAAATCCGCCTGCTCGTTCAGGAGGTTGCGCACCTTGCGTTCGATGCCCTCGCGGGTCTTGGGTTCAAAGAGCGGCGATTTCATTTCGGTTTGGATTTGGTCACGCAATAGGGCGGTGGCGATTCCAACAGCATCGGCAGTTCCTCCGCCACCGGCGCGGTCTCCTTGGGCTGCGTGTTGAGTGAATTGCGCTCCCAAAACACACCGCCCGCGTAGCCCTGAATCGAAGGATCATCATCCGCCAGTTCCACTCGCTTCAACGCGAGGCAGGCGTAGGTTTCATCCAACTCGATGCCCAGGAAATGCCGGCCCAGCTTCCGCGCCACCGCCACCGTCGTCCCCGAACCGAGGAAGGGATCGAAAACGAAATCCCCTTCGCGACTGCTCGCCAGCAGCAGTTTCGCCAGCAGCTTCTCCGGCTTCTGCGTCGGGTGGTCGGTGTTTTCCGGCATGGACCAGAACGGCACGGTCAAATCCGTCCACAGATTCGAGGGATGCGTCAGCCGGAAATCTCCGTTCTCCGTCTCGTGCCAGTCCTTGGGCTTGCCGTTCTCGCGATACGGCGCGATGACCCGCCGCTTGAGCTTCACCGCGTCCACGTCGAAGCGGTAATCGTTCGAGACGGTGGCGAACCAGATGTCCTCGCTGGCGTTCTTCCAATTCGACTTCGCGCCGCGCCCTTTCTCGCGCTCCCAGGTGATGCGGTTGCGCACGATAACGTGCCGGTCCAGCACGCGATGCACGGCTGCGGATGACTTCCAATCGCCGCACACATAGAGGCTGGCCGTCGGCTTGAGCAACGGGAGCATGCGGACGAACCAGCCCTCGAACCACGCCTCATACTCGGCCAGCGACCGCTCGCGAAAACTCTCCGCGCCGAACTGCTTGTTGAGATTGTAAGGCGGGTCAAGGATGAGCAAATCCACGAACGCCCTGGGCAACTGCGGCAACAACGCCAGCGAATCGCCGCACACCACCCGGTCGGTCAACTCGCGCAGACCCGCCGGCAACGGCGGCCGCAACAGCCGCTTGGACAACACCGCCCGCTCCTGCTCGGAAAGCGTGAGCGTCCGATTGCGCGGCGCGCGGGGTTTTTCGGGCTGGCTCATGGTGGCGGTTGTTACAAGCTAGAAACCGCGGATATCCAACTGATAGCCTCGCGTAAAATACGCCTGGCGCATTGAAGGCATATGAACAACCCGTTGGAGGGCGGCTTGAAAAGCTGGTCTTCAGCGTAGGTTTGGGGCACAAGCTGGATTCAAAGCCTCCAGATTGCCGTTGCCAACTTTGCCATATGCATCTGTCGGCCATCAATGTGCTGCGGCGTCCAGCCGGTAGCAACGAAACCGCTTGTTGTTGGGTATTGGCTCTGTTGGTAAATGGACAACTTGTCAGCCAGCGGCTTGTTCCCAGCATCCTTTGCGTTGAGCTTCGACTCAAGTAGCAGATAGTTGCCAAGTCGACTCACATAGCGCTCGTGGAGGTCGTTCGGAAAATCAGTGAGCCATTCTGCTGACGGACTTTCGGGAAGGATGTGTTCGATTGTTGCGGGTGTGTTCTCCCAATCGTAATCTACATTGTGTTCTTGCTTCTCCAGAGCGCAGAGAATGTAGCGCAGCAATCGAGTCTTCCTTCCACCCGTGGGAATGGAACGCTTCGCGAAAGATTCCTTGAACTCGTCGTCCGACACGCAGACCACTTGTAGCGACGCCTGAATCTCAGCGGCGGTCGTCAGCTTTCCCTCATGCACCGCCACGGCAACGTCGTTGTATACTTCCTCCAGTTTGTTGGTGTTGCGCTGGCTGATCATGTTGTAGCGAAACGAAAGCACATCACAAATGCGCAACACTTTGGCCAACTCGTCCCGATTCAAAGTTCGCCAGACTGCGAACACCAACGGCCGGTATTGCACGACACCGTACAGCTTCAAGTGACGGACCGGCTTCTTCGCGTCAACGATTTCATCCCACAGTGCGTGAGTCGGGTCTTCCAATGCTTCATTTAAGACCGCAGCGCGGTTGAGTTCATCCAGAAGCCGGAACACGTCCTGTGGTTTTGTCACGTCCGACCGAATCGTTTTGTAAACACGCTCCTGCCGCACAAATGTTCGGAAGCTGTTGAGGTAATGCCTCAAGAACTCGGCGATTTCGCGTGCCGGAATCCGCTCCGTGATTTCTTGCCACCGCTGTTGCGCAAGCCGGAGGTTGCCGTCGCCGGTTGGATGCACTACGGACAGCAGGTAGTTCTTCAACAAATCACCCGCGGTCAGTTCGAGCCCGCGCGCGTTCAGCGTCTCGAACACCGTGTACGCGCCAGCCTCGTCCTCGACAATGACTTGAATGAACAACAATTTCGTTGCAATGGTTTCATAGATGAAATTCGCCAACCCCGCTCCGTCACCCTTAATGACGAATTTCTCTCTCAATTTGTCACGAAAGAACACCATCGCGTCCCATAATGGTCGCTCGGTGGGCGGCAGAGCCGAAAGGCTCGGAGGGGTTTGCAGGTCAAGCAATGTTCCCTCGTAGAATCGGCGATTGGCCTGATTGAGCGTCAACTTGGGTGTTGTCTTGAGCGTGACGGGATGTTCCGATCCGAGAAATGCCGTCTTGAGAAGCTCAACTCGTTTCTTGTTGTCCATCGCTTCGACGTTGGAATTGATGAGCTCGTTTAGACAATGTAGCGCGCCGACGACGAGAACGCTCAATGTCGCAAGGCGTTGCTGTCCATCAATGACTCGGAAGTCATCGGCACGTTCCTCCTCCAACACTAATGCGCCCATGTAGTGCTGTCGGCCGGTCTGCTCGAGTTCAACGATGTCAAACCAAAGGTCTTCCCAATGTTCCTGCTTCCGCGAGTAGTCCCGCTGGTAGGGTGGGACTTCGTAACGCTTCCCGTTTGCCAACAGCGTTCGCAGGTTAACTGTACTCGTTCCTAAAAGATTCTGTTTCGGCATGGGTGTAGTTTAACAGTTCGCCCCTCATTTTGCACCCAATTCGACCTAAACTTGTCCGCGGACACTGCAATCGCGCAATGGCGGCATCGCACATCCGACGGAGGGTTTGGCTCTCGCAAAGGCATCGGGATGACGCCGGCCACAGCCCGGCACGCTCCGAAAAGCGGGCTTGCCCCCAACGGCCCACAGCGATTCGTTGGCTTTCGCCATGCGCGGGAGGGTAGCGCAGCGACCGGCGGCTGCAACGCGGCTAGTTCGTCGAGCATCCATCAGCGGTTCAACGTCAGCGCGAACAACGTCGGACAATGATGCCCCACCCACGGCAGCAACACGAACGCCGTCGCTTGCCTGCGCGCTGCGCGCAAGCAGGCCGGACCGACGATTGCCCCCAGCGTGTCCATCATCCGCTCGAACCCGAACGCCGCCGTGCCCAGCGCCGTCACCAGATAGCCCGCCACCGCGATGGGTTTGCACCGCGGCTTATTCCAGGGATCGCGCTCTCGCGAGGCCTCATCCGCAATGGATCTCACGATTTCACGATCAGCACGCTGCAATGCGCGTGGTCACTGATGCGGTCGGCGGTGTCGCCCAGCAGCCGGCCCCAGAGTTCGGAATGATCACTGTGACCGACGACGATAAGGTCGTAGCCCTTTTCCTTGGCGAAGTTGACGATGACCTTGGCGGCGTGGCCGGCCTTGCTTTCGCAGCCGATGGCGATACCGAAGCGTTTGGCCACCTCCTCCACCTCGCGTTTGCGCTCGGCGAAGTAGTCTTGGGCCGCTTCAGCCTCACCTTCCGGTTCGCCGGGCAAGTCGGCGTGTCGGGGCAGGGGCTGGCGGACCCAGATGGCAGTCAAATGGGCGTTGCCCTCGCGGGCGAGCGCCGCGGCGCGCTCGAGCGCGGCCTGGCCGCCTTTCGAGCCGTCGTATCCGACGAGGATTTTCTGGAACATAATCGCCTCACTTTCCGGTGGGTTGGGTTGGTGTGACGGGCTTGGTGTTGACTTTGCGTTGATAGAGCCGGCCCCAGGCGTTCATCGTGCGCAGGGTCGGTTGGAAGAACTTCTGGGCGATCAGCGTGGGTACGAACGCACTCAAGATGACGACCGTGACCAGCACGGAGTATTGTTCCTGGCTGATGATCTTGTTTTGGAGGCCGAACAGCGCGGAGATGGTGCCGAAGGTCAGTCCCGTGGACATCAGCAACGCGGTGTAATTCGCCTCGCGCGACCGCATGTAGAACACGCGCGACAACGGCCACACGCCGATGAATTTCGTGATCATTTTCATGGCCAGCAGCACTGCGATGACGCCCAGCGCCGTCCACAGCGCCGACAGCGAGACATACAGGCCCGCCTTGATGAAATAGAACGGTGTGAAGATGGCGAAGGCGATGGAACGCATCCGATGCACGAGCGTCTTGTCGCGCAGGAACACGCCCGCGACGACGAGGCCGAGCAGATACGCGGGCAGCACCGCCTCGCTCTTGGCGGTGGTGGACAAGCCCCCGAGGAAGAACAGCACAAGAAACAGGAACTTCACCTCCGGCTCGCTCACGCGCGTCGCTCCCAGCCGGGTGATGATGAACTGCGTCCAGCGCGGCATGAACCAGAGCAGCAACGCCGACACGGCCACGAACACGATGAGCCAGATGTTGAAATCGGCGAACAGGACGCCCAGCGCCAGCACCGTGCCGAAGTCGGTGATGAAGCACGCGGCCAGCAGCGTTTTGCCCAGCGGGGTGCTGCCCAAGCCGCCCTCGATCATCACGGCATACACCACCGCCACGCTCGTCGTGGACAACGCGATGCCGGCGATCCACGCCTGATGCAGCGGCCAGTGCAGGGCGTATTGCGCGAAGAACCAGACTCCGAAGAACGGCAGCAGAAAGGACGTGATGCCAATCGTCAGGCTGGCGCGCAGATTGGCCTTGAGCGAGGCGGGGTCAATTTCCGCGCCGGCCAAGAACGTAAGCACGCCGCTGCCGAGCATGGCCAGGAAGTTGGTCCATTCGGTCGTGTGCAGGAGCGGCGCCTGGCCGGACGGGTGCAGGTTGCCGACGACCACCCCCACCAGGATTTCGATGAGCGCGACCGAAATGCCCAGCCGGATGGAGAGCAAGCTGGCCAGGAGCGCCAATCCCATCCAAAACGCGGCGATGAACCAGATGTTGTCCATGTTGGGAGCGGTTTAGATTTCCGGTGCAGGCTCCTCCGGCCCATGCCGGTAATGAATCACCTTCACCTTTTCCAGCGTGACCAACCCACCGCCAATCATGTCTTCGAGCACGGGCAGAAACTCGTTGATCTTCTCCTCGCTGTCCACCATCTCGATGACGAGCGGCAGGTCCATGGAGAGCCGGAGGATTTTGGCGGTGTGCAGGCGGCTGGCCTTGCCGAAGCCCATCGGCCCGCGCAAGACCGTCGCGCCGGCCAGATGGAGTTCGCGGGCCTTGAGCACGATGGCCTCGTAGAGCGGCTGGTGATGCCAACGGTCGCTCTCACCGATGAAGATGCGCAACAGCACCGCGTCACGAGGGATTTGCATGTCAGAGTCCTTTCGGTGAATTGAGGCTGGCGGCGAGCAGATGGCCGAGCCAGACGGCGACGAGGCACAGCGCGAAAGACAGGGCGCTGTTGGCCCCCGCCTTGAACCATTCGCCGTCGCGGGCGAGCGAGAGGGTTTGCAGGCTGAACGAGGAAAACGTCGTGTAGCCGCCGCAAACGCCAAGCATCACGAATTGCCGGGCGGAAGGGGAGACAAACCAGCGTCCCTCCGGGCCCGTCAGCGTGGCAAAGCAGCCGATGATGAAGGAGCCGGTGACGTTGACCAGCAGCGTGCCCCAAGGAAAAGTCTCGCCGAATCGGCGGGCAACAAAGCCCGAAGCGCCAAACCGGGCAACACCGCCCAGCCCGCTGCCCATGAAAATCCAGAGATAACTCATAACAAATCCACCGCACACACCCGTGCTCGGTAGGAGTCATCGGCTCTGAGACTCGCTCAGGCGGTTTTCCCTCGCGGGATGGCAAACCCCATTGCCTGGGCAAATACTTGTCCGAAAGACGCTCGCGATGCAAGCCTGGTTCCGATCACAGACGCAGCCTGCCCAACCAAGACTGGCGGACACCCCGGGCCAGTGCCGCCGACCCGTCACCAGCGTTCCCGATGGACAAACGCCGGATTGAACCGCGTCCGGGCTTCCTTGCGCTCGCCGGGGCGCCCGATCGCGACGATGCCGACGGGAATAACGGAGGCCGGGAGGCCCAGCGTCCGGGAGACGTGGCGCATTCGATTCTCGCGCGGATGCACGCCCAGCCAACACCCGCCGTAGCCGAGCGTCTGCACCGCCAACAGCAGGTTCTCGATGGCGGCCGAGCAGTCCTGCAACAGGTAACTGAGTTGCCGGTCGTGCGCCTGCTCCACATCACCGCACACCACGATGCCGAGCGGGGCGTTCGCCAGCATCGCGCCGTTGGTCAGCTCTCTCACGAGCAGGTCGCGTTGGGCTTGGCTGCGAACCACGACAAACCGCCACGGGTCTTTCGCCACCGCCGAGGGCGCGGCCATGGCGGCTTCGAGGATCAGTTGCACATCGGCATCCGGCACGTCGCCCGGGGCGTAAACCCGAATGCTGCGGCGGTTGAAGATGAAGTGGAGCGTGTTCCGGCGGGTGGTGTTCATGGCTTGTTCTCCTGTTGCGCGAGTCTTTGAATCCAGCGTCCATAGAAATGGATCATGACGGCCGCCGCAATCCCGATGGCGGCAAAGACGAACCACGTCACGCCAACGTGGTGGGTTTGATAAAGCTGCCGGGTCAGCGCCGCCGGCATATGACCGGTGACCTCGACCAGTTTCTGAAAGGCTTCACCGACGGGCAACGCCTGCTGGCTCACCGCGTCCAACGTCCAGCCGTGTTGCACCAGCGCCTGTCGCGCGAATTCATCCTTCGCCGAGAAGTGGTGGTACAGCTCCGGGCCGAACTTTCCTTCGAGAGTCCAGCCGATGAGGATCGGCGCTTGCGAAAAGCCGATCCACATGGCCTTTTTGTCCGGCGGCGCGATATTGCCGAGGAATTCGCTGAACTTCGGGCTGGCCAGCATTTCCCCGACGCTGAAGACGATCATCGCTACCACGGCCCAACCGATGAAGTTCGTCAGGCCCAACATCGTCAGCGCGCCGACGATGAACAGCGTGCCCACCATCAGGCTCGTCGCGGCGCGGAGTCTGGCGCTCAAGTAATCAGCCCTGTCGCGCGCGGCGCCCGA
>CAZJTM010000037.1:0-35995 GCA_964548925.1 uncultured Verrucomicrobiota bacterium | reverse complement strand
ACTGGATGGGCGCAAATCAACAGCGTGCTGCCGGCATCCTGCCGGCAGATCAAAATTCTGCGCAGGGTGAGAATGCGGAAAGGAATCAGTCCAGCCGGAAGGATGCCGGCAGCACGCTGGGCGCGATCCGCTTCGGCCTCGCCGCCATCAAAGGCGTGGGCGAGGTTGCCGTGCAAAGCTTGCTTGAAGCCCGACGCGAGGGTGGGCCGTTCAAAACGCTCTTCGATTTGTGCGAGCGCGTGGACACGCGGACTGTGAACCGCAAGATGCTCGAAGCCTTCATCAAATCCGGCGCGTGCGATGGCTTCGGCCAGACGCGGGCCACCTTGATGGCGCAGACGGAGATGGCCTTGACCCGCGCCGCCGGCATTCACGCGGACCGCCAGCGCGGGCAAAGCTCGCTCTTCGGCATGCTGGGCGAGGAATCCGCCAAACCTGTTGAGGCCAACCTGAACCTGCCCGAGTGGCCGCAGCACGAACTGCTCGCGCACGAAAAAGAACTTCTTGGCTTCTACGTCACCGGCCATCCGCTCACGCCACACGCACCGATCTTGGAGAAGTACGCGCTGGCCAACACCGCCACCCTCGCGAGCCTGCCCAACCGCACCCTCACGCGCATCGGCGGACTCATCGCCGCGGTCCAGGCGGGCGTTTCCAAGAAGTCCAACAAGCCTTACCTCATTGCCACGCTGGAAGACCTTGAAGGTTCGGTGCAGGTGCTGTGCCTGAACGAGAACTACGACAAGTACCGCGAGTTGCTCACGCTGAACCGCGCCGTGCTCGTCATCGGTGAGGTGAACACAGGCGAAGACAAGCCCAAGCTGTTCCCGCAAGAGATCATGCCGCTGGAGGAAGCGCCCAAACGCTACACCAAGCAGGTTCACCTTCGCCTCCAAACCGCGCACCTGACCTTGGAGAAGCTGGACGCGGTGCGCGAACTCGTCGAGGCCCATCGCGGCAAGTGTCCGCTTTACCTCTGCTTCATGCGGCCGGGCGGCGAGAGCGTGTTTGTGGAGACGCACGATCGCTTTGCCGTCACTCCGTCGGTCGCGCTCCAGCGCGCCGCCGACGAGTTGTTCGGCGAGGACACCTATTACGTGAAGGTGGACACCAGCCTGCCGGAGCGCCAGCAACGCCGCTGGGAACGGCGTGATGCCGGCAACGGGGAGGAGTAGGCAGGAAGCCGTGCCGGACGGCCAACTCATATCCGGGCAGCGAAATCGTGCAAGGGCCCGACCGGGCGATTTCTTGGTCGTTTCCTGACAAGCTCCGGCTGCGACGGCGGCAGCGGCGGCTTCAACTCAGGCCCACGCCGCCGGCTGTCCGGTCGCCGCGAGAACACAGGTCCATAGCGGGCCGGTCGGGTCCACGCGTTTCTTGGCGCTAACGGCCAGTGGGATGGGGACGTGCGTAAACAGGCTGTTCCAAAGCCCGATCACCACGTTTGTCTTTCCAGCCATCGCCGCGTGAACCGCGTTCCGGGCCAGTTGGTCGCACAACATCGCGTCGTCGGAGTTCGCGGGCACGCTCCGCACGAGGTAACTGGGGTCGAAGTATTTCACCTCGACCGGCACGCGCGCTTGTTTCAGATGCGCGAGGATTTGCTCCTTGAGATACGGGCCGATGTCCGCGTGCAGCTTGTTGCCCGAGGCGTCCCGCAGGGTGGTGTCACTGGCCAGCAGGTCTTGGCCCGCGCCCTCCGCCACCAGCACCACCGCATGATGCCTCGCTTCCAAACGGCGGCGCAGGACTTCGAGGAAACCCCGCGGGCCGTCGAGCCGCAACGGCACCTCGGGGATCAACGTGAAGTTGACCTCCTGACTGGCGATGGTGGCATAGGCGGCAATGAAGCCCGCGTCGCGGCCCATGACTTTAACCAGGCCCACGCCGTTGAAGACGCTCTTGGCCTCGTTGTGCGCGCAGTCCAGCACCTCGGCGGCCTTCTCGGTGGCCGTGATCAACCCGAACGTCCGCGCTACGTACATCACGTCGTTGTCAATCGTCTTGGGGATGCCGACGACCGCAATGGGCAGGTTGCGGCGGCGGGCTTCGAGGGCGAGATCCCGCGCGCCACGCAGGGTGCCGTCGCCACCTGTGCAGAGCAGCACGTTGATGCCGCGCTCGACCAGGAAATCCACCATCACCTCGGTCGGCTGTGGGCCGCGGGACGAGCCCAGGATGGTGCCGCCATCCTCGTGGATGTCGTCCACCAGTTCGGCGGTCAGGCGCAACGGGGGTTGGCCCACCGCCGGATTCAAGCCGGCGTAGCCGTAACGCAGGCCGAGGATTTCCGGCACGCCATAATGGTGATGCAACTCCATGAACGCCGAGCGGATCACGTTGTTCAATCCCGGGCAGAGGCCGCCGCAGGTGACGATGGCGGCCCGCGATTGCTTTGGGTCGAAGAACAACTTTTCCCGCGGCCCGGCTTTTTCAAACGACACCTCGGGCGGCAGGTCCGCGCCGGTGGCGAATTCGGCTTGATACCGCACGCGGGCGCCATCGGGCACAAACCGGCCGCGACCGGCGCCCGGTTCCGCCGCCAGTTGCAAGGGCGAAGGAACAGCACAAGGGCCGAGGGTCTGAATCTGGGTGTGGCTGGGCTCGATCATGACGTGGCCAGAATAATCCCGCCGGCTCGGCGAGTGCAATCTGGGATCCGCGCCACGGGTGGGCGCATCTCAACGCGGGCGTCTTCTTGCCAGCCGGGGCGGGGTAGCCTACCTTGCGCGCCAGTGAAGAGCCCGCCGAAAGCTTGCGAGATGCTGGAAGGCCAGTGCGCCGAGCCCGGCGTCTGCCCGCTCAGTCGCGTGGCCGCCGGCACGGAGGTTTGCATCAAACAACTGGCCGCGTCGCCGGAATTGCGCGCCCGCCTGCGCGAACTCGGCATGGGCGAGCGGCGCAAGATCAAGCTCCTCAGCCGGCAATCGAATTTCATCTGCCAGGTCTGCAACGCCCGCTTTGGCCTCAGTGAAGAAGTGGCCCGCAGCATTTGGGTGGAACCCGTCCCGCCCGACTCCAAATCGGCCTGACCATGTCTGAAGGTTTCCAGCCGTTGACCGCCATTCCCGCGGGAGCTTGCGCCACCGTGGCGGACATTCGTTTGCCGGCGGAAAGCCGTTCGCGGCTCATGGAGCTGGGGCTGCTCCCGGGTACGCCGGTGGAACTGGTGCGTTTCGCCCTGCTGAGCGACCCGGTGGAGATCAAGGTCCGCGGCTACAATCTCACGCTGCGTCGTCACGAGGCCGAGCAGGTTTGGGTGAGTCTTGGCGGACGCCACTGATGCGATGCCGCCGCCGTCGTCACCCGCCGCCGCACCCCCGCCAGCTTCACGTCCAGGCGGGCCGCGTTTCATCGCGCTGACGGGCAATCCGAACTGCGGCAAGACCACGCTTTTCAATGCGCTGACCGGCTTACGCGCCAAGGTGGGCAACTACGCCGGCGTGACAGTCGAGCGCAAGGAAGGACCGCTGCTTGGCGCGCCCCAGGAGCTCGATGCCCGGGTGCTCGATCTCCCCGGCACCTACAGCCTGAGCCCGCAATCGCTCGACGAGCAAATCGCCCGCGACGTGCTGCTCAGCCGCCTGCCGGAGTTGCCACCTCCGGCCCTGATCGTCGTGGTGGTGGACGCCTTCAACCTCCAGCGGAATCTTTACTACGCCACGCAAGTCATCGAGTTGGGCCATCCCACGATCATCGCGCTGAACATGGTGGACGTGGCGGAGCAGAACGGGCATCGCATTGATGCCGCCAAGCTGGCGCAGCGGCTCGGGGTGCCCGTTGTGCCGGTGGTGGCCAGCAGCGGACAAGGCGTCGCCGAGTTGCGCCGCGAGATTGTGTCGGCGCTCCAGACTCCGAGGCCACCGGCGGTTCACCGCTTCTGCAAGTTGCCGGGAGCGTTTCTGGAGGAAGCACAGAAGCTCGCGGCGGTGCTCACCTGGAATTTTAGGGAACGGCGCACGCAGGCGGACGGCGAAGCGTTGTTGATCTTGGGCAACGAGCGGGCGCTGGCGTCGAGCGGCGAACATTATCCCGCAAGCGTGCTGCAAGCCGTGGCCGCCGCGCGACAGCGGCTGGAGGCCGCGGGTCTGGATTGGGTCAGCACGGCCATCGAGGCGCGTTACTCGGCGGTGTCGGCGCTGGCCGCCGAAGTCACCCAGGAGTTTCTGCCGCCGGGCGAAACCTGGAGCGACCGCGCGGATCGCGTCGTCACACATCGCGTTTGGGGCACGCTGATCTTTTTCGCCGTAATGGCGCTGATGTTCCAGAGCATTTTTGTATTCGCACGCCTGCCGATGGATGCGCTGCAAGCGGGGGTGGACTGGCTGGCCGGGGCGGTGGGCCGCGCGATTCCGCCGGGCGACTTGAACAGCCTGCTGGCCGACGGCGTGGTAGCCGGCGTGGGCGCGGTGGTGGTCTTCCTGCCGCAGATTCTGCTGCTCTTCCTCTTCATCGGCTTTCTCGAGGACAGCGGCTACATGGCGCGGGCGGCGTTCCTGATGGACCGCGTGATGAGCAAGGTCGGGCTGCACGGCAAGAGCTTCATCCCGATGCTCAGTTCATTCGCCTGCGCGATTCCCGGCATCATGGCCACGCGCACCATCGAGAATCCGAAGGACCGGCTGGTGACGATTCTGATCGCGCCGCTGATGAGTTGCTCGGCGCGGTTGCCCGTTTACACCCTGCTCATCGCGGCCTGCATCCCCCAACGGCGGTGGGGGGGCATCTTCCAGTTGCAGGGATTGACCCTGCTGGGGATGTACCTGCTGGGAATCGTGGCCGCGCTGGCGATGGCGTGGGTTTTCAAGAAGACGTTGCTCAAAGGGGAACCCCCGTTGCTCATCATGGAACTGCCGCCGTACCGGCGTCCCTTGGTGCGCGTGGTTTTCCGCCACATGTGGGATCGTTCCAAGCTTTTCATCCAGCGCGCTGGCACGGTCATCCTCGGCATAAACATCATCCTCTGGTTTCTGGCCACGTATCCAAAGAGCGCGGAGCGTGACCGCGCTTTCCAAGCGCAACGCCAAGCCATCGAAGCCAGCCTGGCCTCGGGGGCTCTGAGCCAGAGCCAGGCCGAAACCGAACTCACCGCGCTGGAGCACGCGGAAGCCAGCGCGCGGTTGCGCGGGAGCTTCGCCGGCCTGCTGGGCCGCGCCATTGAACCGGTGATTGCTCCGCTGGGGTTCGACTGGAAGATCGGGATCGGCATCGTGACCTCCTTCGCCGCGCGCGAGGTGTTCGTCAGCACCATGTCCATCGTCTATAACGTCGGCGAGGAAGCTCCGGACGATTCCGGGGTGAGCACCCTGGCCCGCACGCTCCAGGTACAAACCCGCCCCAACGGGTCACCGCTGTACACAACGCTGCTGGGCGTCACGCTGATGGTTTTCTACGTGTTCGCCCTGCAATGCGTCAGCACCGTGGCCATCGTGAGGCGCGAAACCAATTCCTGGCGCTGGCCGCTGCTGCAATGGGCCTACATGGGCGCCTTGGCGTGGTTGCTGGCATTCCTCACGTACCAAGGCGGACGCTGGCTGGGCTGGGAATGAGGGTGGGCGACTGGCCGCGTGATTTGGCTTGTGTCCCGAACCGGCTGAACCTCGTTGCAAGTTGGGACAAATGGAGTTGTCGCTGGCCGCCGGCCACCAGCATGCCACGCGCGTCCGGCGTTCCCTCAGCTCCGAAGCGACTACCCGCGTGCTTGCCGCGTCATCGCACCTCATTTTGCGACGGGACAATTCTGTGTTGCATGCGCAACACAGAATCGTCCCTTGGGTTCGAGGCTTCAAAGCGCAGACTGTGGCTCGGGGAGAGCTTTCCATGAGTCAAGAATGACGTCCCAAGGTTCAGGGTGTCCGAGGATTGCTTCGATCGAATTCTCGACCGCTTTGACTTTCTTGGGGACTTCGCTGTGGGATTGCACAACCCCGTTGACAGGTGTCCCCCGCCTCGCCATTTTTGCGCCTCGCCCGCGCGCGTCAGACGAACCCGGACGCGTGAATGCGCCGCCCGATGACAATGCCGGCGCGCACTGTGGCATTCGATGCGCTTGAACCTGTATGGCGGTCATTGGGGCCGCGCCGAGTCTTTGGTGAACCATGACAAGAAAGCAATTTCACTTTTGGCCGAGCCCGGTCTTTGCGCTGGGGCTGGCACTTCTCGTTTCCTGCGCCCAGACGCCGCAGGTTGCAGACACGCGCCCTCGTTTCCACGAAGACGCGGCGACCGACGTGGTCCTGCAACACTATCGCTGGGAGCACATCAACCTCATGCGCCCGGCCTACCGCGAGGATGGCTACCTGGTCCAACTCTCGCGGGAATCGCTCGGGCCGGCCTTGCATCGTATGCAGGTGAAACGCGACCTCGCGGTGGTCGCCTTCGGTTGGTATTTCTCCGCGCCGGAGCAACTCAACGAACTCGCGGCCGAGTGGGCTTCGCTCTTGCGCCGCGAAGGGTTTCAGCGCGTCGTGTTTGTCCGCGGTGCCCCGGGCAAGAGTGTGGATGGATTGCCGATCATTGCCGACACGCGGCTTGTGGAGGTCCGTTCCACCCAAGGCGCGGGGTTCTGACCCGCCCATCCGATGCCCGGCGACCAACTCCATTCGCGCCCGCCGCTGGAGCGGATGCTGCGCATTCATCAAGCCCTCCAAGCCGGGGACTACCCCAATTGCACGACCCTCGCCCGAACCCTTGAGGTCAGTGCCAAGTCCATCCAGCGCGACCTCGACTTCATGCGCGACCGACTCAACCTGCCGATCGCCTACGACGCCTCGCGCTTCGGCTACCATTACACCGAGGAGATCAAGGCGTTCCCCACGCTGCAAATCACCGAAGGCGAACTCGTCGCCCTGGTTGTGGCGGAGAAGGCGCTCCAACAATACCGCGGCACGAGCTTTGAGAAACCGCTCCTCAGCGCCATCCGTAAGATGGAGCAAAGCCTGCCGGACACCATCTCCGTGGACTTGGCGGAGGTGGACCAAACCATTTCCTTCCGCACCCGCGCCGAGCCGATCCTCGATTTGCAGACCTTCGACACGCTTGCCAAGGCCGCAGCGCATCGCCAGCAACTTGAAATCACCTACCGCAAACCCGGCCAGTGCCAGGCCGAGCGGCGTGTGATTGACCCCTACCATCTCGCCAACATCAACGGCGAGTGGTTTCTTTTCGCCCACGATCATCTGCGCCAGGACCTGCGGACTTTCGTTCCCGCGCGCATCAAAGCGATCAAACCCACGGGTCGGACCTTCCCGCGCCCCCGGAGATTCTCGCTCGAAAACCGGCTGCGCGGCAGCTTCGGCGTCCGCTCCGGGCAGGGCGACTACCGGGTCGTGCTGCGATTCAAGGCCGGGGCGGCGGATTTCGTGCGCGAAAAGAAGTGGCATGAGTCCCAACAACTCCGCGACTTGTGCGACGGCGGCGTGGAACTCACGTTGCGCCTTTCCGGTCTCGAAGAAGTCACCCGCTGGGTGTTGAGCTGGGGCGGCGATGCCCGGGTGGTGGAACCGCGCGAACTCGCTCAAGCCGTGACCCATGCCGCGCAGGCGATTTTGCGTGCGAGACGAGGTTCAGCGCGCTGAAGGTTAGCCAAGGCTGAGACGCGCCCTGTCAGAGTCGGTGATTCTGTCTGACGCCCAGTCAGCGGCATCATGCCTTCCTCCCATCAAAGCGCCCCCAGAGACAGACCCAGTGGTGGCGTTGCTTATGTTAAAAACTTCATCGCCAAAGTGGCATGAGAGGCTCTACGCTGGGCCAACTTGGTGAAACCGCTGACGAGTTACACGTGTAAACTGACTGATGCCCAGGCCCGGACCTTGCACGCCTGGCTGAAGGCGCATGGCTACACCTTCCGCGACGTGTCCTATGCGCGGTTCGCCGGGGAGCGGGAGAAGACGAACGTGGTTTTTTACGAAAGCGGCAAGCTCGTCGTGCAAGGCAAGGGCACGCAAGAGTTTGTCGAGTTCGTGCTCGAACCGGAAGTTCTGAAGGAGGCGCGGCTGGGTTACGAAGCGGTGCTGAATCCAGATTTGTTGCTGCCCAGGTTGGGCGTGGATGAATCCGGAAAAGGCGACCTCTTCGGGCCGCTCTGCGTGGCCGGCGTCTATGTCAACGAAAGCGTCGTCAAGGCATGGCAGGACCAGGGCATTCGCGATAGCAAGAACATTGCGAGCGACAAGCGGATCGCGGACTTGGCGGAGTTGATCTGCCAGACGCCGGGCTGCGTGACATCGGTTGTGCCGATTGGGAACGAGGCCTACAACCGTTTGCACGCGAAGATGCGGACGGTGAATGAACTTCTGGCGTGGGGGCACGCGCGGGTGATTGAGAATCTGATGGGCCAGAAGCACCGCATGAATCCGCCCCCGGTGCGGGCCATCAGCGACCAGTTTGCCGCCAGCAAGGCAACGGTCGGTCGTGCTTTGATGTCGCTCGGGCGGACCGTTGAGCTGGTCCAGCGACACAAAGCCGAAGAAGACTTGGCGGTGGCAGCGGCCTCGATTCTGGCTCGGCATGAGTTCGTGACGCGGCTGAGGGCCTTGGGCAAGCAATTCGGCGTGGATTTCCCCAAAGGTTGTTCCGAGGCGGCGAAGCGGGCCGGGAGTGAGTTCGTTGGCAAGCATGGCCCGAAGGCGTTGGTCAAGGTCGCCAAACTCCATTTCAAGACCGTCAACGAGCTGGGATATCATATGGGGTCTGCTACGGGTAGCGGTGGTGTCTGACTGTCCGCAGCTTGCGACCCGGAACGACAAAAAACTGACAAAACCCCGTTGACATGACTTGATCGTTTGCGTAATCTCCCGCCCGGTCGTTGGGCAGCAAAAACCTTGAAGAATTGCCAACCCCTTCAGCTTGGCGGTGAAAGAGAGCTAGGGGTGGCGGTTTTTTGTCGCTTTCTGCTGTCGAGCAGTGAATTCGGGACTGAGATGACGGCGCAGGTTTGCCCATGTAGCTCAGTCGGCAGAGCGCGTCCTTGGTAAGGACGAGGTCATCAGTTCAATCCTGATCATGGGCTCCAGTTTGTAGTGTCAAGAGAAACGAAAACGAGAACAACAACGTAGGAATCGCAATGGCAAAAGAGCAATTTCAACGAACCAAGCCGCACGCTAACGTCGGCACGATCGGTCACATTGACCACGGCAAATCCACCCTGACGGCTGCAATCGTGATGGTGCAGAACCGGAAGGGAATGGCGCAGCTCAAGAGTTACGCCGAAATCACCAAGGGCGGCACCGTGCGCGACGACTCCAAGACGGTGACCATTGCCGTCTCTCACACGGAGTACGAGAGCGAGCAGCGTCATTATGCCCACGTGGATTGCCCCGGGCACGCCGATTACATCAAGAACATGATTACGGGCGCGGCCCAGATGGATGGTGCCATCCTAGTGGTGGACGCTTCCGAAGGTCCGATGCCGCAAACGCGTGAGCACATTCTGCTTGCCCGCCAAGTGGGCGTGCCATCCATTGTGGTGTTCCTGAACAAAGTGGATTTGGTGGACGACGCCGAACTCCTCGACCTTGTGGAGATGGAGTTGCGCGACCTGCTCACGAAATACGGTTTTCCTGGCGAAAAGACGCCCATCGTCCGTGGCAGCGCGAAGGCAGCCATGGCGGGGGATCCTGCCGGCGAAGCTTCCATTCAAGCTTTGCTGAAGGCCATTGACGAGTTTGTCCCGCTTCCGGCGCGCGAGGTGGACAAACCGTTCCTCATGAGCGTTGAAGACGTGTTCAACATTGAAGGCCGCGGCACCGTCGTGACGGGTCGCGTCGAACGTGGCGTGCTTAAGAAGATGAGCGACGTCGAGATCGTCGGTCTGCGCGAAACGCGCAAGACTGTGGCTACGGACATCGAGATGTTCCGGAAGTTGCTCGACGAGGCGACTGCTGGCGACAATGTGGGGGTGCTGCTCCGGGGAACGAAGAAGGAAGAAGTCGAGCGTGGCATGGTTTTGGCCAAGCCGGGCAGCATCACGCCACACACGCACTTCAAGGCCGAAGTTTACGTGCTCTCGAAGGAAGAGGGCGGTCGGCACACGCCGTTCTTTGTTAACTACCGGCCGCAATTCTACTTCCGGACGACGGACGTAACCGGCGACGTGCGGGACATCAAATCGCCCACCGGTGACAAGGTGGAGATGGTGATGCCGGGTGACAACGTCTCAGTCGAGGTGAAAGTCATTTCACCCATTGCCATGGAGCGCGGTCAGCGTTTTGCAATCCGCGAAGGAGGGCGAACCATTGGCGCGGGTCGCGTGACGGAAATCATTGAATAAGCGATTGCAGGATTGGGGGCGGCGGGATAGTCGCCCCCGGTTCGAGCCCTGAGAGCATTACCACTGGCCAAGAGTTTAGGGCGGTAGCTCAATTGGTAGAGTAGCGGTCTCCAAAACCGTTGGTTGGGGGTTCGAGTCCCTCCCGCCCTGCCAAACAACGTCGTCGGAGAGGTGGCAGAGTGGTCTATTGCGGCGGTCTTGAAAACCGCTTTCCGCGTGAGCGGAACGGGGGTTCGAATCCCTCCCTCTCCGCCAGGAAAAAATTGTGAGTGATCTAGTAAAAATCCTGATTTGGGTTGTGCTGGTTGGAATCGCATTCGCGGTTCTCTGGTACAAGGGCTACCTCGTGCGGTTTGCGAACTACGTTCAGCAAACCCGCGAGGAGCTCAAGAAATGTACTTGGCCCACGTGGGATGAGTTGAAGGGCTCCACCGTGGTGGTCTTCATTTCCATCCTGCTCCTCGGTCTGTTCACCGTCCTCGTTGACCTCGTTTTCGCGTTCCTGGCCCGGAACGTGATGGGCTAGGCCCGCCATCGCCATGCAATCCCAGTGGTTTGTCATTCACACGCTTTCCGGCCAAGAGCAGAAAGTGCGGGAGAGCATTGAGAAGCGCATCAAGACCGAAGAGATGGGGGCTTACATCAAAGAGGTTTTGGTGCCGATGGAGAGGGTCGTGGAGGTGCGCAACCAGAAAAAGACCGTCTCCATGCGCAAACTCTGGCCGGGGTATGTTTTTGTGGACATGGTTCTGCTGGACGAGAACAAGCGCATCATCGAAAAGCCGTGGTATTTCATCAAGGAAACCCAGGGCGTAATCGGCTTTATTGGTGGCGACCGCCCCGAGCCCACTCCGGCTGAGGAGGTCGAGCAGATCAAGCTGCAGATATCTACATCGGAGGAGACGGAACGGCCCAAGGTGAGTTTCGACGTGGGCGAAACCGTGAAAATCAACAACGGTCCGTTCCTGAACTTCAGCGGTGTGATTGAAGAAATCGAACCCGAGCGCGGCAAGTTGAAGGTCACGGTCAATATTTTTGGCCGGAACACGCCGGTCGAGCTCGAATACTGGCAGGTGGAAAAAGGCTGAAACCGTTGAACCGTGAGGCGTCCAGTCACTGAAGCGGTCTGACGACGCGACGCACGGACGATTCCACGGTTTGACGATTCAACGATTTAACGAACATGGCAAAGAAAGTCACAGCAATCATCAAGTTGCAGATTCCGGCGGGCCAGGCCAATCCGGCGCCCCCGGTTGGCCCGGCGTTGGGTCAGCACGGCGTCAACATCATGGGCTTCTGTAAGGAGTTCAATGCGGTCACCAAAGAGCAGGCCGGCATGTTGATCCCCGTGGTCATAACGGTTTTTCAGGACAAATCCTTCAAATTCATCACCAAGTCGCCGCCCGCTTCCGCACTCCTCAAGAAGGCCGCCGGCATCACGGCCGGGTCCAAGGAGCCGAACAAGGAGAAGGTCGGCAAAGTGACTAGGAAACAAGTGCTCGACATCGTCAAACTCAAGATGAAGGACTTGAACGCGACCTCCGAAGAGGCCGCTTCGCGAATTGTCGCCGGCACGGCCCGCAGCATGGGCATCGAAGTCGTCGATTAAGTACAACTGCGGGAGAATCCGGCTGCCGCGCGGCGGAGCCGGGTTCGTTTCACCGCACCCAATAACATGCCAAGCAAACGATACAAGAAAGCCCTCCAACAGGTGGACGCGAGCAAATCCTATTCGCTCAAGGCCGCCGTCGAAATCCTCGCCAAGTTCCCGAAGGCCAAGTTCAACGAAACCGTGGACCTCGCCTTTCGCTTGGGCGTGGACCCAAAGCAATCCGACCAGATGGTGCGTGGCACAGTTCCGTTGCCCCACGGTAGCGGCAAGGTGGTGCGCGTGCTCGTCTTTGCCAAGCCGGGTGCCGCTGCGGACGCGGCCAAGGCGGCCGGGGCGGAATACGTCGGTTATGACGACATGATCAAAAAGTGCCAGGAAGGCTGGTCGGATTTCGACGTAGCGGTCGCCACTCCCGAGGCGATGGGCGAGGTGCGCAAGCTCGGCAAGGTGCTCGGCCCGCGCGGCCTGATGCCCAACCCGAAGACCGGCACCGTGACCGAGGACACCGCCAAAGCGGTGAGGGAGGTGAAGGCGGGCCGCGTCGAGTTCAAGATTGACAAGGCGGGCAACATCCACGTGCCGGTGGGCAAGGCGGCGTTTGCGCCGGCTCAGATCGAGGAAAATGCGCGGTCCGTCATGGAGGCGGTGAACAAGGCGCGTCCGAACAGTGTGCGTGGCCAGTACATCCTGAGTTGCACGTTGTCCGCGACGATGAGCCCGCCGATTCGGATTGATCTGAAAGAATTCACGGTCGCGGCCTAACGAAATCACCGAGAACGCGTCTAACGCTCCAGAGCCATGCGCCCAGAAAAACAATGTCTGACCAAAGAGTACGTGCAACGCCTCAACGCGTCGCCCTTCTTCATCGTGGTGAACTACACCGGATTGAAGGTCGGCCCGCTGACGGAACTGCGAAAACGCCTGAACAAGGCCGGCGCGGAGTTGCATGTCGTCAAGAATTCAGTCTTCGCGCTTGCCGCCAAGGAAGCCAACATCGGCGACCTGAACGGCTCATTGGCGGGAATGCTCGCCGTTGTGACCGGGCAGAGGGACATTTCCGCCGCCGCCAAAGTCGTGAAGACTTTCGCTTCCGAGTTCGAGAAGCCAAAGATTCAATTCGGCTTTCTTGGGAACCAACGCCTGACCCAGGAGCAAGTCAATACCCTGGCGGATTTGCCTTCGCTGGACGTGCTCCGCGCCAAGTTGTTGGGCTTGCTGCAGGCCCCGGCCACCAAGTTGGTGGTTCTGCTCAACACGCCCGGGTCACAACTGGCCCGTGTGATCAAGGCCAAGAGCGAGAAGGCCGAAGCCCCGGCAACCGCTTGAGCCGGCGCTGAGACAACCGAGTTTCCCTGCGGCCGACGTTCGGTCGCGGGGAGTTTTAACCAAGCAACACAAAGTAAATCGTCGGTTCGCAGGCCGTGAACGTAAATCACTCGTGGCCGCGGGTGACGACGAGACGACAAAGCATCGTGACACTTGACGAGTGAAACCTGACAGGACGGGCGGCGCGTTGGCCATCCGCCGTTGCTCCTGTCGCCTGACCCTTGTCACCTGACACATAGAAAGAACACATGGCAGACATCGCAAACCTGGTGGAAGAACTGAGCAAATTGACGGTCCTTGAGGCCGCCGACTTGGTCAAGAAACTGGAAGAGAAGTGGGGCGTCACCGCCACCGCGCCCGTGGCTGTGGCCGCCGCCGGTCCGGCCGGAGCCGCCGCCGCGCCCGCCGCGGAGGCCAAGACCAACTTCGACGTGGTTTTGGTTTCGTTCCCGGCCGACAAGAAGATTGCCGTTATCAAGGCCGTGCGCGAGGTCAAGGCCGGTCTGGGCCTGGCCGAAGCCAAGGCGCTCGTGGAAGGCGCGCCCAAACCCGTGCTCGAAGGCGCGGCGAAGGCCGATGCCGACGCCGCCAAGAAGAAGCTCGAGGAAGCCGGCGCCAAAATCGAACTCAAGTAGTGGCACTTTCGGGCGAATCCCGGGGCGGTCCCGCTGTGGCGGGACTACCTCGGGTTCGCCGTCCAATGGAGCGCGAATCGTCCAGCGGGGCAAAGCGACACACATCCACCGCGGCGGTTCGGCAGAGGGCAAGTCTCCCGGGGGACCGGGATGCTTGCCTTGAATTGTTTGTCAGTTAAAAAGTAGTTCCCGTTCCCGCGCCTGCGGGACGGGATCATTGAGCAAAGGTCCAAATGCCATCGCGAGCAACAGAACGCATCAACTTCGGCAAGATCAAAGAAGTCATCGCACCGCCGAACCTGATCGAATTGCAGACCCATTCGTACGTCGAATTCCTGCAAAGCGATTTGCCGCCCTCCAAGCGCAAGCTGGTCGGCCTTCAGTCCGTGTTCAAGGAAGTCTTCCCGATCGAAAGCTACGACGGAAAATGCGTTTTGGACTTCGACACCTATGAGATCGGCGAACCGAAGCTCGATTGGCTGGAAGCCCTCCGCGAGGGGCTCACCTTCGGTGCGCCGTTGTATGTGACCTTCCTCCTCCGCGAAGAAGGCAAGAGCGTCAAGGAGGAGAAGGTTTTCATGGGCGAATTGCCGCTCATGACGCCTCAAGGGTCGTTCGTCATCAACGGCGCCGAGCGCGTGATCGTAAGCCAGTTGCACCGGTCCCCCGGCCTGGCCTTCGAGGCTGTCCAGCATCCCAACGGCAAACTGCTCCACTCCTTCCGGATCATCCCGGATCGTGGTTCGTGGTACGAGGCCCAGTTCGACACGAACGACATGCTCTACGTGTACCTCGACCGCAAAAAGCGCCGCCGCAAATTCCTCACGACGACGTTTTTCCGGGCGATCAGCTTCCTCGACGCCGAAGTGAAGGGCGGCAAGGATGGCGGCGATAAGAACCGCGGCACCGACGAGGAGATCATCAAGCTCTTCTACACCATCGAAGAGATGTCCGTGAAGGACGCGGAGAAGCTCGATGACCTGACCAACAAGGTCTTGATCGAGGATGCGGTGGATCAGGACAAGGGTCTCGTCGTCGCCCGCGCCTTTGAGCCGCTGTCGAAAGCCGTGGTCAAGCAGATCGCCGAATTGGGCGTCACGAAGATCAAGGTCGTGGACACCTCAGCCGACGACGGGATCATGATCAAGTGCCTCAAGAAAGACCCCGCCAAGAACGAGGAAGAAGCCTTGAAGGACATCTACCGGCGGCTGCGCCCGGGCGATCCGCCGACGCCCGCCAACGCGCGCGCCCTGATCAAGCGCCTGTTCTTCGATCCGAAACGCTATGACCTGGGCCGCGTGGGGCGCTACAAGATTAACCAGAAACTCACAATCAAGGGCGGGGACTCCCGCATCCTGACCAAGGAGGACCTCGTGGCCGCCACGAAGTACCTGCTCCGCCTCAAGAAGGGCGAAGGTTCGCTGGACGACATTGATCACCTCGGCAGCCGGCGCGTGCGGACCGTGGGCGAACTGCTCTCCAACCAGTGTCGCGTAGGCCTGGCCCGCACCGAGCGCCTCGTCAAGGAGCGCATGACGCTGTTCGATCAGACCGTCGAGCAGATGACGCCGCAGAAGTTGATCAACCCCAAGGCGCTCTCTGCGGTCATCCGCGACTTTTTCGGGCGCAGCCAGCTCAGTCAGTTCATGGACCAGATCAATCCGCTGGCCGAACTCACGCACAAGCGCCGCCTCTCGGCGCTCGGGCCGGGCGGTCTCTCGCGAGATCGCGCGGGTTTCGAGGTCCGCGACGTTCATCCTTCTCATTACGGACGCATCTGTCCCATCGAAACGCCTGAGGGTCCGAACATCGGCCTCATTGCCTCGCTGGCGACCTTCGCCCGCGTCAACGATTTCGGCTTCCTCGAGACTCCCTACCGCAAGGTCGAGAAGGGGCGGGTGACCGATAAGCTGGAGTACCTCACCGCCGACCGCGAGGAGCAGTACTGCATCGCGCAGGCGAACGCGCCCGTGGACGACAAGGGCCACTTCACGCAGGAACGCGTGCTGTGCCGGGGCAAGGGCGATTTCGTGGACGTCGAGCCGGCACGGGTGGATTACATGGATGTCTCGCCGAAACAGTTGGTGTCCGTCGCCGCGAGCCTGATTCCGTTCCTTGAACACGACGACGCGAACCGCGCGTTGATGGGCTCGAACATGCAACGCCAGGCCGTGCCGCTCCTCGTCACCGAAGCGCCGCTGGTGGCCACCGGGCTGGAGGGGCGCGTCGCGCGCGACTCGTGCGCCGTCATCGTGGCGCAGGAGGCCGGCAAGGTAGCGTCCATCACCGGCAGCCAGATTATCATCACGCCCGACGGCAAACTGCCGGAAACCAAGCGCAAGCTGCGCCACGAGCCGGACAAGGGAGTCTATGTCTATCAGGTGCGCAAGTTCATGCGCTCGAACGCGGCCACCTGTGTCAACCAAAAGATTGTAGTTCACAAGGGCGAGACAGTGAAAAAGGGACAGATTATCGCGGACGGCCCTTGCACCGCGGGCGGCGAATTGGCCCTCGGCCGCAACGTCCTCGTGGCGTTCATGCCGTGGAACGGCTACAACTTCGAGGACGCCATCCTCATCAGCGACCGCATCGTCAAGGACGACGTGTTCACCTCGATCCACATTGACGAGTTTGAGGTCGCCGCACGTGACACGAAGCTGGGCCCCGAGGAAATCACGCGGGACATTCCGAACCTCGGCGACGAGGCGCTCAAGAACTTGGGCACGGACGGTGTCATTCGCATCGGCGCGGAGGTCAAACCCGGCGACATCCTCGTCGGCAAGATTACGCCCAAGTCCGAAACCGAACTCGCCCCCGAGGAGCGCCTGCTCCGCGCGATCTTCGGCGAGAAGGCGGCGGACGTGAAGGACACCTCGCTCAAGGTGCCGTCCGGCACTTACGGCATCATCATGGACGTCAAGGTTTCCTCGAAAAAGGATACCGAGAAGGAAACGCGCGTTTCCGACGACCGGAAGCACGCCAAACAGATCGAGGAAGAGCACAAGAAGAAGACCGACGAATTGCGCGACCAGTTGACGGAGGCGCTGAGCAACATCCTGCTCGGGGAGAAGATCCCGCTCGATGTGGTGAACAGCGAGACCGGCGAGATCATCATCCCGGCCAACCGCAAGATCACCAAGACGCTGCTGCGCAAGCTCGCCACCGTTTATGACCGGATCGAGATTGATCCTTCGCCGATCCGCAACAAGATCAACGAGATTATCGGCTCGTTTAAGAAGAAATTCGACGACCTCCAGATGCAGTACGACGAAGAGGTTGAGCGCATCGAATCCGGCGAGGGCGTGGACACGGGCGTCATCAAGTCGGTCAAGGTCTATGTCGCCTCCAAGCGCAAGCTCTCGGTGGGCGACAAGATGGCGGGCCGCCACGGCAACAAGGGTGTCGTGGCCAAAATCGTGCCGAGCGAGGACATGCCGTTCCTGGCGGACGGCACCTCGGTGGACATCGTCCTGAACCCCTTGGGTGTGCCTTCGCGCATGAACGTCGGGCAGGTGCTCGAAACGCACTTGGGCTGGGCGGCCAAACTGCTCAACCTCCGATTTGCCACCCCCGTCTTCGATGGGATCAAGGAAAGGGAAATCCGCGAATACCTCAAGCAGGCCGGCCAGAAACAGAAGGACGAAGGCGGGCAGGCGCTTCTGCCGGAGCACGCCAAGACGATCATCTACGATGGCCGCACCGGGGATCCCTTCGATCAGGAGGTGGTGGTCGGGTACATCTACATGATGAAGCTGGGCCACTTGGTGGCGGACAAGATTCACGCCCGCGCGGTCGGACCGTATTCGCTCGTCACCCAGCAACCGCTGGGCGGCAAGGCGCAATACGGCGGCCAGCGCTTCGGCGAAATGGAAGTCTGGGCCATGGAAGCCTACGGCGCGGCGTACACCTTGCAGGAACTGCTCACCGTCAAGTCCGACGACGTGCAGGGCCGCACCCGCGTTTATGAGAGTATCGTCAAGGGCGACAACAGCCTCGAGGCCGGGATTCCCGAGTCGTTCAATGTGCTCGTCAAGGAAATGCAGTCGCTCGGCTTGGACGTGCGGGTGGGTTACACCAATCCCGTGGACCAGCCCCCAGCCCCCGCGGCCTTGTTGACGTCCGTGTAACCGTTGAGAAACTGTGCGTCCCGTCAGGCGGGACCGAACCAACAATTCTATGATCAGCACCAAAGAAAGCGCGCGTGAACTCCTTGGCCTGGAGAAGGTCAACCAGGTGGATTACGTCGCCATCTCCGTCGCTTCACCCGATTCCATCCGCTCGTGGTCCAAGGGGGAAGTCAAGAACCCGGAGACCATCAACTACCGCACCTTCAAGCCCGAGAAGGGCGGCTTGTTCTGCGAACGCATCTTCGGTCCCGTGAAGGACTGGGAATGCTCCTGCGGCAAATACAAGCGCATCAAACACCGCGGCGTGGTTTGCGACCGCTGCGGGGTCGAGGTCACGCTGGCCCGCGTGCGCCGCGAACGCATGGGGCATATCGAATTGGCGGTGCCCGTCTGCCACATCTGGTTCTTCAAGTGCATGCCCTCCCGCATCGGCCTCGTGCTCGATGTTACCGCCCGCAACCTCGAACGCGTCATCTATTACGAGGACTACCTGGTCATTGACCCGGGCAAGACGCCCCTGAAGGCGAACCAGTTGCTCAGCGAGCACGAAGCCCGGGAAGCCCGCGAGACCTACGGCGCGGATTCGTTCGTCGCCAAGATGGGGGCGGAAGCCGTGCGGGAGGCCCTCGCCCGCGTGGACCTGGTCAAGCAGACCGAACAGTTGCAGGAGGCTATGGGCGAGACAAAGAGCAAGCAGATTCGCAAGAAGCTCGCCAAGCGCATCAAGCTTCTTCAGGCCTTTGTGGCCAGCAAGGTTCATCCCGAATGGATGATCCTGACCGTGCTGCCCGTCATTCCGCCGGACCTGCGGCCGCTCGTGCCGCTCGAAGGCGGCCGGTTTGCGACGTCCGACTTGAACGACCTCTACCGCCGCGTGATCAACCGGAACAACCGGCTGCGCAACTTGCTTTCGCTCAAAACGCCCGAGGTCATCATCCGGAATGAGAAGCGCATGTTGCAGGAGGCCGTGGACGCGCTCTTTGACAACGGCCGCCACGGTCGCGCCGTCACCGGCGCGGGCAACCGCTCCTTGAAATCGCTTTCCGACATGCTTAAGGGCAAGTCGGGCCGTTTCCGCCAGAACCTGCTGGGCAAACGCGTGGATTACTCGGGCCGCTCGGTCATCGTCATCGGTCCCGAACTCAAACTCAACCAGTGCGGTCTGCCAAAGAAGATGGCCCTCGTGCTGTTCGAGCCGTTCATCATCCGCCGGTTGAAGGAATTGGGCTACGTGCATACCGTGCGCTCCGCCAAGAAGCTCATCGAGCGCCAGACGAAGGAGGTCTGGGACATTTTGGAGGAAGTCACCAAGGGCCATCCCGTGATGCTCAATCGTGCGCCGACCCTGCACCGCCTCTCGATCCAGGCGTTCGAGCCCGTGCTCATCGAAGGCGAGGCGATCCGCATTCACCCGCTGGTCTGCACCGCCTACAACGCGGACTTCGACGGCGACCAGATGGCCGTTCACGTGCCGCTCTCGGTCGAGTCCCAGATGGAAGCCCGCATGCTCATGATGGCGTCGCTGAACATTTTCAGCCCGTCGTCTGGTCGTCCCATCATCACGCCCACGCAGGACATCACGCTCGGCTGTTACTATCTGACTGCCGAGCCGCGCTTCCCGAAGAAGGAGGGACAGCGTCTCATGGTGTTTGGCTCCAAGAGCGAAGTGCTGTTCGCGCACGCCGAGGGGGACCTCCGCACCCACGACCGCCTGTTGCTGGCCAACCCGGATTTCGGCAAGAAAACCGTTTACGGCTCGGCCGACAAGAAACTCATCGAAACCACCGCGGGTCGTGTCATTTTTAGCGAGATCTGGCCGCCGGAACTGGGCTTCTTCAACAAAGTCGCCGGCAAGTCCCAACTAGGTGACCTGATTTGGAACTGCTATAAGCATGCCGGTCACGAGCAAACCGTGATCATGCTCGACAAGCTCAAGGAATTGGGCTTCCGCGAAGCCACCCGCGCCGGCGTCTCCATTGGCATTGACGACATGGCCATTCCGAAGGAGAAGAAACACCAGATTGACGACGCGCACGTCCAGATCAAGGAGGTGGAGAAACAGCACCGCAAGGGCGTCATCACCTCGGGCGAGCGCTACAACAAGATCGTGGACATCTGGACGCACGCGACCGATCAAATCGCGGCGGCCTTGATGAAGACGCTGGAATCCAACGGCGGCAAGCGCGAATACAATCCGGTTTGGCTGATGATGGATTCGGGGGCGCGCGGCAACCGCCAGCAGGTTCGCCAGCTCGCCGGGGTGCGCGGGCTCATGGCCAAGCCCAGCGGCGACATTATCGAGAAACCCATTCTCTCCAATTTCCGCGAGGGGCTGACGGTGCTCGAATACTTCATCTCCACCCACGGCGCCCGCAAGGGCTTGGCCGATACGGCGCTCAAGACCGCCGACTCCGGCTACATGACGCGCAAGCTCGTGGACGTGTCCCAGGACGTGATCATCCGCGAGGAGGATTGCGGCACCACCAACGGCATTTGGGTCAGCGCCATCTCCGAAGGCGACGATATCGTGGTCAAACTCGGCGACCGCCTGGTGGGCCGTGTTTCATGTGACGACGTGCCGAATCCCTCGAACCCCAAGGAAATCCTTGTTCACGCCAACCAGGAGATTGATGAGACGCGCGCGAAGCAGATTGACGCCTCGGGGGTCGAGCGCGTGAAGATTCGCTCCGTACTGACCTGCGAGAGCAAACATGGCATCTGCAAGTACTGCTACGGGCGCAATCTGGCGTCGGGCAAGCTCGTCGAGATGGGGGAGGCGGTCGGCATCATCGCCGCACAGTCCATTGGCGAGCCCGGCACGCAGTTGACGATGCGGACCTTCCACATCGGCGGCGTGGCCGCCGGCACGTTCAAGCAGCCGATCGTTAAGGCCAAGTACGACGGCATCGTCAAATACAACGATCTCCGCACGGTGACGCTGGAAGACGGCAGCAACATCGTGCTCAACAAGAACGGTTCGGTGTCCATCCTGGCCGACGACGGCCGCGAGTTGGAGAACCACACCATCGTGATCGGCGCGGTCGTTTCCGTCGGTCCGGATGGCCGGATCAAGAAGGGGGAAACCCTCGCCCAGTGGGATCCGCACAACGTGCCGATTCTCTCGGAAAAGGCCGGCAAGGTGAAGTTCCACGACATCATCGAAGGCGTGACCATGAAGCAGGAGGTGGATGAAACCACCGGCCAGGAAGCCATGGTCATCATCGAGCATAAGGAAGATCTGCACCCGCAGATCATCATCACCGACGAGCACAACGAAGTGGTGGCGAGCTACCCCATTCCGTCAGACGCGCACATCGTGGTGCAGGAAGACGACCACATCGTGGCCGGTTCGCTGATGGCCAAGACGCCCCGCAAGCAGGCGAAGACCAAGGACATTACCGGCGGTCTGCCCCGCGTGGCGGAGCTGTTCGAGGCCCGCCGGCCCAAGGACGCCGCCGAGATTTCCAAGATTGACGGCATTGTGGACTTCGGCCCGAGTGTGCGCGGCAAGCGGTGCATCATCATCAAGGATCCGCAGACTCAATTGGAGGAGGAACACCTCATTCCCATCGGCAAGCACGTCATCGTCTTCAAGGGCGACTTTGTGAAGAAGGGGCAGCAATTGACTGAAGGCCCGATGGACCCGCATGAAATCCTCGAGATCTGCGGCCCGCAGGAGTTGCAGGAACACCTGGTCAACGAAGTGCAGGAGGTTTATCGCCTCCAAGGCGTCACCATCAACGACAAGCACATCGAGATCATTGTCCGCCAGATGCTCCGCAAGGTGCGGATCACGGAAACGGGCGACACCCAGTTCCTCTGGGGCGAGCAGGTTGACAAGCTGGCCTTTGAGGAGGAAAACCAGCGCGTTGAGAAGATGGGGGGCAAGCCCGCGGAAGCCCAACCCGTCCTGCTCGGCATCACCAAAGCCTCGCTT
Source organism: uncultured Verrucomicrobiota bacterium (assembly GCA_964548925.1). GTDB lineage: Bacteria > Verrucomicrobiota > Verrucomicrobiia > Limisphaerales > MWDV01 > MWDV01. The sequence continues at coordinate 14,088 of CAZJTM010000037.1, read as the reverse complement.
GAAACCGACAGTTTCCTCAGCGCCGCGTCATTCCAAGACACCACCCGTGTGCTGACCGAGGCGGCCACCCGGGCCAAAGTGGATCACCTGCGTGGGTTCAAGGAAAACGTCATCATGGGCCACATCATCCCGGCGGGCACCGGCTTCGAATTGTACCGCAAGACACACATCAAGCCGCTGGTCGAGGTTGTGGAAGAACCTGAACCCGAGCCGGCCGAAGCACTGGTGGACGACGCTCCCGCTGAAAGCTAACACCTGAGCGGGGCGCGCACTCCCTTCGCAATGGGGCGGTTGCCGGATTCGGCAGCCGCCCTGTTCGCGTCCACACCCGGCGATCTTCTCATGTTCTGTGGTGGATCGCCTCGCCGCTCCCGTTGGCGGAATCCGGCTCGGAGTCTGGCCTCAGTCGGGTCCACCTCCAAATGGCTCAGAACGGAACCCCCGCCAGAAGTCGTGGCTTCGGGCGTCGCGCCTGCCAACTGTTAGAGGTTTACTTCCCTGCCAGCCCTTTGAGGTACGCCAGGATCAGTTCCGGTAACTCGCTGCTGTAACCGCCCTCCAGCAAGCTGGCCGTCGGCACTTCACACTTCCGGATGAGTTCTCCCAGCCAGTGAAAGTCTTCGACCTCCAGCGTTTCCTGGGCAATCGGGTCATGCACATACGCATCGAAACCCGCCGAGACCAAGAGCACGTCCGGGTTGAACTTCCTGACCGCGTCGAGCGCCGTCTGGAGTGTTCGGCGGTACTCCTCGCGCGGCGTGTAGGGGGCGACCGGGTGGTTGTAGCAATTGCTGCCGCGATGCTTCGTGCCGGTGCCCGGGAAACAGGGATACTGGTGAACCGAAACGAACAAAGCGCCCGGCTGGTCCAGCAGAATGTCCTCCGTACCGTTCCCGTGATGCACGTCGAAATCATATACCGCCACCCGTTTCGCGCCGGTGGCGAGTGCTTCCAGCGCGGCGATGGCAATGTTACTGAGGTAGCAGAAGCCCATGGCCCGGTTCTTGGTGGCATGATGTCCGGGCGGGCGCATCAGGCTGAAGGGAACCTCGCCTCGTCGCGCGGCTTGGAGTGCCTCCAGCCCGGCGGCCACGGAGCGCCGCGCGTGGGCCGCGATCTCTGGATGCCACGCGGTATCGGCGTCAAAATCCTCCGAAACGCTCAGACGCGTGAGATGATAACGGGCATGGGCGCGCAGGATCACGTCGTCCGAAACCTCGCCCGGCCGGGCCCAGGAGATCCGCAACTCCGATTGCGCCTTGAGGCGTTCGACGGTTGCGGAAATGCGTTGCGGCCGTTCCGGATGTCCCGGGGCATGGTAAGCCGTACAGCGGTCGTCGGTGATGATTTGCACGGACGCATTCAAGCACGAAGCGGCTCGAAAACGCACGAATTTTCGCAAGCCCTCCAGCGACCCGCTTGGGCCGCCACGCGTCCACCGTCCTCCTCAACGGCTGGCCAGCGATCGCACCTTGGCCTCCCAGTCGTGATGCTGCCGCAGACACTCCACCAGCGGCTCCAGGTTGCCCTGCGCCGAAACGATCACCATCTGTCGGTCATCCAACACCACGACGCAGGCCTTCACGCGCCGGGGCGAACCCAATTTGGCGGGAAGATACACGCCCACCATTTGCCGACCGTCGAGCACGCCGACCACCCGCTCCCAACCCCGGGCGTTCATCACGCCGTCGGCGGTGGCAAGCAGAGCGGTGCGATTCGGATCGTCCACGCGCGAGGCGAGTTCGTAAATCCCCACCTCAAAGCTCCGGACGGCGCGAAATGCCGCCAAGGCCTCAGGCTCGATCTGCGTGCAGGAGAGACCGGCCCGCACAAGCCCCAGAGTCGTGCCCCCGACGTTGAGCCCGATTCGCTGCCGCCATTCCGCGCCACTGGCGCGCATCAACTCACTCCGCAGCGCCCGCGTGTCTGAACTGAGGCGAAAGTAACTGGCCACACCCAGCGCCAGCCCGCCCAGCGTCAGGAGTGGGATCAAGACCAAGGCCAGGCCCATCCACAGCCAGCGGCGGCTGGACGGCGGGCGGATCACGGGAGGTGCGGGCGAAGTTTGCATGCGATGAGGAGTGGGTTCAACGATGGTTTTACCGGGCGGAGTGGCGATGGCCACCACCGCCCGGTCCTGGTTCCCCAGTTACTCTTTGACGGCGTCGCCAATCTCCTTGAGCGGTTTGAGATCCAGTTTCTCGCCCAATGCGGCGAGCTGTTCGGGCCGAATGTCGCCCACCACATTGACAAGCACAACGTGCTTCGGGTCCACGACCGTGACCGCGATGCCGGCCAGGGCGGTGCCTCCCTCCGTCTGTGTGTAAACGCCGACGTCCTCGCCGCTCTTGCCCTGCACGTTCACGTTGCGCTCCCAGCCACGGCCCTCGAGGTCCTGCCGGATGGTCTGCACGCGCTGCCGCAATTCGTCCCGATTTTCCTCCGTCAAGCCGACGACGTTGACCCGAACGAGTTGCACGCTGCGCAGGAGCTTGGCGGCTTCAGCTTCGTGCTTCTCCACCAGCAAGGCGGCAAAATTGAGCAGATTGCTGCGGACTTGCACCTCCACGAACTCACCGCCTTTGCCCGGAGGCTTGAATCTGCCGAAATCCACAACGCCCGGTGATTCGGCCCGGGCGGTGAGGACGAGGCTGGCCGAAACCAGTGCGAACGCGAACGAACGCCGAAACGATGTTTTCATGGCTATTTCAACTTGTTGCATTGACGGAAACCAGTTGTTCCCGTTGTCAGGAATACCCGGCGACGCGCTGTTTTGTTTCAGGCATCTTTTGATGAACCAAGCCGGGCCCTTGCGGGCAGACGCTCCGGCCTCTTGCGATCCAGCATTCCGTTCGTGACAAGTCCCGCGCGTCCGGGTAACAAAAGCCGGGTTTCTATGAGCAACATGATTCGAGTCTCCCTTGTTCTGGTCTGGGTTGCGGCGATTATTCCGGCCCTCCGCGCCAGCCCGTTGCCCCGAAGCGCTCCCGAGGCGCAGGGCGTTTCTTCCGCGGCGCTGCTGGAGTTGGTGGAGACGCTCGACCAGCAGGCCGACGGCATGCACAGCTTGATGGTGGTGCGTCACGGCCGGGTGATTGTGGAAGGCTGGTGGGCGCCCTACGACGCCGCGCATCGTCACGTGCTCTATTCCTTGAGCAAGAGCTTCACCGCGACCGCTGTGGGCTTGGCGGTGGCGGAGGGCAGGCTGAGCATTGACGATGAGGTGTTGAAGTTCTTTCCTGACGAGGCGCCGGAGAACGCGAGTTCCAATCTGAAGGCAATGCGCGTGCGCGATCTGCTGATGATGGCCACCGGGCATCAGGACGAGCCGCCCACGTCGCCGGACACCATGTCGGCGAGGGCGTTTCTCGCCCAACCGGTGCCGCACCTGCCGGGCACGCACTTCAAGTACAACACCGCGGCCACGTTCATGCAGTCGGCGATCGTTCAGAAAGTCACCGGCCAGACAGTGTTGGACTACCTCCAGCCGCGCTTGTTCGCCCCGCTTGGCATCGAGCATCCGGTTTGGGAGGCGAACTTTGAGGGCATCTCGCTCGGCGGCTATGGGCTGCGCGTGCGCACGGAGGACATCGCGAAGTTCGGCCAGCTTTACCTGCAACGAGGCCGTTGGCAGGGCAAGCCCCTGCTCCCGGCTGGCTGGGTGGCGATGGCCACGGCGCGGCAAACCTCAAACGGCAGCAATCCGGCGAGCGATTGGAATCAGGGATACGGCTTTCAGTTCTGGCGCTGCCGGCACAACGCGCTTCGCGGCGACGGCGCGTTCGGACAGTATTGTCTGGTCCTGCCGGACCAGGACGCGGTGGTGGCCATCACCAGCGGGGTGCGGGACATGCAAGCGGTGCTGAACGTCATTTGGGACAAGCTGCTGCCCGCCTTACAACCGCGGGCGCTGCGGCGCAACGCCGTCGCCAGCCGCCAACTCAAGGCGGCACTGGCCGGCTTGGAAGTCCGCCCCGCCCAGGGCGCGGCCACTTCCGTCCTGGCGGGCCAAGTCTGGGGCCGCCAATTCACGTTTCCCGCAAACGAGGCGAAGATTGAGGGCCTGATGCTTTCGTCCTCCGATGGCGGCAAGAGCTTGACGCTCGCCCTGCAAAGGGATGGCCAGACCGTCACCCTGCCGTGCGGATATCGAGAATGGAAGAAGGGTCGCGCGCCGTTCTTCGGCGGCGCGTTGGCGCAGTTTCCGGACGAACCCACCGCCGGCACGTTCGCGTGGCCCGCCGACAACACCTGCGTCCTCAAGTTTTGCGCCTATGAGACGCCCTACCACACGACCCTCACACTGAAGTTTGAGGGCGGCCAAGTCACGATGGACTCGGAAATGAACGTGGCCTTCGGAGCGACGAGGCGACCGCCGCTGACCGGGCGAGCGGAGTGAACGGTCTGTCGGGGGCTGGGCTGCTTGGTTGCTGTTTCAGGCCGCGACGAGCGTGCCGACTTTCTGCCCCATCACGACCCGGCGGAGGTTGTGCGCCTTGAACAGGTCGAAGACGATGATCGGCATCTTGTTGTCCGAGCACAGGGAGAAGGCCGTCGAGTCCATCACCTTGAGTTGCTTTTGCAGCGCGTCGAGATAGGTGATGCGGTCAAACCGCTTCGCCTCGGGGTTTTTCATCGGGTCACTGTCGTAAATGCCGTCCACTTTGGTCGCCTTGAGGATGACCTCGGCGCCGATTTCGTTCGCGCGCAGGGCGGCGGCGGTGTCCGTGGAGAAATAGGGATTGCCCGTGCCGCCGCCAAAGATCACCACGCGGCCTTTTTCCAGATGGCGCACTGCGCGTCGGCGGATGAACGGCTCGGCAATCTGGTGCATGGTGATGGCGCTCTGCACGCGCGTCGGCACGCCGAGCTTCTCGAGCGCGTCCTGCAAGGCGAGCGAGTTGATCACCGTCGCCAGCATGCCCATGTAATCGCCGGAGGCGCGTTCAATGCCTTTCTCGCTGCCGGCCAGGCCGCGGAAGATGTTGCCGCCACCGATGACGATCACCACCTGCACCCCCAGGTCGCGCACTTCGCGCACCTGCTCGGCCATGAGCTTGAGGGCGTCAGGATGGATGCCCGAGCCGTGTTCGCCGCCGAGGGCTTCACCGCTGAGCTTGAGCAGAATCCGACGATACTTGGGACGCGCGTTGGTTTTCATAGCTGAACTAGAGCAAAACGACCGACACCGCGCTGCGTTGTATCAGCCGGCGGGCCGCCGGTCAAACTAAACGGTCAACTCCGGAGTTCCGCTCGTTCGGGTCCGGGGTTTTGCCGCACGCCAACCATCTGGAAGATTCCAGGCGCGTCGGTCAATCGTCGCCCTTCCGCACGGTGTCCTTGATGCGCTTCAGGTGTCCGCGGCCCATGCCTTTGACTTCGCAGCCCAATTCGAAGTAGCGGCGAATCTGGGCGTCGTTCAGGATGCAGAAGCAGTCAATGACGGCGAACGGTTTGCCAACGCTCTGGAACACCTTGTCGGGGTCGAGGTCGAGGTATTCCTTGTGTCGCACTGCGAGGACCACGGCGTCCACGCCTTTCAGCGCCTTCCACAGGTCGCGCTCCACGCGCAAGTTCTTCAAGCCTTCCTGGCGATGGAAGAAACGCGCGAGGCTGTAGCCCGGCGTCGGATAACTGTCCTGGGCCTCGAATTCCCACCAATGCTCGACGTAGGGGTCATGCACGCTGACGTTCGCGCCCATCTCCGCCAACTTCCGCACGATGGTTTCCGAGCCGCTGTAACGCGTGTCGCCCACGTCTTCGCGATACGACGCGCCGAGCAGCAGGATGTCCGCGGCGGCGAGCGGTTTGCCCATGTTGCGCAACGCGTCGCGAACCAATTGCGGCGGATGCAACGACCGGGTGTCGTTGATGTTCACCGCCATGGGCGTGATTTTGAAAATGTCATCCTCCCAGCCGAAGATGTGCTTGTAAGCCCACATGCCAAGCCCGCCGTCCTTGGGCAGGCAATAGCCGCCAATACCCGGGCCGGGGAAGATCATGTTCGAGTGCGTGGGGCGGACCTTGATGGCTTCAATGACTTTCTTGAGGTCCACGCCATTGCGCTCGGCAAATAACGACCATTCGTCGAGGAACGCCAGGATCGTCGCGCGATAGCTGTTCTCGACGATCTTCGCGGTTTCGGACTCGATGGGCCGGTCCAGCACTGTGAGCGGGAACTTCTTCGTGTTGAGGACGCTATTGAGGAAGGCCACGACACGTTTGCGCGCAGTGTCGTTAATGCCGCTGCATACGCGCCAGAAATCGCGGATGCTGGCCACGTAGTTCCGACCAGGCATGACGCGCTCATAGCTGTGCGCAAGCAACGGCTCGGAGGTGATGCCGCGCCGCTCAAAGGCCTTTTTCATGATCGGATAAGCCACTTGCTCGGTCGTGCCGGGGGCGACGGTGGTTTCGATCAACACCAGCGCCTCCGCGGGGATATGCTCGGCAATCGTCCCGATGGAGGCTTCCAGCGCTTCCATGTCCGCCGCGCCGGTGCGGACATCGCCGAGCGATTCCTTGAGGTAATCGCACTGCACGTCCACCACGACCACGTCCGCCAGTTTGAGCGCCTCGAGGTTGTAGGTCGCCACGAGGGAACGATCCTGCTTTACGCAACGGGCGATCAGCTCGTCCACTTCCGGGTCTTCCGACTTCACGGGCGACACGCCGCGGTTGAGCAGGGGAATCTTCCAGAAACTGCGCGGGCTGGGGCGTTGCACCCCGATGACAAGTTTGGCGGGCTTGCCCGACTTGTCCCGGGCGCTGGCCACGACCGCCGCCATAACGGCGCCAACGAACCCCAAGCCGACGACCACGACAATCTCGCGGCCAAGTTTGCGATTCTGGGCGGCGAGCTTGCTGAGACAGGCAAACTCGTTCCGGTAATCGGCGGGGCCGGGCAGGGGGAACTTTTCACCGGAGGGACTGATTGAGAGTGTTCGGTCTGTTTTCATAGTGTTTTCGGCGCGGCATGAAGCTCGATTCAGGGCCGGCTCGTCAACTCGAAAAGGCGCAAACCGGCAGATCCGGCCCCGCTTTCTCACCGCTCACTCTCCTCGCCACGCGGGAGAGAAGCGCTGGGAATGCGCCTCGAGGTCGCCATTGACCCAAGCCCCTTTGCGATTCAGAGCGTCAAGCATGGCTCGCGAAACCCTCGCATGCATCTTGGCGTGAAGGCGTCCCGGCTGAGCGCCGCCATCTTCCTCTTCCAAGAATTGGCGGCGCTCTGCCGAGACGCGGCTACGGTCCAGAGATTCAAAGTGCGATTCCATCGGGGGAATCTCCTCCCGAATCGAATTGCAGCTTTGTGCAAGTGCCAGCAGCGCCTTCGGATGACCGACCGGTTGCGATCACGCCGGGAGCGACCGGTTGTGGCGAGTGGCGGGTTCAGTGTCGGTGACGCCCGGCACCGCCACAGCAGCAACCGCAGCCGCCACGCTTGCCGGTGGGCGACAGGGAGCAGGCGTCCGCCGCGCCCGCCGCCGCACGGGATGACGCGAACACGGACAGTTTCTTTTTCAGTTTGGTCGAGCCGCAATGCGGACACTTCGCGCCCTTCCATTTGCTGGAACGCACCAAAATCTCGCTGTCGCAATCGCACTTCTCGCAATGAAACTCGTAAATCGGCATGGCGGAAAGGTAGCGGCGCGCACGGGAATCTCAAGCGTGCAGAACACGCCACAGTTTACGTACTGTCGAACGGACAGTGCCGCCGCGCATACCAATCGGCATGGGCCTGTTGGCCAAGTAAGCCCCGGCAGACTCACGGAACCCCAGCCGCCCCAGCAATTCTCATTACGGACCAGATGGGGACGCCGGGTGAGTCCCCCCGGGCTACAACCAAGCGGTTTTGTGCGGACGTAGGCCGGGTGCCCTCAACCGGCGGAGATTGACACCGTCATGATGAGAATTGCTGCAACCTCCCTCGTTTGCCGGGCGCGTTTCGGCTCGTCAAGCTCACGCGTTGAACTTGAACAACAGCACGTCGCCGTCTCTGACCACGTAGTCGCGGCCTTCGATCCGGTAATGTCCGGTTTCGCGGGCGTGGCCCACGGAGCCGGCGCGGATTAGATCGTCGCAGTTCACGGTTTCCGCCTTGATGAAGCCGCGTTCGAAATCGGTATGAATGCGTCCGGCCGCGCGGGCCGCGCTCGTCCCCGCCGGCACGGTCCAGGCCCGCACTTCCTTTTCGTTGAACGTGAAGAACGTCCGCAGGCTCAGCAGCGCATACGTCGCGCGGATGAGGGCATCGGCGCCGGTTTCCTTCACTCCCAGTTCCGCGAGGTACTGCGCGGCTTCTTCGGGTGAGAGGTCCGCGAGGTCGCTTTCCAATTGGGCGCAGACCACGACTGTCTCGCAAGCGTGATGCAGGCGTCCGTACTCGCGAACCTTGGTGACCTGCGGGTCTGGCGCGGCGTTGGCGAGCTGACCTTCCTTCACGTTGGCGGCGAAGATCGTCGGCTTGTCGGTCAACAAGGGGCACGCGGCGATCAACTCATGTTCCTCCCGGAACAGGCCGGCGGTGTTCGCGGGTTTGCCCGTGTTCAAGTGGGCTTCCAGCTTGTCGAGGACGTGGCTCTCAGCGACCGCGTGTTTCTCGCCACCTTTGATCTCCTTCGCCAGCCTTTCGCGGCGCCTGTGGATCGCTTCGAGGTCGGCGAGCAGAAGCTCGGTGGTCACGATCTCGATGTCGCGCACCGGGTCAACGCCCCCGGTCACGTGGACGACGTCCGGGTCTTCAAAACACCGCACGACGTGGATGAGCGCGTCCACCTCGCGGATGTGGCTGAGGAACTTGTTGCCCAAGCCCTCGCCTTGCGAGGCGCCTTTCACCAGCCCCGCGATGTCGAGGAACTCGATGGTGGTCGGAATGCGCGTGGTGACTTTGGCGATCTGGGCAAGGGCATTGAGGCGCGGGTCGGGGACGGTGACGACGCCGAGGTTGGGCTCGATGGTGCAGAAAGGGTAGTTGGCCGCCGCCGCCTTGTGCGACCGGAGGAGCGCGTTGAACAACGTGGACTTGCCGACGTTGGGCAGACCGACGATTCCGGCTTTGAGCATGGGGTGGTTATAGCCACAAACCCGCCTGGAAGGCACCAGAAAAATCGAGCTGTCAGCAGCCAATCGAACCAAAGGCGATCCGCGCCGGCCTTAACTCGGTGCGCTCCCGTTGGCAACTTCCGTGATCGCGCGGATGGTCTGCTTGAATTTTTCCACGCCCTGGTCGAAAGCGGCGGAGATGGCCAGCACTGGCGTCTTGCGGACGCGGCGTTTGAACTTCCTCAGATTCTCCTCGGCCACCGGTTCGTCCATCTTGTTGGCGACCACCAGGCGGGGGCGCGTCAGCAGGCCCGGATCGTAGAGTTCGAGTTCCCTGAGCAGGTTCGCGTGGTCGTCCCAAGGGGTGCGGCCATCCGTGCCCGCCATGTCCAGCAGCAGCACGAGCATCTTGCACCGCTGAATGTGGCGCAGGAAGGCATGGCCAAGCCCGACGTTTTGGTGTGCGCCCTCGATCAGACCCGGCACGTCGCACACGACGAGGCGGCGGTAGTCGGCATACTCCACAATGCCGATTTGTGGATGGAGCGTCGTGAAGGGATACGGCGCAATCTTGGGCCGGGCACGGGAAATCGCCGAGAGCAGGGTGGACTTGCCGGCATTGGGATAACCGACCAGACCCACGTCGGCCATGATCCGCAACTCGAATAGGAACTCTCCTTCCTCGCCCGGTTCTCCGGGCTGTGCGAAGCGCGGGGCCTGGCGCGTGGCGGTGGCGAAGTTCCGGTTACCCAAGCCGCCACGACCACCTTTGCAAAGCACGAATTGCTGTCCATGCTCAGTGAGGTCGGCAACGAGTTCGCCTTTGTTCGCATCCGCGACGGCGCGTTCGCTCGGGGCTTCCTTGCTCAAATCAACTTCCTCCGCCCAAGCGCCGCCAGCTTGGCGAATCAGGGGGCGTTTGCTGGCGCTCGTTCTTAAATTGGGGCGGTCATCCTCGTCTTCCATCGCCGCCTCATCTTGAGACCTGACCACCGTCGGCAGCCGCCACACCAGCGTGCCGCAGGGGACCTTGACGACGAGGTCCTTGCCGGCGCGTCCATCCATGCCTTTTCCGAGGCCGAATTCTCCGTCCTCGGCGAGCAGGCGCGGCGCGTAGAACTGGGCGATGAGATTGTTCAGGTCGTGGTCCGCCTGGAGGATCACGCTGCCGCCGCGTCCGCCGTTGCCGCCGCTGGGCCCGCCCTTGGGAACGTAAGCTTCGCGGTGAAAGGCGACACAGCCTTTGCCGCCGTGACCGGCGCGCGCATAGATTCTGATTTCGTCGATGAACACTCGGCTTCCTGCTCTTCCTCTTAATCGTGGTTTCGGCGATTAACGCCGATTAGAATCGAGGTGAGACTGCGATTAAGACTTGGGGAACAAAAAAGGCGAGGCGCGAAGCCTCGCCCTGAAGACCTGCCTCAGCGCTTCAGTTCGCGGCTGCCGCGGCTTCGGCGACGATGTTCACGCGCTTGCCGTCCTTGTCGAAGCGGACCTTGCCATCTTTGAGCGCAAAGAGCGACCAATCACGGCCTGTGCCCACGTTGGCTCCGGCGACGAACTTCGTGCCGCGCTGACGGACGATGATACTGCCCGCGGTGACGAATTCACCGCCAAATGCCTTCACGCCCAGCCGTTTGCTGACGCTGTCGCGCCCGTTGCGAACGCTGCCTTGACCTTTCTTATGTGCCATAGCTGACCTTTCGTTAAGCTTTGATCTCCTTGACCTTCACCACGGTCAACTCCTGCCGGTGACCGATCGTCTTGTGATAGCCTTTGCGGCGTTTCATCTTAAAGATGAGCTTCTTTTCGCCACGCTTGTGCGCGACGACGTCGGCCAAAACACTGGCGTTGGCCACCGTGGGAGTGCCGACGACGATCTTCCCTTCATGGTTCACGAGCAGCACGCGATCGAAGGTGGCCGTCTGTCCGGCTTCCACCGCCAGGCGTTCCACTTCCAAAGTGTCGCCCGCGCTCACGCGATACTGCTTACTGCCTGTTTCGATAATGCAATAATTCACAACAAAGACCCCGTTCTATTCAGGGTCGGAAAAGGTATGAAAACGTTCCGAGATTGCAACCCAAAAGAAATGCCTAAAAACATGCAATGCCGCGTGGTTGCATGGCGTGCCCTGGACAGGTTTCTCCGGCGAGACCGGCAGGCCAGGCAATCGTTGCCTGCGGCGTGAGTGTTGAGGAGGTCTTCCCAAGACGGGGACAATTGTGAGCTTGGCAGCAGAGGTGTCACTTCGGTCACAGCATGGGTACGGCAGCCGGCGGTTGGCCGAGCGCGGGCCGGGTGAATTTCTCGCCGAACTTGGTGAAGCCTTCGACAAAGCCGCCGTGGCTCAGGAAGAACTGGCCATTCTCCACACCCATGAAGCGGTCCAAACGGTCGCTCTTGCCGGTGTCATCGTGGCTGAATGTCGCGGTGGTGAGTTCGATCCACTCGCCGGTGTCGGTGCGAATCCACTGGTTGCCGTAAAGCGCCTTGCGGCGCAGGTGACCAGTGCTGCCCCAGAAATTCTCGCTGAAGCTGTGCAGTCCGCGCAGCCAGCCGCCCTCCTTCGGCGCTTTCCAGGACGAGATCAGCATCCACTTCCGGCTGTCCGGGTGAAAGTAGTAGCCGGAGTAAATGGTAAAGGTCTGGTTGGTGGGTTGCGCGGTAACGATGAACCGCTGCACTTCGCCCGTCTTCCACGGATACTTGAGATGACTGTGGCCGCCCGTGCCTTCGTTGCCGAAGTCGCCGCTGTAAACGCCGTCGCCCTTGCCCATGAGTTGCACGCGATTCTCGTCGGCAACCTTGTTCCGGTCCACAGCTTCGCCGCCGCTGTCCCAAACGCTGAAAATGATCCGCCGCTCCGAGGGGCTGTTGACCTGCATCCCGAGGTAGCCGCGATGCCAGCCGCACGCCATGTAGAATGTGGTCACAGGCTCGTCTACCGCCGTCACCTCGCAGTAAAACGCGGCCACGTTGGTCTCGCGCGGGACGGGATAGGCCAGATGAACGGATGCCGCGTTGCGCCGTTCTTTGAGGTTGAAATGCGCGCCGGTCAAAGCCGGGCCGTCGAGCAACAGCGCGTCCAAGTCACCGAAGGGCTGTCCTTTGGGGTTGAGCGATTCGAGGGCAAAGCGATGGTAGCCGGCCTTGGTAATCGGGAAGGTGCCGAAGTCCGCAAGGACAGGGGATTCATCACCCGCGCCCTTGGCAATCGCTTCGCGCGATTGATCGCCGACCGTAAGCCTCAGTTTCGACGTGGCATCCTTGGGCAGGCGCAACGCAACCCGGGCGGTGAGTTCGCCAGTCTGCTGGAGTTGGCCATACCAGTTCACGCTGATGGCTGGATCAGTCCAACGTGTCACGCCACGCCGCTCGGAAATGCGAGCCCCTTCGGCGTCAGGCAACGTGTAGGCGGTGAAAGCGGGCACGCGTAGTTCGGCGGCAAAGCACGCCGTTGAGGCAAACAGACCAATCAGAAGGAATCGGGTGAAGTGCATGGTGGATTGGAGAAGCAGTTTAAGTCGTGACGATTCTGTCGGAATTCAACGCAAAGGCGCAGGGACGCCAAAACGCAAAGCAGATTGAACGAAGCCGGAGGCAGACGGGCGGCCGATTGGTCTCAGCCAAGGGTGAGGCGCAAGGCCAGCGGCAATGGCACCCGAACCCTTTGCGCCTTCGTGTCCTGGCGTCTTTGCGTTAATCCTCTTTTGCATAGATGCGGCTAAGTTGCACCAGCGGGGGCGGTGTCGGCAAACAATCGCGTGCTGAAGTAGCGCTCGGCGCGGTCGCAGAGCAGCGTGACAATTGTTGCGCTTGGCGACAGGTCGCGGGCGACGCGCAACGCCGCCGCCACGTTCGCGCCGGAACTCGTGCCGACGAGCAGGCCGAACTCGCGATGCAACCGCCGGGTCATCCGCATGGCTTCCTCGGCGCTGATCTTCACCGTGGCATCCAGCGGCGCGTGCCGAAGCAACGGGGGGACAAATCCGCCGCCTGCCACCCCTTCAATGCAATAGCAGCAGCGGCACTCAGCCGCGTGCAACTCATCCTCGGCGGGCTCCATCGCGACGATCTGACATTTCGGATACCGCGCCTTGATCGCGCGTCCACATCCGCCCAGCGAACCTCCCGTGCCGTAGCCCGCCACGAAGGCATCAATCGGCCTTCCCACCTGCCGGATGATCTCCGGGCCCGTGGTGTGTTCGTGGTCTTCGATGTTCAGCGGATTTTCAAACTGCCGCGGCAGGAAATAACGTGGTTCGCGCGCCGCCATCGCGCGCGAGCGTTCAATGCCCGCTTGATAGGTGCCGCCATCGGGCAGTAGAACCACTTCCGCACCGAACCTTCGGAGCAGGTGCCGCCGCTCCACGCTCGCGCCTTCGCTCATCAGGATGGTGACCGCGTAGCCACGGGCGGCGCCCACCATCGCCAGCGCGATGCCGGTGTTGCCGCTGGTGCATTCCAAGATGATCGAATCCGGCTTCAGCAAACCCCTTCGTTCGGCGTCCAAGATCACGCACTGCGCGAAACGATCCTTGATGCTGCCGCTGGGATTGAGAAACTCGCACTTGGCGTGGAGCGTGACGCCTTCGTCGGCGAAGGGCAGTGAAATCAGTGGTGTGTTTCCGATGAGGCCGAGCACTGCTTGACCGCGCGGGGTGTCGGAGGTTGCTGAATTACTCATTCGCCAAAACCTCTATCGTCCAAGCGGGCGAATGTCCAACGGATAGCGGCGATCCTCGGCTTGACGTTCAAAGATGCGACCAACGGCCGCAACCAAATCAGAACCATCCGCCACGCCGTTGCCCACAAGTCGAAAGTGCGTCAGGCCGCAATGATCTTGTCGAGGGCGGCGGAGAGGTCTGCGAGTTTGCCGCCCTGTTCGGTGATCAGGTAGCCGGCGTAGCCGACCTCCCGCAGCGCTTTCATGATCCCACCCCAGTTGTTCGCCCCCTCCCGCAGCGCCACGTCAAATCCCTTCCCCGCGTTCCCCGCCCGCATCGCCCGATCCCGGCTGTATTCCTTCACATGCACCCGGT
>CAZJTM010000036.1:34570-36748 GCA_964548925.1 uncultured Verrucomicrobiota bacterium | reverse complement strand
CACGCCGTTTCTTTGATTGCCATTATGTAGCGTTATTTATGCGCTCCTGTATAGTCTAAACAATGAGAATTGCCGCCCGCCAACTAGCCCGATGCACTTGAGGGAGCGAGTTGAACGGCTGAAGCTCTCAATCCTACCGTCGCCCGCAACAGTTGATCTCGGGTGCCGAGCGCCGACCGAATGCAGGCTGAAGCCGGTCCGGGAATCGAGTCCATCCGTGTCCGCCGGCAGAGCGATGCCGCGATTGGGCTCTGGAATTTCCGTTTGCCAGACACCCCCCGGCTGGGTAACGTCCCGCCATGAATTTGGGTTGGGCCACCACCGCCACGCCGTAGCGTTCATCCCGCCAGTCCGGGATGAACGCCCACGCCTCACACCCGCCGTGCGAGGCGTTTTTGTTTTCCAAAATGAAACGCAACAACGCAACAACGCAACGACGCCACGAATCTGAACCGGAGCGCGGCTGGGTGCGAAACACCAGCCGCAGCAAGCTCGCGCGTTCCCAAGACTGCGATTGGGTCGGAGACCACACCCGCGCAACTGCTCTGCGCCTTTGCGTCTTCGCGCCTTTGCGTTAAACAAAGAAAGCCTGTATGCCCAACGAGAATCAGCCACAACCGCCGCAATCGAATCCCGACCGCAAAACGCTCGACGACCGCGCCAAGATGACCGAGCTGGAGCGCATCCGCCACTCGTGCGCCCACGTTATGGCCAACGCCATCCTCAAGCTCTGGCCCGACGCCCAGTTCGCCTCCGGGCCGGCCGTCGAAAACGGTTTCTATTACGACCTCGAACTGGACCACCGCATCTCGCCGGAGGATTTCCCGAAGATCGAGGCCGAGATGAAAGCCATCATTAAGGCCAACCAACCCTTCGAGAAAATCGTCGTCACGCGCGAGCAGGCACTAGCCGACGCCCAGAAGGGCCGCCTCGGCGCGCTCGCCGAACGCCCCACCCCGAGCAAGTTCAAGCTCGGCAACCTCGCGGACATCCCCGAGGGCGAACCGATTTCCTACTACAAGAACGGCGATTTCGTTGACCTCTGCGCCGGGCCGCACGTGATGCGCACCGGCAACATCGGCGCGTTCAAGCTCACCACCGTGGCCAGCGCCTACTACAAGGGCGACGAGAAGAACCCCCAGCTCCAGCGCATCTACGGCACGGCGTTCAAGAACAAGACCGCGCTGGACGAGTATTTCAAGATGCTCGAGGAGGCCAAGCGCCGCGACCATCGCAAGATCGGCGCGGAGATGGGGCTCTACGCGATTGACACCGAATATGTCGGGCCGGGCATGCCACTGTGGCTGCCCAAGGGCACGGTGCTCGTCGAGGAACTGGAGAAGCTGGCCAAGGAAACCGAATTCGCCGCCGGCTACGTCCGCGTCCGCACGCCGCACTTGGCCAGGGAGCGAATGTACGAGACGAGCGGTCACCTTCCTTACTACCAAGATTCAATGTTCCCGCTGATGACGCTCGCGATGGAGGGCTCGCTCAAGTCCAAGTGGGAGATAGCAGATGCCATTCTTGACGAGAACTTGAAGGAGCGATGGAAGGAGTTTCGTCAGTTCGCAGGCAATCCTGAAGATCCCCAGGAGGTCATCGCGGCAATTGAGAAGCGACTTTCCACAATGGAGGCCTCGGGTGTCGAAGCCTTCCACCAGATGACGAAGCACTTTTATCTGCAAGGACTGCTAAAGGCGGCTGCTCCTTCGGATCGCTACTACCTCAAAGCCATGAACTGCCCGCATCATCACCGCATTTTTGCGGCTGAGCCGCGCAGTTATCGCGACCTGCCGTTGCGCCTCGCGGAATACGGCTGCTGCTATCGCTACGAGCAGTCGGGCGAGTTGTTCGGCCTCATGCGCGTCCGTTCGCTCAACATGAACGACGCCCACATCTATTGCACCGAGGAGCAGTTCGCCGACGAGTTCCGCGCCGTGAACGACATGTATCTGAAGTATTTCAAGCTGTTCGGCCTGGAGAAATACCAGATGCGGTTCAGCACGTCGTCGCCGGAAGGGCTGGGCAAGAAATACGTCAACGAACCGGAGTTGTGGAAGAAGACCGAGGACATGGTGCGCCGGGTGTTGATTGAATCCGGCATCAACTACGTGGAAGTGCCAAACGAGGCGGCGTTCTACGGGCCGAAGATTGACGTGCAGGTGTGGAGCGCCATCG
>CAZJTM010000036.1:0-34470 GCA_964548925.1 uncultured Verrucomicrobiota bacterium | reverse complement strand
ACAAGACGCCGTTGTGCATCCATCGCGCGCCGCTCGGCACGCATGAGCGGTTCATCGGTTTCCTCATCGAGCATTACGCGGGCAACTTCCCGCTCTGGCTCGCGCCGGATCAGGTGCGCGTCATTACCCTCAACGACGACCCGGCACTCATCGAATACGCCAAACCCATCTTGACCGAACTCCGCGCGAACATGGTGCGGGTGGATGCGGATTTCAGCGCGACGCCGTTCAAAGCCAAGATCGCCGACGCCGAAAAGCTGCGCGTCCACACCATGCTTATCATCGGCGGCAAGGATATGGAAGCCGGCAACGTCTCCGTGCGCCTCCACCACGGCGGCCCGCAAGGCGCGAAGCCGAAGGCGGAAGTGATCGCTGATATTTTAGCTGCGATTCGGGAGAGAAAACCCTAAACACCAGTGGCTATGGCCAGCGCAACTATCAAATTACTTCCAGCAGTCTAGTCTATAAAGATGCTCTGTCGCCAGCCGTTAAGCGGGTTGGAAAATCACTAGAAAAGGCGGTTGGCACGGCTCTCCGACCAGTGGACGGAGCATTCTGGTCTGTCGACAAGGCTTTTGACTGGGTTGTGAAGCAATCGGCAGCATGCCTCGAAGCCCGCTCCCAAAAACCAAAGCAACTGAAGCCACCGCCACCGGAAGTCTATCGTGGTGTAATTCTTGGTGTGCAAGCTTCAGGTCCTCGAGAAGATCCTGTCGTGCGTAATTTGTTCACCTCGCTGCTTGCAAACGCGATGACATCTGGGGAGAACCGACAATGCCATCCGGCATTTCCTGATGTGCTCCGTCAACTTAGTCCAGAAGAAGCGCGCATTCTGGCGATGATCGCATCGGGTCCATACGAAAATCTCGCCGAGGTTCTGGCATTCGCGAGTGTGACGGCAAATTCGCCAGCACCACACAAGGAGCATCCGTTTCTACGGGGACACCGCAAGTCCGGCGTTCGGACGATTATCAGTGGTTGGTATCCGGAAGCGACAACTTGGCCGCGTTTTAGCCATACATGGAAACCGCTCTCTGAAGCAGCAGAGGTGGAGAATATCGAGTTGGCGCTTGGAAACCTACAGCGGATGAGTTTCCCTGTCCACGTTGATGGCAGTGTTCGTGTCACATTCGTTGAGCCGACGATTTTTGGTTGTTACTTTCTTCAGAGTTGCGCTGCTTCTGATTTCTTCGACAATTACAATCGTAAGTTCAAACTGCCGCATTGGGCAAAATGACCGGCCGCGAATTCACCATCGCCACCAACTAGTGGAATTCGCCGTGCCCGCCAAAGCTGAAGCGCAACAATGAAAACCCTCAACCGCCAAAAGCTGGATGTCGTCAACAAGACGCGGAGCAACATCTTCGGCTGGCGCGGTCAGTTCACGCCGGAGTTTCTTTCGGAATCGCGAGCTGCTTTGCTATCATTAAACCCGTGAAAGACGAAATCCGAGCACTGGCCGACCGTTATGCCGCCGAGTTGAAGCGTAACATTGACTTGCGCGTGGCGGACATGGAGCAGGATGACCGGTCGCACGTCCTCATTTACGAAGTGCTTGGCGTCAGCAAGGACGAGGGGAAGCTGATTGACGTTTACCAGAACAAGGGACGGTTTGTCTACAAATATGCCGGCTCGTTTCTCGAAGAGGCGGCGAAGCTCTGTTTCAAGGCGAAGTTCCCCGATTCCGGTTCAGTTCGCGTTCCCAACACGCACGGCAAGAAGCCGAAACTTTTCGGCGTGGATTGTCTGGTGGGCAGCGATGCCTTGGAAATCAAATGGCGCGATGCGACCACGGATGGCGACCACATCACCAAGGAGCATACGCGGATGCAGGCGGTGCGTGATGCCGGTTACAAGCCGGTGCGCGTGATGTTCTATTATCCGAATCGCGACCAGGCCATCCGCATCCAGAAGACCTTGGAGAGCCTCTACAAGAGCGTGGAAGGGGAATATCACTACGGCGACGCGGCGTGGGCTTATGTGAAACAACGCACAGGCGTGGATTTGCTCGGCATCCTGCGCGACCTGGCCGCAGAAAGGACGGCGCAACATGGCAAGTGAAGTCCGTCATGGCGATTGCCTGGAAGTGGTGCGCGGGCTGGCAGCCGAGTCGGTGGATTTGGTTTATGTTGACCCGCCTTTCTTCACGCAAAAGACGCACTCGCTCGTCGCGCGCGACCGCGCGACCAAATTCGAGTTCAGCGATGAGTGGAAGTCGCGCGCGGAATACATCGAGTTCTTGCACGCGCGCGCGAAGGAGTTCCGGCGCGTCCTGAAAACGACCGGCTCGCTGTTCTTTCACTGCGACACCAACGCCTCGCATCACATCCGCTGCCTGCTGGATGAAGTTTTTGGCGAAGCGATGTTCCGTTCCGAAATCATCTGGCACTACCGTCGCTGGTCGAATGCGCAACGCAATCCGATGCCGTCGCATCAAACTATTTTCTTTTACACCAAGACCGACGCCTACCAATACCATCAGCTTTTCGGCGACTACTCGCCCTCAACGAACATTGACCAGATTCTCCAACGCCGTCAGCGCGACGAACATGGCAAAGCCGTCTATGCCCGCGATGACAGCGACAATATCATCCACGACGGCCACAAGAAAGGCGTGCCCATCGCCGACGTTTGGGACATTCCACTGCTCAATCCTAAAGCGAAAGAGCGCGTTGGCTATCCAACGCAAAAACCAATCTTGCTCCTCGAACGCATCATCGCGCTGGTCACGTCACCCGGAGACTTGGTGCTCGATCCGTTCACCGGCAGCGGCACTACGCTCGTTGCGGCGGACCTCCTCGGTCGCAACTCGCTGGGAATTGATGTCGCCGCCGAAGCTGTCCAGTTGGCAACGCAACGGTTGGTTGAGCCGTTCAAAACTTCGTCGGAACTGCTACGGAAAGGACGTGAATCCTATGTCCAGTCCGATGAGGAGGCACTGGCGTATTTGCATGGACTGCCGGCTATTCCCGTCCAGCGCAATCGTGGCATGGACGCCATCCTCAACGCGAAGCCCGGCGAGAATCCAATCTTGATTCGAGTTCAGCGGCGCGGAGAGAGTTTAGCCGACGCTGCCGAGTTGCTTCACAACGCTGGCCAAGGCAAACAGCCGGCGACGTTGGTTTTGATTGTCACGGATTCGCAGCAACCAGTCGGTTTGTTCAACATGCTGCCGCCGGACGTTTTGTTGGTTAATTCAACCGCAAGCGAGTTGGTTGAACGATTGGCGGACAGGGGCATTGGAAAGTTGAACCATTGAACCGAGGACAGGGTGCACAAGGTGTTGATCGAATCCGGCATCAACTACGTGGAGGTCGCCAACGAGGCGGCGTTCTACGGGCCGAAGATTGACGTGCAGGTGTGGAGCGCCATCGGCCGCGAATTCACCATCGCCACCAACCAGGTGGATTTCGCCGTGCCGGCGCGCTTCGGCCTGACCTACCGCGACAAGGACAACTCGAACAAGACGCCGTTGTGCATCCATCGCGCGCCGCTCGGCACGCATGAGCGGTTCATTGGCTTCCTCATCGAGCATTACGCGGGCAACTTCCCACTCTGGCTCGCGCCGGATCAGGTGCATGTCATCACGCTCAACGACGACCCGGCACTCATCGAATACGCCAAGCCCATCGTGGCCGAACTCCGCGCAAACACGGTGCGCGTGGACGCCGACTTCAGCGCCACGCCGTTCAAGGCCAAGGTGGCCGACGCCGAAAAGCTGCGCGTCCACACCATGCTCATCATCGGCGGCAAGGACATGGAAGCCGGCAACGTCTCCGTGCGCCTGCACCACGGCGGCCCCCAAGGCGCGAGGCCGAAGGCGGAAGCCGTGGCGGATATTCTGGCGAGCATCAAGGATGCGGAATGCGTAATACCTTGCCACCCTGTCATCCGCGGAAAGGACGAATTGCATCGCTCGAAATGAAGCCCGCCGCCGCACCACGGCTGCTGCCTGCGCGCAACGTATGCCACGGGCAAGGAGTTCAAGGCGCGGACGGAAGTCGTAGCGGCGACTCGGAAGAGCGACGCTGTCGTTGACGAAGCAGATGGCGGCGGTCCGCCGTCTCGCCGCATTGCATTCGGCAGGGCGTGACTGCTGGGTGCGCGCTCGAACTCGCCGACCGCTACGGAGTGCAAATCCGCGATACAGCAGAGTGCAACTCGGGCAGGAAAATTGATGGCAGGGAAATCCGGCGCTCATTTTCTTGTCATCAACCTTCCTGCCAAAGCCTCCTTCCCGTCCCCGTTGCTGGCCGCCAAGGGCTACGAGTCTGTCCGCGTGGATGCGCTGCGTCCTCAGCGAGCTTCCGGCATCGTGCCGGAAGATCATTCTAAAGCCCGCGTAGAAGTTTGATCTGCGGGCAGGATGCCCGCAGCACGTTGCGGCAGAAAAGCGGTTCTGAAGACGCGCGCACTCCAGACGCTGGGCCAATGAGCGTGCTTCCGGCGTCCTCGCCGGAAGTGCCAGTTTGTTTCGGGTGGGAGTGCCGGCGGCGGCCAGAGATGGGAGATGGTTCTGCCGGCTGGAAGCACGGCAGCACGCTGTGCAACCTCGCAAAGTAGCCGGGCTGTGTGTGGTCGACCGCCGTTTTCGGTTCGCCTGGAGTGCTTACCCCGGGGCCAAGTCCGTGATCGGGAAACCAGCATGCAACTTGATCTGCGAGCAGGATGCCCGCAGCGCGTTCTGGACGCCCTCACGGTTGGCTGCCCGTGATCTCGGCCAGCAGCCGGAAGAAGCCGCGCTTCCGTTCGCTGCTGAGGCCCCAGTTCACGGGAACGCTTTGGTAGCCCTCATCGAAACCCTCGCCCTTCATGCGGAAGTCGAAGTAACCCCACGACGCGCGTTCGCTCACGGCGGCGATGAAGTTGTTCTTCGGTTGGTCGAAGTCGAAATGGTCGTCTTCGTTGAAGAGGATCGGCTTGGGCGTGTAGCCCGGCACAGCGCGGGTCTGGCGGACCATCTCGGCGATGCGGTCGGGGTTCGATACGCCATTGCCGTGGAGGAGCAGGAAATCCGAGGCGCGCACCACGTTTTCCTTGGGGATGGTCCCGCCGCCGTAAGAAGTGCCGGCCAGAAGCCGCCGCCCGCCCGTCTTCATCGCCTTTACGCGCTCGATCAATTCGTGGACGCGGTCGGGGCGCAGAATGGCGTGGTCGTAGCGCACGTTGCACTCGTTATTGACCTCGATGATGACGTTTCGCCAGCCGTGGTCGAGCAGCCAGCGCGTGGCGTTGTCGGTGGCGCGCCGCACGGCGGCTTCGTCGCGCAACCGCTCGTCCTGTCCGAAGTAGAAATAACCGAGGATGACGACCATGCCCAGTTCGTCGGCCCGGTTCAGGATGCGCTCCAGCCGCGCCAGGTAATCCGCGCGGAGCGAGCCGTCGGCTTCGAAGGCGGAGTTGTGCCACGGCTGCTGTTGCGAATAGCCCTGGGGCGAGCCGCCCTGGAGATTGAGCGTGAAGGCCAGCAACCCGTGCCGCCGCCATTCGGGCATCGCGGCGATGAACTCGCGCGTGTTTCGGTCCGCGTCCCATTTGCCGGTGTCCGGGTAGGCCCATTGCGCGACGGTGTTCGTGTTCCGGTCGTCGAAGATGCCTTGCACGAGGCGCGCGTTCAGCAGCAAACCCTGGATGCTGTGTCCGCGCCAGACGCGCCCGGCATAAGTCGGCTGGCCATTGAGGTGAAACTCGTCGCCAAGGATGGAGACAGCGGTGGCGGCAGCCAACTGCCGCGCGGTCAGCAGACTCAGTGACAGAGCCAGGAGAGTGAGATGGGTGTTCATAATCGCAGGATGAAAACGCGGGGTCTCTCCGTTCGGTTGGGATTCACTCACGCACCGCTTGGAGGCCGAGGCGGACGATGCGCTCGATGAGTTGCGGGTAGGCGAGGCCCGCCTTGAGGGCGGATTGGGCGAAATCTTCGTCGGCGGCCAAGATCGGATTGGGATTGGCCTCGATGAAGTAAATCTCGTTGGTGGGGGTGACGCGCAGATCAATGCGCGCGTAGCCGTCAATGGTGAGCAGCCGGTAGATGCGCTTGCAGGTCTGGGCCAGGTCGCGGGCGAGCGCCGGATCCAAATCCTCGGCGAACTGATTCTGCAGGCCCCAGCGTTTCCGATATTCCTCGTCCCACTTGGCCTTGTAAGTGGCGATCCGCGGTTCGTCCGGTGGGACTTCCTTGAAGACCAGTTCCCGCACGGGCAGCGCTTCGAGCCGTTGGTTGCCGAGGATGCTGACGTACAACTCGCGCCCGGCGATGTATTCCTCGGCGATCGCGTCGTTGTCGTACTTCTCGTGGATGAACTGCACGCGCTCGCGGAACTGATCGTCGGTCTCGACAAACGACGCCTGCGAGATGCCGTAAGAGGCCTCTTCCTTGAGCGGTTTGATGAGGATGGGGAACTTGAGCCGCCGGGGACGCGCGCCGCGCCGTCCGCGGGGAATCACGGTGAAGTCCGGCACACGGATGCGGTGGTAGCCGAGGATCTTCTTGGAAATGGCCTTGTGCTTGCACAGCGTCAGGCCGGTCGAGCCGCAGCCGGTGAAGGGCTGGCCGTGCATTTCGAGGAAGGAGACGATGTTCTGATCGAACGCGCGGTTGTTCCGGAACTGGTCGGCGAGGTTGAAGATGATGTCGGGCTGGTAGGACTGGAGTTTTTGCCGCAACAGTTCGAGGTCGTCGAAGATGATGAGGTGATCGGTCGGATGGCCGAGTTCGCCGAACGCCCGCAGCACGTCCGCCTCGGTCTTGCGGTCGCCGGCCAGATAGGCGGCCAAGTCGTGGTCGGGTGGGGTGGGTTCGACGGCGTCGCAGAGCACCAGGACTTTGGGCTTGTTCTTCACGCGGTTACTTCGTTCGTTTGAATGTGCCGGTAAACAAATGATTCATGACCAGCGTGGTGATGTACGCGGCCACGTGCAAGTTTTGCCGCGGATCGTAGGCCTTGATGTGCAGGCCCAGCGCGTCGCAGCGCGCGATCAACCGCGCCAGCAACTGGTCCACGCGATACCGGTTCTCGTTGGTCCACTGGCAGACGGCGTTCGTCAATTGATGCCGATGCCGCCGCAAGTAGTCGGACGCCGCGACCCGCCCCGCAGCTTCCCCGCCGCCGTCGAAGAGCTGCCGCAGGTCGTTGTCGTAGAAATCGGGGAAGGAATGCTCGTAAGCCTTCCGCTTGCGCGCGTAGTAGGTCTTGAGCTTGACGCCGAGGCAATCATGGTCGGCGACGCGATACTCCGGGAGTGCGGGAGGCGGCTGGCCGGCGAGCGAGCGCATCAACTCATCCACGTATTCCAGCTTGTGCAGTGCCTTCCAACCGGCGTACTGCGCTCGCCAGTCCAGTTCGGGCGTAAGCCACACCGCGAAGGTTTCCGCGAAATCCTCGTCGGGATGGCTCTGCGCATACCAATCCTCCAAGTGGATGACGAAGCTGCGACTGTAGGGACGCGGGCGGTAGAAGGACGGCGTTTCCTCGTGGGAGCCGCGGCCAAAGACGCGCTGCCATCGGCGCTTCCGATGCAACTGATACGCATGGGCGTAAGCGTGCCCCGCCTCATGCCGGATGAGCCGCATGAACGCCGCGGGCGTTTCCCCTTCCACTTCCAGGATGATCGAGCGCTCCAGTTGGCGCAACCGGTCGTGGACGAGGAAGAAGGGGATGAAGATCGCAGGCAGCCCCGCCGGCACGAACCACTCGTCGCCGATGTGGCAGGGCGGATGAAACACCAGACCCTTCTGCGACAGCTCGCCGTAAAGCTGTTGAACCAAAGGTTGCAGCGGCGAGTCCTCCAAGCGGAGGCCGAGTTGGGCGATGCGCATCGAGAGCAACGCGTCGTCGCCCATCGCGGCCCAATCGGCGGTGTTCATGGGGCGAGCCTACCACGGTGGGCGTCGGGGTCACAAGCGCCGGGCGGCGCGTATCAATGTTTGGGCGGGGCGCAGGAACGGCCGGCGGGAAAAGCAGAGGCCGGCGATCACTGCGGCGAAAGCTCTTCAAACACATCAGCGACGCGTCACCCGAATGTTCGGTTGCGTTTGCAGTAGCCGCGCGCGCGCGCTCCCCTCGGATCAGGCCGAAGCGGGTTCACATCCTGGTCCGGTGGCCGTCGCTGTGTTGGCGCGGCGAACCAAGCGCGAGGTCAGAGTTCATCTTGCCCCATTCGCACCACCCACGACCCCTGTGCAAAACTCGATTTGCCCCAAGTGCCGTCGCGTTGTGAAAAAACTCTCGGCAAACAGGAGAGGCGGTTTAGAATTGGGACCACATGAAACTGGCCAAATTCAGGAAGCGGAGCCAAGCCCCCATCGCAGCGGATAAGAGTTCGCTCCATCCCTCAGGCAAACCGAGCGGACTCACGTCCGCTGCCTCCCGGTCCAAGGGAGCTTCCAAGATAGCGGCGTTGCCCGCCTCGACCGTGCCGCGGCGCTGGCGGCGGGACGTGGAACTCATCCTCATCACCCAGCCGCGCATCGCCCGCCGGGTGCGCGAGTTGGCGGCGGAGATCGAGCGCGATTACGCGGGCCGCGAGACGGTGGTGGTGGCGCTGCTCAACGGCACGGTGATGTTCCTCGCGGATTTGATCCGGCACCTCTCCCTGCCGGTGCGGCTGGACTTCCTGGGCGTTTCCAGCTACGGCCTCGGGACGGAATCTGGCGACCTGGTCTTCACCAAGGAGTTGCGCCTGGACGTGCGCGGGCGTGACGTGCTGCTGGTGGACGACATTCTGGACACCGGGCGGACGTTGCGGCGGGTGATTGAAAAACTGAGCCCCCTCCAACCGCGCCGCATCCGCACCTGTGTCCTGCTCGACAAGCCGGCGCGGCGGGTGGAGCCGATCGAGGCGGACTACGTGGGGTTCGAGATTCCGGATTTGTTCGTGGTGGGTTACGGGCTGGATTTCGCGGAGCGGTATCGCAACCTGCCGTTCGTGGGCGTGTTGTATCCGCGGGTTTACCGGCAGGTCTGCAAACGGCTCAAGACTGCGGCGGGACGCAAACCGCGTGTCCACGAGTGATCCTTCCTCGACGGCGGACGCAAAACCGACACGGTTTCCCAAGATTTCGGACCAGCCAAGAGCGGACAGGCCAAGGAGACTCCCACTTCCCCCCGTGGATCGGTTTGTATCTATGGGCCACATCCATGCAATTGGGTGAGAATCCCCCAACGGTTCGTGCCCTGCCCCCTGAGCCGCAGCGGTGGCTCGGCGGAGCGCCGCCGTCTTCCTCCACCAAGAGTCCGCGGCGCTCTGTCGAGACGCCGCTACGCCAAGGTTCTTGGGTGAGGACGGGCATGCAGACCGTCTGAATAGTCACGGCTGGGGAGGTTTGTGGAAAGAGTTCTCAGATTGGAACCCGCGTGTCATCCTTTGAACCGTGCGGAGAGGCCGCGAGATGCCCGGATGCCCGTCCGGGCCTAACTTCAGGCTTGCATCTCCCCTTGGCCCATGCGGAAATCAGGTGTGACTTTTATGACGCCTTGCCAAACCGAATCGCCCCGCTCCAAGGGTTTCGCCGCTTTGTCCCATCGAACTCGCTTGCTGTCGAACCGCCTCCTGCTGGTCCTCGCCGGCCTTCCGCTGCTGGCCGGCTCGGCGCAGGCGGCGGGGGGCACGGTTCGGGCGTGGGGCTACGGCCTCGCGGGCCAGACCACGGTGCCCGCCGGACTTGGCAACGTCGTCGCCGTCGCCGGGGGTGGTCAGCACAGTCTCGCGCTCAAACTCGATGGGACGGTGACCGCTTGGGGTTGGCACGTCTTTGGCGAAACCAATGTGCCGGCGGGACTGACCAACGTGGTGGCCATCGCGGCGAACTACGGGTACTCCCTCGCCCTGAAAAGCAACGGCACGGTGGTCGGGTGGGGGTCCAAGTTGAGCACGGTCCCGGCGGACCTGACCAACGTGGTGGCCATCTCGGCGGGGAATGATCACCAACTCGCGCTGCGGCAGAACGGAACGGTCGTTTCGTGGGGCAATGCCTACGCACCGCCCCCAGGACTGACCAATGTGATTGGTATTGCCGCCGGTTTCGGACACAGCGTCGCGCTGCGGGCGGATGGACAGCCGGTCGCGTGGGGCGACAACGCCTCCGGCAAGACTGACGTCCCGCCGAGCCTGACGAACGTCGTGGCCTTGGCGGCTGGCGACCATCACACCCTCGCGCTCCGGGCCAACGGCACAGTGGTGGCGTGGGGCCGGAACACGGACGGCCAGACCAACGTCCCGACCGGACTTTCTGCCGTGGTCGCGATTGCTGCGGGCGGCAGCCACAGCCTCGCCCTCAAGGCTGACGGTTCCGTCGTGGCTTGGGGCCGCAATGACTTTGGCCAAACCGATGTGCCGGTGCCGCTGACCGGGGTGGTTGGGATTTCGGGTGGCGGATATCACAGCTTGGCGCTGGTGGGCGATGGTTCGCCCGTCATCACCGGCCAGCCAATGAGCCAGACGGTGGTCATCAACTCGAATGCCGCATTCCGCGTGGTGGCTACCGGCAATCAGCCCCTTCTGTATCAGTGGTCCCGCGACGGCGTCATCCTCACCGGGGCCACCACCTCCACGCTGCCGCGCAACAATGTTCAATGGGCGGACCGGGGTACGTATCGCGTGGTGGTGTCGAACGCGTTTGGCACCGTGACCAGTTCCCCCGCTGTGCTCACGGTGGTTTCCCCGCCGTGGATTACAGCTCAGCCGCGCGACACCACGGTTCTCCTCGGGGAAAACGCCAGTTTCAGCGTGACGGCCAACGGCCCGACGCCCTTAAGCTATCAGTGGATGTTTGAAGGGGCGGACATCGCGGATGCAACGACCACGCGGCTCACCCTCAGCCAGGTGGTGCTCAGCCAGGCGGGCGGATACAGCGTTCGGGTGGCCAACCCTCACGGTGCCATCACAAGTGCGGTGGCCACCTTGACGGTGCGGGTGCAGCCGCCCATCATCACCAGCCCGCTGACGGCCTCCGGCACGCAGGGATCACCTTTCACCTACACCATCGTGGCGCAACACGGCGAGACGTATGGAGCGGTCGGGCTGCCGCCCGGCCTAACCTTCACCCCGCTCACGGGGGTGATCTCCGGCACGCCGCTGGAAGCGGGGACGTTCTACCCAATCATCTCGGCCGCGAACACGTCCGGGCAGGTCAGCGAGACTTTGGTTCTGACGATTGGCTCGGGCATCCCGGTGATTACCAGCGCCCGCACGGTCGCGGGCACGGAGGGAACGGCAATTGTCCCGTACCGGATCCGGGCCACGCAGTCGCCCACCTCTTTTGGCGCGATGAATCTGCCGACCGGTTTCGCAGTGGACACGAACACGGGGTTCATCACGGGTACGCCGGTGGTTGCCGGGACGTTCACTGCCACCATCTTGGCGAGCAACGTGTGGGGGGTGGGTTCGGCCCCTCTGCAATTCAACATCACGAATGCCCTCGTCACCGGGATCCAACTGGGGGATGTGACCTACAACTACCACTCGCCTTATCTGCTCGAATTCGGATTCACGCTCCGCGACGAAGCCGGCAATGCGATTGTGACCCAACCCTCACTGCTGTCGGCCATCTGCATGGAGAACACCCACCCCGGCACGACGGAAGTGGTCTGGCCGACCGACGAGCCCAACCTGCCCACAGCCACCGAGTTGATCACCAATCTGATTTCGGAAACCGGCGTCTTCATCTCCCGCGGCAGCAGCAGCACCAGTGGTGGCAAGGTCACCAAGACGTATCTGGTCCTTGACTACACCGAGAGCATTGCCGATCCGATGCTCAATGGGGATGCCAATGGCGACGGCATCTCGGATGCCGTGGATTCCATGGTCGCCGGCGCCCAATACTTCGTCAGCCAGCAACCGTTCGGAGCGCAGATCGGCGTCTATGAGTTCCACCGCGAGGACCAGGACCCGAATGAGGTGATGGGGTTGACGGTGGACAAGGAAATCCTCAACGACGCCATCGCCGGCATCTACACCAATTACGTCAACTGGTTTTACGCCGGTTCCCGCTGCTGGGATGCGGTGAATGCGGCCATCCAAGCCCTGGGTGACGCAAACCCGGACGAACAGCATTTTGTGATCTTCCTTTCGGACGGCTTGGATTCTTCAAGCACGGCGACGGTGCAGCAGGTGATCAACAACGCCCGAGCCGGCAAGGTGAAGGTCTATTGCATCGCTTACGGCAACAACCCGGACGTTGCCACGCTGGGCCAGATTACCTCCAGGACGGGCGGACGGCTTTTCACTGCCGAAAACCTGGACGACTTGTTCGATCAATTTGCCCAGATCGCCAAGGAAATCCCGGCCCAATACGTCCTGCGCTGGGCTTCGCTGCGGCGGGACACCAACGAAATCGCCCCCTTCTTCCTCCTCTCTTACCAGGGGCACACCGCGACGCCGGCACCGTGGAACTGGGTGACCAACCACGAGGTGTTTGAAGTGTACACGACCAACCAAGACATCAACATAGATACCAACTCCGAACCCCCCGTCACGAACATCACGGAAACCATCGAAACGAACCAGTTCACCCGCATCACGCTCACTTGGGAAAACGACGACCTCGGCGCCTATTTTGTCTCCAACTGCGTGGGCACGGTCACGGAAGGCGTGCTGCGTCTGGTCTTGGATGAAGAGGTGCAACCCAGCGGCATCACCCTGCGCGCGAGCTACATTCCGCGGTTCATCCGGCAATTGCGCCTCCATTACCGAGCCAATTGGCCCTGCACACCCATCCTGAATGCCACCAACGTCGGCGAGATGTTATATGGCTGGACCCTCACCTCGACCAATGCGCCGGACGGCAGTACGTGGCTGCTGTTAAGCAAGCCCAACCCCCAAAGCACGGTCGGGAGTTTGCCGTTCCCGGGGTTCGGTCCGCTGCTGACGTTCCGTTTCCACGATGTCCTTCCCAAACCCAAGGACGCCTTTGCGCTGATTGAGGTGGACAACAGCATTTACACCAACATCCCGGCGGGGGGACAAACCTTCGTGTTCGAGGCCGGAAACACCGCCGGCTTCGTGACCAACCACCCCGCGCTGCCCTTCGGCACCCCCGTGCCCTGGTTGCTGGCCCACGGGTTCACCAACAACTTCGCCGCCGCCGAAACGAGTGACGTTGACGGTGACGGCGTCCCCACCTGGCGCGAATACCGGGCCAACACCGATCCGCGAGACCCAGCCTCCCGGTTCGCCGTGCTGGAGATGTCGAACGACGTCTATGGCCGCTATCAAATCACGTTCAGCACCGCGCTGAACCGCCAGTACCGCGTCGAGTCCTCCGCGGATTTGATGACTTGGGAGACGATGTGGGACAACATCGCGGGCACGGGCGGTCCAATCAAGGTCACCGATCCTCGCAGCCCGGTGCTGGCCCCCCAAATGCACTATCGCGTCTTGGTCTGGTAGCCGGACACCAGTCGAAGCGGTTTTGCCCGATGGTGTGGAGCGCGGCTGTTTCAGCCGCGCTCCGGCAAGTTACGTTGCTAGTTTGGCAAAAAAGGGGAGGCTTCAGTGGGCGGTGGTTTTACCCTGCGCCCTGACACGCTCAAGACGACGGCGGGCTGGCCATTACGGCAGGGGGAGAACACGTCCTAGTGTCGCGCGAGTTTTAATTAACACATCATGAGCAACAAGACCTATCTCACTGTGGACGGCAATGAAGCCGTCGCCTACGTCAGCTACCGGCTGAACGAAGTCATGGCCATTTACCCGATCACCCCCTCCTCGCCCATGGGCGAGTGGTGCGATCAGTGGGCGGCCGAAGGCAAACGCAATCTCTGGGGCACGATCCCGTCTGTGGTCGAGATGCAGAGCGAAGGTGGCGCGGCGGGGGCGTTGCACGGCGCGCTTCAGACCGGCGCCCTGGCTAATACGTTCACGGCCTCCCAGGGTTTGCTGCTCAAGATCCCGAACATGTACAAGATCGCCGGCGAACTCCTGCCCACGGTCTTCCACATTACCGCCCGCACGCTGGCCACGCACGCCCTCTCGATCTTCGGCGATCACAGCGACATCATGTCCGCGCGCCAGACGGGTTTCGCGATGCTTGGCTCGGCCAGTGTGCAGGAGGCGATGGACTTCGCCCTGATCGCCCAAGCGGCCACCTTCAAGGCGCGTGTGCCGTTCGTGCATTTCTTCGACGGGTTCCGCACGTCCCACGAGGTGCAAAAGATACAGGCCATCCCGGACGACGTGATGCTTTCCATGATGGACCTGGAAGCCATCCAGGCGCATCGCAATCGCGCCATGTCTCCCGATCGCCCCGTACTCCGCGGCACGGCGCAAAACCCGGACGCCTATTTCCAAGGTCGCGAAGCGTGCAATCCGTTCTACGCCGCCTGCCCGGATATCGTGCAGAAGGTCATGGACGAGTTGGCCCAGAAGGTGGGGCGTCAATACCAACTTTTCCAATACGTCGGCGCTCCGGATGCCGAGCGGATCATTATCCTGATGGGCTCGGGCTGCGAAACCGCCCACGAAACCGCAGATTACCTGATCAACAAGGGCGAGAAGGTCGGCGTGCTGAAAGTGCGCCTCTACCGGCCGTTCGACATGAAGCGTTTCATCGAGGCCATCCCGGCGAGCGTGAAGAAGATTGCCGTGCTGGACCGCACAAAGGAACCGGGTGCGGCGGGCGAACCGCTCTACCAGGATTGCATCGCAGCGCTTTACGAAGGGCTTGCGAAGGGTTGGGGCAAGCTCAAGGCCATGCCGAAGATCATCGGTGGTCGCTACGGATTGTCCTCGAAGGAATTCACGCCGGCCATGGTCAAGGCCGTGTTCGACAACCTGGCCGCCGCGCAGCCCAAGGAGCACTTCACGGTCGGCATCCAGGATGACGTGGCCAAGACGAGCCTCGACTTCGATCCCGATTTCTCCACCGAAGGCGACAAGGTGGTGCGCGCCATGTTCTACGGCTTGGGCGCGGATGGCACGGTGGGCGCGAACAAGAACTCGATCAAGATCATCGGCGAAGGCACGGACAACTACGCCCAGGGCTACTTCGTCTATGACTCGAAGAAGTCCGGCTCGATGACGGTGTCGCACCTGCGATTTGGGCCGCAGGAGATCCGCTCGACCTACCTGGTGAGCAAAGCGAACTTCATTGCCTGCCATCAGCCGGTGTTCCTCGAGCGCAACGACGTCGTGAAGCCGCTCATCAGCGGCGGCACCTTCTTGCTCAACACGCCCTACAGCACCGCCGAAGTCTGGGACAAGCTGCCCAAGGTGATCCAGGAAGGCCTGATCAAGAAAAAGGCGAAGTTCTACGTGATTGACGCCATCAAGGTCGCGCACGCCAGCGGCATGGGCGGACGCATCAACACCATCATGCAGGTCTGCTTCTTCGCGCTGGCGGGTGTGTTGCCGCGCGACGAGGCCATCGAGGCGATCAAGTATTCGATCAAGAAGACCTACGGCAAGAAGGGCGAGGAGGTCGTCAAGAAGAACATTGAAGCCGTGGACAACACGCTGGCCAACCTGCACGAAGTGGCCGTGCCCGGCGTGGTATCGAGCCAGGAGGAACTTGCCCCCGGCGTGACCAGTGACGCGCCGGCCTACGTCCGGGACGTCCTCGGCAAGCTGGCGCTCAACTTGGGCGACGAACTGCCCGTCAGCGCGTTCCCCGTGGACGGCAGTTTCCCCACGGCTACCGCGCAGTTCGAGAAGCGCAATCTCGCGCTCGAAATCCCGGTTTGGGACGAGAAGGTCTGCATTCAATGCGCCAAGTGCATTGCGGTCTGCCCGCACGCCACGATCCGCATGAAGGTGTACGATCCGAAGTGTCTCGAAGGCGCGCCGAGCACCTTCAAGAGCACCGACGCCCGCAGCCCGGATTGGAAGGGACTCAAGTTCACCATCCAGGTTGCCGCCGAGGATTGCACCGGCTGCGCCCTGTGCGTGGACGTTTGCCCCGCCAAGAACAAGCAGGAAGCCAAGCTCAAGGCCATCAACATGCGTCCGCAAGCTCCGCTCCGCTTCAACGAGCGCGACAACTGGAACTTCTTCCTCGCGCTGCCCGAGATGGACCGGCGCAAGGTGAAGACCACGCAGTTGCGCTCGCAGCAGGTCATGCGGCCGCTGTTCGAGTTCAGCGGCGCGTGCGCCGGTTGCGGCGAGACGCCCTACGTCAAGATGCTCTCGCAGCTCTTCGGCGACCGCCTGCTGGTCGCGAACGCCACCGGCTGCTCTTCAATCTACGGCGGCAACCTGCCGACGACGCCTTACGCGCAGGATGCCTGCGGGCGCGGTCCGGCCTGGTGCAATTCGCTCTTCGAGGACAACGCCGAGTTTGGTCTGGGCTTCCGCGTGTCGCTCGACAAGCAGAAGGAATTCGCCACCGAGCTGGTCAAGAAGCTCGCACCCGTGCTGGGCGATGACCTCGTGAACGGCATTGTAACGGCGAACCAAGGCGATGAAGCCGGCATTTACGAGCAACGCGAGCGTGTCGCCGCGTTGAAGGAGAAGCTCAAAGGCAACACCTCGCTCGAGGCCAAGCTGCTCCTGCCGATCGCCGACACGCTCGTCAAGAAGAGCGTTTGGATTCTCGGCGGCGACGGCTGGGCCTACGACATCGGCTACGGCGGGTTGGATCACGTGCTGGCCAGTGGCCGGAACGTGAACGTGCTGGTGTTGGACACTGAGGTTTACTCGAACACCGGCGGCCAAGCCTCCAAGGCCACGCCGCGCGGCGCGGTGGCCAAGTTCGCCGCCGGCGGCAAACCGCTCGCGAAGAAAGACCTCGGCCTCATCTGCATGACCTACGGCACCATCTACGTCGCCAGCGTGGCGATGGGCGCGAAGGACGAGCAGACGCTTCGGGCGTTCGTCGAGGCGGAATCTTACGACGGGCCTTCGATCATCATCGCCTACAGCCATTGCATCGCGCACGGCGTGGCGATTGACATGGGCGTGGGCATGCGGCAGCAAAAGGCGCTGGTGGATTCCGGCCAATGGCTGCTCTACCGCTTTGATCCGCGCCGCGCCGCCGCGGGCGAGAACCCGTTGCAGCTCGATTCGCCCGCCGCCAAGGCCAAGGTGCAGGAATACCTGCTCAGCGAAAACCGCTTCAAGATGCTCACCAAGAGCAAACCCGACGAGGCCAAGAAGCTCTTCGAGAAGGCGCAGACCGACGCCGACCTGCGCTGGCAGTTCTACGCGCACCTCGCCTCCCGGAAAGTCGGTGGCGCCGCCGAACCTGTCACCGCCATGGCCAAGTAATCCAACGACCCAGCGAACCTCAAACCAACAGGAACGACTATGGATCTCACAACAACCTACATGGGCCTGAAACTCCGCAGCCCGCTGGTGCCCTCCGCCTCGCCGCTGTCGGACGAAATTGACACCATCAAACGGCTCGAGGACGCCGGCGCCAGCGCCGTTGTCCTTTACTCGCTCTTCGAGGAGCAGTTGCGCAAGGAAAGCGCCGAATTGGATTACCATCTCCACCACGGCACGGAGAGTTTCGCCGAGGCGCTGAGTTATTTCCCCGAGCCCGACGAGCTGTTTGTCGGCCCGGAGGAATACCTAAAGCACATTGCGGACGCGAAGAAAGCGGTGAAGATCCCCATCATCGCGAGCCTCAACGGCTCGACCGTCGGCGGCTGGACGGCCTACGCGAAGCAAATTCAACAGGCCGGCGCCGACGCGCTGGAGTTGAACATCTACAGCATCCCGACGGATGTGAACGAAACCGCTGCCGAGTTGGAGACTTCGTGCGTGGACATCCTCAAAGCAGTGAAGAAGGAAGTCAGCATTCCGGTGGCGGTCAAGCTCAGCCCGTTTTTCACGAACTTCGCCAACGTGGCCAAGCGCCTTGCCGATGCCGGCGCCGACGGCCTCGTGCTGTTCAACCGCTTCTACCAACCGGACATTGACCTGGAGAACCTCGAGGTCAAGCCGAACATCCTGCTGAGCACGCCGATGGCAATGCGCCTCCCGCTGCGTTGGATCGCGATCCTCTACGGACGCGTTTCTTCCAGCTTGGCCGGCACGAGCGGCATCCATCGAGCCAGCGACGCGCTCAAGATGCTCATGGCCGGCGCGGACGTGACCATGCTCTGCTCCGCCCTCTTGCGGCACGGCGCCGCGCACGTCGGCACCATCGAGCGCGACATGATCGCCTGGATGGAGCAGCACGAATACGAATCGGTGCAGCAACTGAAGGGCAGCTTGAGCCAGAAGAACTGCGAAGACCCGAGCTCCTTCGAGCGCGCCCAATACATGCGCGCCATCTCGACGTATCCGTATGAGCCCCGCCAGCCGGCGGCGGCTTAAGCTCCAATCGAAGATTTGCAACCCGGGCAGCACCACGCTGCCCGGGTTTCTGTTTGGAAGGCGGGACCGTTGCCAGGAGGGCAATCGTCTCCAGTGTTTTGGCTCAAGCCCTTCGCGCGCCTGCCGATACCATGAATGGTATTGCCCGCCCGAGGTTGTAGGTGGGCGACTGAAAGCAACTGGGGTGGCCGAGAGAGATGAGAGTATCGAGCAGCTCAGGCCGCCCTCCCTGAACAGAATGATAATCGCGATCTGCATGGCGGCACTCTGGCTGGGCGGAACACTACTGTCAGAAATCGCCGGAGTCGTCACCCGCTGCTTACGCAAAGTCGCCGCATTGTTGTGACAGGCGTTTTCGGGCTGGCCGGACCTTCGCGCATTCCGAGGGCGACGCCGACGCCGAACCCAGGGCTCAACGCGGCTGCTCGCGCGGCCACCGGTCTCTTGGCAGCAAACCCGTGCCCGCCCGGATCATCAGTCCCGAAGGCTTCCCGCTTACTGACGAGATTCTTGCCGGCAGCCGCCTTGACTGCACGACGCTGGAACACATCCTCGGCATGATCGCTCAGAGATTTGGGGAAGGCCGCCGCCTGTGGGTTTCCGATTGCGGAATCGTCAGCGAGGACGGCTTGGAACCGCTCCGCCAGCGTGGCGCGCCTTGTCTGGTCGGCGCGACCACGCTCCAGCTCAAGACCCGCGAACAACCATTCCTCGACGGCGACTGGCCGAAAGTTTCCGAAGCGGTGCCGGCCCACTCCTTCCCCAAGCCGACAGAATCTTCGGTCTGCCGCAGCACGGGCTGGGTGCGGAAGAACGCGCAATGCCCCGGCGAGCCCGCGCTGGGTTGGCTGGCGGTGAAGCAGGATTGGGTGGGAGGCTCGGCCCTGAAGCACACCGGCGGCAACACGATGAACTTCGCCAACGCGCGGGTCACATCCCAGCGGGATTTCGCCACCTTGGTTTGTGTCAACCAGGGCGGAGACCTCGCGTTCGAGGCGAGCGACGGAGCGGTCAGCGCTTTGCCCCAAGGCTTGGGTTCTCTCGCGAGATGAATCTTGCGCGGAGCGCGGTCTGCGCTAGGTTCACCCGGACCGATCCCAAACGCGTATGAACCACGGAAAAGTCTCCAAAGACATTGCCCAGGGTCTTCTTGCCCTGAAGAAGCGCATCGCGGCGGCCAAAATCCCGCCGTCGAAGATTGACGAAACGCTGAACCTCGCCACCTGGAACATCCGCGAGTTTGGCAAAGCCCGCCGCACCGAGGCGGCCATCCATTTCCTCGCCGAGATTCTCGGCCAATTCGACCTGATCGGGATCGTGGAGTTGCGCGACGATCTCACGGACCTGGGCCGCGTGCTGAAAGTGCTGGGCCCGTACTGGCGCGCGGTGTATTCGGACATGATCCCGGACGCCGGCGGCAACCGCGAGCGGCTGGGGTTCATCTACGACAAGCGCGCCGTCACCTTCAACGGCCTGGCGGCCGAGGCCAACGAGCCCCGCAAAAAGAAAGGCTTCGAGTACCTGCCCGAATCCTCCTTCTGGCGGAGTCCGTACATGGCGTCGTTCAAAGCGGGCAGCTTTGACTTCATCGTCCTCACCGTCCACATCCGCTGGGGCGACAGCGTCGAGGCCCGCCGCGCGGAAATCGAGATGCTGGCCGATTGGATCGAAGCCAAGCGGCGGGAGAAGACGAACGAGGACAAGGACCTGATCGTGATGGGCGACTTCAACATTCCCTCCCGCACCGACGCGCTGTTCAAGGCGATCACGAAACACGGGTTGCAGGTGCCGAAAGCCCTGCTGGGCGCGCACGGCACGAACCTGGCCAAGGACAAACGCTACGATCAGATTCTGCACTATCCGATCTACAAAGAAGAGTTCACCAACGCCGGCGGGGAATTGGATTACTACGGCACGGAGGCCGGGATCCAAGAGCTCTTCCCGGCGGGCCTGACCCAAGACCAGTTCACCTACCAACTCTCCGACCATTTGCCGCTCTGGATGCAAGTCAACACCGACCTCGAAGAACAAAAGCTGGAGCAGATCATTCAGGGCTGAGCTGACCGCGCGGTGAAACGCAGCGCCGCTGCGGCGCAACGCCAGCCCGACCAGCGGGTTTCACGCATGCGCCTTGGCTGGCGAGCTGGACGACACTTGCCGCCCAAGCACGATCCCGTCACCCGAGCAACCGCCAGCCAGCCGCGACGAGGAATGTGACCAGAAAGCCCAGCGTCAGTGGCAGCAGGACCGCCAGGGTGGTCCACTTGGCGCTGCCGGTTTCCTTGTAGATGGTGTAGATCGTGGTGCTGCACGGGTTGTGCAGCAGGCTGAAGAGCATCAGATTCACCGCCGTCAACGTGGTCCACCCCCCGGCTTGGAGCAGGGCTTTGGTCGGAGCCTCGGAATCCAATTCAAACAACACACCCGCTCCCTGCCCGACCTCCGTCGAACCGGTCATCAGGACGGTCAACATGAGAATGGTCGGCACAACGATCTCGTTGGCCGGAATCGCCACGAGATAGGCGAGGAGGATCACGCCGTTGAGACCCAGGGCGATTCCCACCGGGTCCAACGAATGAACGAGGTGCTGCGCCAAACTGAGATCGCCAAGCTTGACGTTGGCGCTCAGCCAAATCACCGCGCCCGCCGGCGCCGCGAATACCACCGCCCGCCACAGCACAATCCCCGTCCGGTCAATCAACGAGGTGTAGAGCGTCTGCCAGAAGCGCGGCGGACGATAGGGCGGCAACTCCAGGCTGAACGAAGACACTTCCCCTTTGAGCACGGTTCGCGAGAGCGCCCAGGCGACCACGAACGTGAACAAGACGCCCAGCAAGGCCACGCCCACCACCGCGCTGGCGGAGACCAACCCCGCGAGATGAGCGGGCACCAAACTCCCCAGAAACAAGGACGCGACCAGGATTTGCGTCGGCCAACGGCCATTGCAGAGCGCAAAGTTGTTCGTGAGGATGGCAATCAACCGCTCACGCGGGCTGTCAATGATACGCGTCGCGACGACGCCCGCCGCGTTGCAGCCGAAACCCATCATGGTGGTCATGGCCTGCTTGCCGTGCGCGCCGGATTTCATGAACAGACGGTCCAGATTGAAGGCCACGCGCGGCAGATAACCGAAGTCCTCCAGCAGCGTGAACATCGGAAAGAAGATCGCCATGGGGGGCAACATCACGCTGACGACCCAGGCCGTCGCCAGATAGACGCCGTCCACCAGGAAACCCGTCAACCACGCCGGCGCGCCCGCGTCGGCGAAGCCCGCGCGCAGGAGCGGCCAGAGTTGATCAATCAGCACGTGGGCGAGCCAGCCGGAAGGAAGATTCGCCCCCGCGATGGTGATCCAGAACATCAGCGCGAAGAGCGCGATCATGATCGGGAAGCCCCAGAGGCGGCTGGTCAAAATGCGATCGAGGGTTCGATCCAACGTGGGCCGTGCGGCCCCGCCGGGCCGCGTCACGGCCCGCTCCGCGATGCGCGCGGCATCGGCGTAAATGGCTTCGACAACGTGTTCATGGAGGTCGCCGGAAATCTCGCGTCGAAGCCGATCGGCCGCTTGCAGGATTTCATTTGCGCTCGGCACGGTCGGAAAACTGGCACTCATGGCGTGGGGTTAAGTGCGGCCTGGTTGAACTTCTCCTGCAGTCGCCCCAGCTCGCCTTTGCGCAGCGCCTCCGCCATCCGTTCATCGCCGCCGAGCAACCGGAGCGCAATCCAACGCGCATTCGGCAAGTCGGGATGGCGCGCTTGGATCTGCGCGACCAGTTCGTTCAGCGCCTGCTTGAGGGCGGGCGGCTCCTTGGCCAGCCGACGTGGACGGCAAAGCGTCTTTCCACTTGCAACGTCGCCGATCGCTTGGAGCAACTCCGGCAAGCCCGCGCCCGAACGCGCGGACGTCGGCACGACCGGCACGCCGAGGTCGCGCGCCAACTGGCGCTCGTCCACCGACATTCCGTGCCGACGCGCCTCGTCCATCAGGTTGAGACATACCACCGCGCGGTCGGTGATCTCCAACACCTGCAACACGAGATTGAGATTGCGCTCCAGGCGGGAGGCGTCCGCCACGATCACGGTCACATCGGGCTGGCCGAAGAGGATGAAGTCACGCGCGATTTCCTCGTCGAGGCTGGTGGACAGCAACGAATACGTGCCCGGCAGGTCCACGAGCCGATAGCGCTTGCCGGCATACTCGAAGGCGCCCTCGGCCCGCGCCACTGTCTTGCCGGGCCAGTTGCCCGTATGCTGGCGCAATCCCGTCAGGGCATTGAACACGGTGCTCTTGCCGGTGTTCGGATTGCCCGCCAGCGCCAGGAGGTAATCCGTCCGGTCCAAACGGACGCCAAGCTTCTTGAGATGCGCCGCGCGATACACGTCGCAACTGGCGCAGGCGGCGGGCGCGGTCGTCGTCGGGGCGGTGGGATTCGCTGTCGCGTTCATGCGGCGGCGGCCTGCTCAGAGGTGATGCGGATCAGGTTGGCCTGCTGCCGGCGCAACGCGATCACCGCGCCGCGCACGCGATAGGCCGTGGGATCACCGGCCGGACTGACCATTTCCACTTCGACGGGCGTGCCAGCTACAAACCCAAGATCCAGGAGGCGACGCCGTTCCGCGCCGCGGCACGCGGGGGTCAACCCCAGCACCTTGGCGCGCTCGCCCGGACGCAGGCCGGAGAGGAATTGTTCCTCGGTCAAGTCCTCGGTCTTGGACTCCGGCAGCGGCACCACGGTGATGCTGTTGGCCAGCACCGGTGCAAGCACATGCTCGGTGCCGTCCGCCCAGAAGTGGATGCGCTGCGCCGTTTTCTCCATGACGAAGACCCGTTGGCCGGGGCGCAAGCCTTGCGCGCATAGCTGGGCATAGACGGTTTCCGGCTCGTCCTCAACGTGGGTAATCAACAGCGGCGCGTTGGCGGGGGCGGCATGCAATGGTTGACCTGTGTCGGCCGGCAGATTGCCTTGCGCGTCCGGAATGATGTCGCCGTGCGGGTCACGCGCGGGATGGCCGAGCCGCGCCGCGAGGGCCGCGGTTTGCTGGGGGGTGAGCAGATGTTCCTGCCGTTCGGCGCGGGCATGCCACTCCGCCTCGGCCACGCCGGTCTGTTCAGCCAGATAACTTTCCCAAAGCCGATGGGCCCGGACGATGTGCAAGGCCATCTCGCGACCGGCCGGTTTCAAGCGCAGCAGGCCGTCTTCGAACGAAACCAGCCCGCGCTGCTCAATGTCCTGCAAGACCCGCGCCGCCTCACTGCGTCTGACCCGCAGCGCGCCGGCAATGCTCTCCAGCGTGGGCGGGCGACCGTGGACCTCGGATTTCAGGATGTGCTTTAACAAGTCCTCGCGCCGGGAGCGGGCCGTCAGTTCGCGACCTTGCCGCCACCGCGCCCAGGCACCGTGGCGCGGCCAAAGCAGCCCCGCAAGGCCAAGCAAAACAAGCAAGACGAGAATCCAATTGCTCATCATGAGCGTGGTTCCAGCCGAGGCGCCACGCGGTGCCGGATCGCCTCACAGTCGGCTTGGTGTCCGATTGGTTTCATAATGTAGCAATGACTACATCCGGTTCTTCTCGACGTCAAATCGGATACTTGGTTTCATCCGCCTCGCCAACCGATGCCTGCCGCCAGACGGACATCCTCCAAGACCGCGCGCGGGGCCGGCGACCCGAAGCCGAGCCAGGCCGAGTACCTTTCCCAAACCCGCCGCGAGCACGCGAGCGAGATCGCAGAGGACTATGTGGAGGCCATCGCCGATCTGGTGGCCGAGACGGGCGAGGCGCGTGTGGTGGACCTGGCCAAGCGCCTGGGCGTGACGCACGTGACAGTCAACCGCACCGTGGCCCGGTTGCAACGCTCGGGGTATGTGACCTCGCAACCCTACCGGGCGATTTTCCTCACGCCGACGGGCCGGGAACTCGCGGTCACCTGCAAAGAGCGGCATGGCATCGTCGTGGCGTTCCTTTGCTCGTTGGGCGTGCCCCGGCAAATTGCCGAGCGGGACGCGGAGGGCATTGAGCACCACGTCAGCCCGGAAACACTCGCGGCTTTCCAGACCGCGCTGCGGAGCGCCGAGTGAAGCCGGCCCTGACAGCCAAATCGCCCAGCAGCCAGCAGGAAGTCATGGACGACACGCCTTCCCGCAGGCAGACTTTGAACATGCGACCGCTGGACATCCAGATCATCGGGCAGGAGTTGGCGATCAAGTGGGACGATGGCAGTGAGACGTTCCTGCCTTTGGAGAAGTTGCGCCAGTGTTGCCCATGCGCCGGCTGCCAGGGCGAGCGCGACGTCATGGGGAATCTCCATTTGTCTCCTCCGCAGGCGCTCCGACCGGCGTCCTTTCAAATCGTCAAGGTGGCGAGCATTGGCGGCTATGGCCTGCAACCG
Organism: uncultured Verrucomicrobiota bacterium; assembly: GCA_964548925.1. GTDB lineage: Bacteria > Verrucomicrobiota > Verrucomicrobiia > Limisphaerales > MWDV01 > MWDV01. Next base: position 9,824 of record CAZJTM010000036.1, on the reverse strand, counting down.
GTCTGGGCCGACGGCCACAACACGGGCATCTACTCATACGATTACTTGCGACGCGTGGCGGATGCCCGGGGGAATTGAGGACGCCGTTGGCTTCAGGCGCGTGCCGAAAAGCGAACGGCGCGGCTCGGGCCCGCGCCGTGAAACAGACACGCACTTCGGCTCAAATTAATCCGCCATTCGCACGCGATAGAACCTCGGGGCGCCGTTGACGGGTTCCGGGTCTTCGTAGCCCATTTCCCAGCCCGAGCCCAGGATGCCGGTTCCGACCGCTTGCCAAGGTGCTCCGAAGAGCGCCTCAGCACGCTCGATGACGTAGCGTTTGCCGGCAATGGAGGGCCAGCGAACAACGAACCGGGCGTCGGCCTGGCCGGCGAGCGCCTTCAGCACAGACTGGCTGTCATTCGGATTCGTGCCCGTTTTGAATTCCTGCAGGTTGTTGTGACCGTCGCCGTCCGCGTCGGCATCGGCCGCGGCCAGCACCGCCCCCACCGCTCCAAAGTGGCGGAGCCGCCAAGCGTCCGCGATGCCGTCGCCCAGTGACGAGGCGGAGCGATCCGCAAGCGTGATCAAACCGGTGAAGGTCTGTTGCGGGAAGGCGCCCAGACCGTTGGGCGATCCGGAAGCGTGATCAAAATGGATGGCGTAGGCCGCCCACGGCGGGGCGTTCGAGGGAATCTTGACGGAGAGCGTGCCCAGCGGCGCGTCGCCGGTCAGGCCCGCGACTGCGGCATTGAGCCAGGCGGCACCGTAGCTGTTCGTCTGCTGGCGGACGAAGCCCGAGGTGGGCGAGCCAAGCGCGGGCGACGGCGTGAAGGTGATGGCGTCCGTGAGGGCGGGAGAGTTCTCGAGCGGCTGCACGCTCAGGTTCAGCATCAGGACGCGCAAGGGATAGCGGCCCTGAACGCGCGCGGTGATGGGAATATGCAGCGTCTGGCCCGGCGAGCCCGTGGCGTCACCCGCGAGGAATTGCACGGCCGGCGGTTCGCCGGAATTCTTGCCGTCGCGTTGCGGTTCCTCGGGCGGCGAGCCGTCCTTGGGCGAATTGCCGGAGTATTGGTTCTGCGCCCGGACCGCGACGCGAGCGCCGCCGGACCAGAAACGCTTGAACCACCACAACGACGGATTCAATGACCGGCGGAAGGTGATGTAAACGTCCGTGACATTCAATTCCCCGTCGCCGAAGGCCACATCATTGATGAGGGTGTCGTTCCCATTGAAGAGCAGATTCTGTCCCGCACCGGTCAAGCCGCCCCACGGGGTATAAGTTCCGTCACCACGCGGGACGCCCAGCACGCCGCCGGAGTCCAAGGCATCATAGAAATCACTGCCGCGCGGAGGCGTGTTGAGTTTGTAGATGGCCGACTGGAACACTTGCATCACATCGTCGTTGATGAGCAGGCCGTTCCCGAAATCGCCTGCGTTGAACCAGCCGAAGGGCGCCGCATCCCCCACCACGTAGGTTTTCGGCTCGGGGCTGACGACCACATTGGTGATGGCGCGGAGAAAGCCGCCGGACACCACGGCGTTGGTGGGCGTGTCAATGCGCACGTTCGACCCGGGCGCTCCCACGCCATCCGAGGTCGCCGAGGGCCGCCCGATCTTGATCTGGTACCGGCTGCCGGGCGCCGCGCCGGAGGGGACCTGGAAGTAATAAGTTCCGACCACGATTTTGCCGTTCTTCTCATCGAACAGGGTGTCATGTGCCATGGAGTACTTGACCAAATCCTGCACCGTCGAGTCGTAGAGATTGGCTTCCCCCCGGCGTTCCAGCCATCCCACGCCCACCAGGTTCAGACTGGTGTTGGTGAATTGCAGTTCCAAGTAAGGCTGAAACGAGTCGTACGGGTAGATCAGCCGGTTGGTGGGCGGCGGGTCCGTGGGCGCCGAATACACCAACCCGGGAATGTACGAGATGTTGGTGACATACACATTGTTGGTCATGCTGATATTCGTGACGGCCACCAGGTTGGTGGTGATGTCCAGCGGCCAGTAGGTGGCCGGTGGAATCACTTCATAGCGATCCTTGAGCGGCGTTGGCTTGACCAGTGTGGATTGGAACCCGACCGCGCCCGGCACCACACTGGCCGCGCCGTCGAGGTTGGTAACGGTCAAATTGAACTGCAGACTGTAGATCTTGGTTTTGGGCAGCAAGCTGAGCGTGACCGGCGCGAAGAATGTCTGGCCCGCCTCCGCCGAGAACGCGCTTGAGGCCTCGCCGCTGGCGAATCCGAAGCTGATGCGGTTGGGCACCCAATTGGTGGCATAAAAGACGTTGGTGACAATATCGCTGGGCAGGAAACCATCCGCGTCCGCGTAACCGCGGACCTTGAACGGGATGCTCTCCTGTCCTTCGGCGAACGCCAGATTCTCGGGCTCGCCGTCCTCGGGCAGGAGCGTCCCGTTGCTCGGGGAGGGGTCGGTTCCGTCCAGCGTGTAATAGAGGCTCGGCACGGGGTCCGTGGTGGCGCAGAGAACGCTAAACTGAGCGAGGTTGTTGCCGCTGATTATCGGGGAGGCGACTTTGAAGCCGTAGCCGGCCTTCACGATGGGGCTGTTCTGGCGGCCAGCCTGGTAGGCGATCGCCTTGATCACCACGCCCCCGTTCGTAGAGCGGTCCACCACCAATTGCCGGTTGGCGATGTTCGCCCGGAATGTGCTGCGTGGCTCCCCGTTCCGATAGTCGGGCCGGAGCCGGCCCACGGTCTTGCTGGGGTCCAGCCCCACATCGCTGAAGGGGAGCGGCCAGGTGGTGGGCGTGGTTGTGTATTTGCAGTCCACGCCCGACTCGCCCAAGAGCACGGCGAAGGAGACGTTGTTGTAAAAAATGCGGGGCTGGTCCTCAGTCCGCAGGACGGTCACAAATTCGCCGAGGTTGAAGTCGAACACAAAATCCACCCAGCCGATCCGGGGGGCTTCCACCGGCGGGCGAACCGGCCCGCTCTGAATGCGGCGGATGGCGTTGTTCTTGAGGTCGGCGACGAGGAAGCTCTCCAACTCCTGGTCCGTGGCCAGACCTACCGGCGTGTCAAAAAGCGCCTGCACCGCCTCGCCGTTGAAGAGGCCGTTGAGGCCCGGGACGCCCGCGAACAAACTCACGCTGTAATTCGTGGCGCCGTAGATCGTGTAATTGGTTGCCGCCCGGACGACGTGGTTGCCCGTGTCGCTGATGAGCAGGGTGGAGTTGGCGGTCCACCACACGAGGCCGCGCGGGCCATTGAACTTGGCCGTGCCGCCGAGGGTCGAATCGCGATAGCCGACCTCCCCGGAACCCAATTCGGAAAACAAAACACCCGAAGTGGGCGTGGAGAGTTTGATCAACTTCACCTGATTGTTGCGCGTGTCGGCGACCCAGAGCTCATTGGCCTTTCCCAAGGCCACCGCGCCAGGCTGCCAGAACGTGCTGCCGGTCACCGCCAGGGTCGTCAGGTTCGAGGTGGTGAGATCCAGCACCCGGATCGCGTTGTTACCAGAGTCCGCGATGTAGATTCGCCCGGCGCCGTCGGCGGCCACGCCCAGCGGGTAGTTCAACCGGGAGACGCCCAGTCCCCCATCCACCAGGTCGCCAATCGGCTCGCCAAACGGGTCACCCGGATCCACCACGCGGGTGCCCGCCAGCGTCCAGACGGCGCCGTCGGAGGCGCGGATGAAACGGATGAGATGGTTGCGATTGTCCGCGACCACCACCCCACTCGCGCCACCGACATTGGCCACGGCCACGCCTTGAGGATTGTTGAAGGTCGCCTCATACGCGGCGCCGTCCCGGCTTCCGGGGGGCTGATCCGCCAAGCCGGCCAGCGCGGTGATGGCGCCGCTGGCGGCATCCACGCGCAGGATGCGGTTGTGCGCGCTGTCGCTGACGAAGAAGTTGTTGTTGGCATCCACCGCGATGGCGTACGGCTCGAAGAGCCCGTTGGTGAAGAAGGTGGAGACGGTGATCTGCGCCCCGGCCAGGGCCGGCCAAAGCAGAGTCGCCATCAGCGCTGCCACGAAGGATTTGGTTTTCATGACGATTACAGGTGCGGACTTCATGGGTCAGAACGCTCAGGGTTGAATGCGCAGCCGATAGAATCGCGCCGCGCCGCCGGCATTGGTTTCCACGAACGCGGCTTCGGCGCCGTCGCCCGTGAAGCTCGCGCGCCAGTTCCACACGGCGGCATTCGGGCTGGCGGCCTCGCGAATCTCATAGACACGGCCCGGCACAGTCTGCCAGCGCAACACCACTTGCTTCGAACCGCCGCTCATCTGCACCCGGGATTCCCGGAACTGGAGTTTCGACGCGGGGTCTCTCGGGTCCGTGCCGGCAAGGAATTCCTGCCAGTTGGGAACGCCGTCGCGATCGGCATCGGCGGTGTCCGCCCCCTCCAAGGTGCCCACCTCGCCGAAATAGGCGATCTGCCATTCATCCGAGGTGATTGAGCCGGGCGCCGCGGCGGCCCCGACCCGCACCTGGGCGCTGCGGGTCTCGAAAGTGTATTCCGTGGTGGTGTTGGGCGCGCCGTCCACGAAGGTGAAATGAACCGCGTAGCTCTGCCCGGAACTGGCCGTGTCCGGGACCCGGAAACGCACGAAGCCCAGCAGATTGCTGCTCTGCGAGGGGAGGAGGAGCGTTCCCGCCTGCCCGTCCAAGGGCAGCGCCCAGGCGCAGCCGATCTCGCTGGTGAGCGGGACCTGGTAGCCCGGCGCGTTGAACCCTTCGGCGGCAATGAACTGAAGAGGTTGCGCCAGCGCCGGGGCGGCGCCCTCCGGCGTGATGCTGAGCCGGAATTGAAGCCCCGCGACTGTCGAGCCGGCGGCGACTTTCGCATAGACCGGCACGTCCACCCAGGAGTTCGCAGCAGCGTGGCTGACGGGCAAGGCGCCGATCAGCGCGTTGCGATGCCAACTGCCGGCCACCAAATCGAGCGAGGAAACCGGCTTACCCGGAGTCTTGGGCAGCGCGACGGGCCCGCCGGAATTGACCCGCACGCCGTTCGTGTTCCACAGGCGTTTCCAGTTGTTGGTATTCAGCCGCAACGAGCGTTGCAGGATCAGTTGCCAGTCCAAGAAACGGATCAAACCGTCGCCCCCCACGAAACCCGCCCGGTCGGCGGGGTAGGCATCCATGGCGTCGTAAGCGTCCGAAAAGGCGTGCGGGACGCGCAACCCCAGCGCAGCGTAGAAGGCGTTGTTCACGTCGGCGTTGTCCAGGTCGCCGTTGCCGAACGAGCCGGCGTCATACCAAGTGCCGGGCGAGGAATCGCCGACCAGATAAGGCACATTGGTCACCAGAATCGTGGCGGCGGGCATGGACGGCAGCGACACGGGGGTTTGCATGCCGTCGGAAGTGGCGCTGGCGTTGAGCACGTTCACGGAGTACGTCTGGCCTTCGCGGGCCGTTTTCGGAATTGGCACGGCCAACATGGCCACAACCGCGTAATTGCTGAACATGACGCCCGAGTTGGTGCCGATGGCGGAGATGGCGAGGCCGCGATTGGTGCGTCCCCCGCCGGCGGAGAGGGCGTAGGAGGTGGCGGAATAGACGGCGGTGGTCGCGCCCTGCGCCGCCGTGACCACGCGCACGAAGTCGTTCGTGAGAATGGACAACGCCCGGAACTGGTCCGAGATGTTGTTGGCATGCAATTCGTCGGGCGTGACTTCCACGCGGAACTGGAGGGATTGCACGCGGTCCACGGGGCGGAGGTTGACCACGACCGGAAACGAGATCGTCGAACCAACACCGGCGAGGATCTGGCCATTGAGGCTGGCGGGAACGCCAATGCTGTTTGCGGAGGAAGCCAGCCCGCTGACCACCGCACTCGCGTTCGTGCCCACAAAAGCCCGAACGCGCAGCGACGTGAGGTCCTTCATCGAGTTGTTCCAGCGAATCGTGCCGGAGTTGCCGTTCATCGCCACGCGGAGGCTGTTGGTTGTCGGGACGGTGCCATCCGTGGTGTAAAAAACATTCGGATTCGGGCTGCCGACGGTGATGACCTGGCCCATCGGAAAGTAACCCGAGTTGGGAGAGATGGTGGGAGCAGTGACCACAACATTGGTGCCACTGCCGCCGCCTCCACCACCGCCTCCACCGCCGGTGCCGGGGCCTGCCAAACCACTGCCCGTGGTCTTGCGGATGAGATGGTAATAAACTTCGGTGGAGTACACGGTGCCGTCCGCGGCCACCGCGAGGCCCAGCGGTTCGCGGGCTTCGGCGCAGGCGCCAAAGCCGTTGTCGCACGCCGCTCCGTCGTACCAGCCGGGCCAGGGCCAGCCAGGAGCCCAATCGGCAGCGGGGATGCCGTAGAAATGAAGGACGGTTCCGGCGGAGTCCACGACCTTGACACGATGGTTGCCACGGTCCGCAACCACGACCATCCCGTCCCCGGCCTTGGCGATCTGGGACGGCTGATTGAACTTCGCGAACTCCGGCGGGCCGAAAACGTCACCGGCGCCACGGAATCCCGCATTGGTGGTGATCACGCCCGTATCCGGATTGAGAAGATAAATGCCGTGCCGGGCGACGTCGCTCAGCGCCACCAGCCCACTGTCAAGTACGGCGATGCCGGACAGCGAGGCTCCGGCGGCGGTGACGGTGCCAACCACGGTCGAGGTGCCGCCGCTGATGCGCCGCACGGTGTTTCCTTGAACCGTGACATACACGTTCCCGCTGCCGTCCAGAGCAACTGCGGATGCGTTGTTCAGCCCCGTGGCCAGCGTGGCCACCAAGTTCTTGAACCGGTCAAACTTCAGCACCGTGCCATTCGCGCCGTTGCCTTGGTTGACCACGTATAGGTTGTCCGCTGAATCCATGGCGACCGCGACGGGACGGGCGATGCCTTGGGCGGCGGCCACAAACGTCTCGGTGAGGTTTCCGCCGAGGTTCAGCCGGCGAATCGCATTGTTGTCGCGATCCGCAACGAACAGGTAGTTGCCCGTGCTGTCCAGTGCCAGGCCGGAGGGTGTGCTGAACTGGGAGGCGTTGAGGGTGTCGCCGTCGGTGTAACCGAAGTTCGCCGGGTTGCCTTGACGTGGGCCACCGCCCAGAGTGTCCACGGTGCCGACCGCGGAGCCGGAGGCGGCCGCGAAGACCACCCGCAGGGCGCTCAAGCGACCGCCGCGTGCTGTTGAAGAATGCGATTTTCATAACGAGTGCGACTGATGTGTTGCGACGGGGAGGAACACGAATCAGTTCGGGGGCAACTGCGGACGCGGGCGACTCTCCGGCGGGGTCTTTCCCAATTCCTCATCAAAGACCGCTTCCGGTTGCGGGGTGCCATCCGGGTTGCTCCAATCGCGCGGCTTGCCGCTGTCCCAAGCGGACCAGTTCTCGACTGCGACTGCGTCCGCCGTGGTCTTCAGGAATTTGGAGTGCGCGGCCTGGAAATCGTTGTCTTGGACAATAGTCGGGGTGATGAAAATGATGAGGTTCTGGCGATTCCGCTCCTTGCTGTCTTTGCGGAAGAGGAGGCCCACGCCCGGGAGATCGCCCAAGACCGGGACCTTGGTGTTTCCGGTGATGGACTCGTCGGAGATCAAGCCGCCCATGACCAGGGTGTTGCCGCTGGGGATCAGCACGCCCGTCTCCAACCGGCGCGTGAAGAACGAGTTCACGTCGTTCTCGACGCCACCGACCTTGCTGGGAATCGAAGGGCCGAGCCGCAGGATCGTCTGCTGAACTTTCAGTTCGACAAAGTCATTGGCCGTGATACGGGGCGTGACATCCAAGCCAACCGTCAGGTTCGTGTAGGAGATCTGCGAACCGCCGGTGGTGTTGGCCGTGCTGGCACTGACGTTCACGATCGGGAACATCAACCCGACATCAATCGTCGCCTTCTGGTTGTCGAGGGTCACCATGCGGGGCTCGGAAATCGTCCGCGTGTCGGCCGAGCTGTTGAGGAAGGAGAGCGCCACGTTCAAGCCGTCGGCGTTCAAGAAGGCGGTGTGCGGGCTGAACCCATTGCGGGTGTTGGCGGTCAGGCCGCCACTGCCCAGGACCGAGCTCAGCACGGTTTCGACCTTGGAGTCCTGGCTCGGGGTGGTGGTGATGGTTCTGCCGCCGGGCAGGGTGGTGGTCACCGGCGTGCCGGGCGAAGTGGTCGTGGTGGTCTTGGTGCCGGTTGTGATGCCATTGCCGAAAGTGACGTTCTGTTTGGACAGCGTGCCGGACCAATCCACACCTTTGTTCGACTTTGGATTCACCGTTGTTTCGAGAATCTTCGCCTCGATGAGCACCTGTTTGGTGGGCGTGTCCAAGCGGCCGACCAACTCTTCCACGGCGGCGTGTTCTTTCTCGGTCGCGACGACCACCAACTGGCTGGTACGGGGCTCCGGCACCACCTTGCTGCGCTTGTCGGTCAGGCTGGTTTGCACCGAGGTCAGGATGTTGGACGGGCTGGCGTATTTCAATTGAATGATCTTGGTGTGGAGCGGCTCCAGCGCCGCCGGATCCTTGCGGGTGACGCGCGCGATCGGGGACTTCAAGTTGTCCACGAGCTGCAGTTTGTGATTGTCGAGGAGCGCCTCGAGGGCTTGACGCGCGGTGACTTTCTCCCAGCGGATCGAAACATTGGGGTGCGGCGTGACCTTGCCGTCAGCGCCGACGACGCCGTGGGCGACTTCGGGATCCAACACGTAGTTCACTCCCGCCCGTCGCGCCAGAATGTCAATGGCTTGAATCAGCGGTTGGTCGTCAACGGTGATGGTGAGCACGGCGCCGGGGTCCGGCGCGGGCGCGGGGGCGGCCGGAGCGGGAGTCGCCGTGTCTTGGGCCAAGCCGGCGAGATGGGAGACGACGATGCCAGCAAGGACGAGGGGATAGACTTTCGCTTTCATGAGTTTGTGGTCTGCTGTGAACGTGGTACTGCGCTGATCATAACCAAACATCCGATCTTTTCCATCACTTTCTAGGCGCGCGGCTGCGCTCCGTGTCTCTGGCTGCTTCATGCGGCCACAAGTTATATCCCGTGGTGTTCGCGGTTTCGTGGTGCCAGCGGCATCCGCCCGCAGGGTCAAGGCTCTGCCAACACCTTGGCCCGCATGCGCAAAGTGCGGCGCTCGCCGCCAACCTCGATGTCCACGGAGTCCTCATGGATCTCCAGGCAACGCACGCGCACGCGGCCCGCGCCGGTCTGAATCTCGGCTTCCTCGCCGACTTCAAAGGTCCGCGTGTTGATGGTGGCCAGTCGCTGCTCGGCCGAAACGGCCAACGCTTTCAAAACCAAGTCAACCTTCGTCACCGGCGCGGTCGTGTTCGTCTTGGTGGTGACTTCGCCAAACAGGCGGGTGGAATTCGGGAAGAAGGGGTCGCGCCCTTCCTTGGCCGATTTCGGGATCACGAAAACGGAGCGCGGGATGGGCGTCTCCGCCGGCGCCGGGGTCGCCGCCTCGGTCGCGGCTTTCGCAGCGGGCGCGTTCGTCTTGCCCGCGCTGGCCGCGTTGGCGGCGGGGCGGCCCAGGAACGTAATGATGACGACAAGACCGACGGCGCGGTGGATGGAGGGGAAAGGGGCGCGCATGGGGCAGTGCATCAGAGGGTGGGTTTAACCAACGTGACCACATCCATGCGGAAGGTCAACTTCTCGCGTTCGGCCCCGCTGGCGGCGGAGGCGGGCTCGAGTTCCAGATTCTGAATCCGGGCGTAGGGGAATTGGTTCTCGAAATCCGCGAGGAACTTCCCCAGGTCGTGGAAATAGGCGGTGCCGGCGATGGGGATGGAGACTTGCCGGTAGGGGAATTTGGGCAACGGGGCGGCGTCTTTCTCCACTGGCTGGCCAAACTGCGGGATGTCCACTGGGTGCGGCCCTTTGAACTGTTTGATCACGTTCACCTGCCAGGAGAAGAGGTCGCCT
>CAZJTM010000035.1:14463-36796 GCA_964548925.1 uncultured Verrucomicrobiota bacterium | reverse complement strand
AATGCCGGCCAGGTCAACGAGAACGACAACAACAAGAACCGGAAATACCCGGAACTGGACCGCCGGGTGAGCGTCACCTACGGCGCGGATTCCAAGGCCACGCTTCTGCGCAAGCTCGCTGATCCTTACGTCAAAGCCATTCGCTACGCCACCGACCGTATTGGCGACCAGGGCATTGTCTGTTACGTCAACAACAACAGCTTCATCACGGAGAAGACATTCGATGGCCTGCGCAAGCATCTGGCGGGTGACTTCGATCTGATCTACGTTCTCGACCTCGGCGGGAACGTGCGCAAGAACCCCAAGCTCTCCGGCACGACACACAACGTGTTCGGCATCCAGGTTGGGGTGAGCATCAATCTGTTCATCAAGCTACCGCGGCGGTCGTATGCAGCGCGCAAGCCGGCGAAGATTCTCTACCATGCCGTTCCCGTTCCGTGGCGGCGGGAGGAGAAATACAAGTTCCTCGAAACCGCGAAATCCATCGCGGGGGTAACGTGGAGGACGCTCAAACCGGACAAGAACCACAATTGGCTCACGAGCAAGAACGATGAGGAGTTCGATGAATTCCTGCCCGTCGGCAGCAAGGAGGCCAAGGCGGGCACATCCATCCCGGTCATCTTCAAGACCTACTCGCTCGGCGTCTCCACCAACCGCGATGAAGTCGTTTATGATTTCGACGCCAAACGGCTGGCCAAGCGCGTCGAGCAGTTCGCCGACGACTACAACGCCGAGTTGCACCGCTGGACAACCAAAGCCAAACCGCCGGAAGATCCGAAACTGCTGGCGCAATACATTGACAGTTTCGTCAGCTACGAAAAGGTGAAGTGGAGCGAAACGTTGAAGCGGCATTTGGTGGACGCGCGCGAGGCGGAGTTTGCATCAAAGCGGATAACGAGGTCTCTCTACCGACCATTCGCCCCGATGGACCTTTACTACGATGGACTTTTTGTGGATCGCCCGAGTCTGTTTGGCGTGATTTTCCCGACGAAGAAGACGCACGACGAGAACCCGCTGATTTGCGTCAACTTGACAGTTGAACGGCCATTCGCGTGTTTGGCGACCAACTTGATTCCCAATCTGGTTTCTGCCGGTGGCTTCGGCTGCGCAACATATTGCTTGCCGATGTTCACCTACTCGCGCGAGGGCAAAGAACGCCGCGACAACATCACCGGCCAGGCGCTGATCCGTTTCCAGAACCATTTTGACGACAACTCGATCAAGCGGCTGGACATCTTCCATTACGTCTATGCCCTGCTGCATCATCCAGCGTATCGCACGCGTTATGCGGAGAACCTAAGGCGCGAGTTGCCGCGCATCCCGTTCCTCGCTGCCGGCGTCGTCTCCCCGCCATTGGATTGCACCGGCGCCACGGGTGACGACCGCAGTGCCAAGGAAATCAAGCAGGACAACGAGAGGTTCTGGGCCTTTGCCGAAGCCGGTAAACGGCTGGCCGAACTGCACGTTCACTACGAGCAGCAGCCCGAGTTTCCGCTGGCGCGTGTGGAAAACAAGGAGTCGAAGCTGGATTGGCGCGTCGAAGCGATGAAGCTCACGAAAGACCGTTCCGCGCTCATTTACAACGACTGGCTAACGCTCGCGGGCATTCCGTCGGAGGTTTTCGACTACCGCCTCGGAAACCGCAGCGCGCTGGAATGGGTGATTGACCAATACCGCGTTACCCGCGACGCGGACGGCGAGATCGTTCGTGACCCGAACCGGCTGGACGATGAGCAATACATCGTTCGCCTGGTTGGTCAGGTCGTCCACGTCAGCGTCGAGACGCTGAAAATCATCCAAACCTTTCCGGACCTGAAATTCCCATGAAACGCCCGACCCTTGGACTACTGCGTCAGAAACGCGAGCTCGCCGTCGTGAATCCAGCCAACGGCCTGCGCTTCACCGTCTCGCTTCGCGAATGGCAGGGTGTGCTGTGGGCGATCCGGGTCCGGCGGCGCGATGGCCGGCGCGAATCTTGGAATCCCTTCACGACCGCGCACCGGTTGATTTCGCAAGATGCGCTGGAGCTTTGGCTCGAGAGCCTTCGCTTCGACAAGGCCGGAATTCGCCGCGGGCGTCTTCTCGGTGTTCAGGCTGAGCCGGTCACCGCCACGAGCGCGACCGCCAGCTTCTCCAGTCCTTTTTGATCCGCTCCATCAAACCGCCCGAGCTTCGGGCTGTCCAAGTCCAGCACGCCGAGCAGTTGCCCATCCTTCACCAGCGGCACAACGATCTCCGAGCGCGAGGCCGAGTCACAGGCGATGTGGCCAGGGAATTCATGCACGTTTGGCACGAGCACGGTTTCGCGTCGTGCGGCGGCCGTTCCGCAGACGCCTTTGCCCAGCGGAATCCGCACGCACGCCGGCTTGCCTTGAAAGGGACCGAGCACCAGTTCCTCGCCCACCAAGCGGTAGAAGCCCACCCAGTTCACGTCCGGCAGCGTGTGATAAAGCAGCGCGGCGGTATTGGCGGCGTTGGCGATGAAATCGCGTTCGCCAGAAAGCAATGCGCGGAGCTGTTTCTCCAGTTCAGCATAAAACCCGGCTTTGTCCGAGGCGGCGATGGGCAGCATTTCAAACATGGAATCGGTGCGGGTGAAGGTGCTGCAAGATGTGCGGTCGCTCAAGACCATGCGCCAGCATGAGGTCTTCGTTGTTGAGCAACTCAAGCGTCGCGCCGTCCGCCACGACTTGCCCCTGATCGAGGACAATGACGCGCGGACACAGTTCGACGACGAGTTCCAAGTCGTGCGTGGCGATGAGTTTCGTGGCGGGAATTTGCCGGAGTAGCGCCTTGAACTCGCGGCGCCCGCGCGGATCGAGGTCGCTGGTCGGCTCGTCGAGCACGAGGATGCTCGGTTCACATGCCAGCACCCCGGCCAGACAAGCGCGGCGTTTTTCGCCGTGGCTCAAGTGATGCGTGGCGCGATGGCCGAAATCCGGCAAGCCCACGCGCGCCAGCGCCTGCGCGACCCGTGCCTTGACCTCCGCCTCATTCAAGCCAAGCTGCTGCGGGCCAAACGCCACATCCTCGGCGACCGTTGGGCAGAACAATTGATCGTCCGGGTCCTGGAACAGCAGGCCCACCTGCCGCCGCACCTTCTCCAAGTTCTCCGGCGTGATGGACTCGCCGCAAATCCGCACCGCGCCGTCCGCCGGCTTTTCCGGCAGGATGCCGTTGAGATGCAGCAGCAAGGTGGATTTGCCCGAACCGTTCGGCCCAAGCAGGCCGACGCATTCGCCGGGCGCGACGCGCAGGCTCACCCCGCGCAACGCCTCCGTGCCGTCGTGGTAGCGGTAGCGCAGGTTCGTGATTTCAATGGCCGGGTTCATTTCCAACCTCGGGCGCACATGGCGTCGTAAATGTGCTCGGCCCGTTCCGAGGCGCGGATGAACAGTTGTCCGGCCACGGTGGCCAGCGTGTGCCAGGCGAAGCGGCGACCGCGTGTGAAGCTCCGGCTCGCCCGGGCGCGGCGCATGCGCTCACGCTCATCCGCCAGCACAAATAGGTAGCGATGCATCAACGCCAGCGTGGTGACCAGCAGCGCGGGCACCCGCGCCCGGCGCAGGACGCGCAGCATTTCGTTGAACGGCGTGGTGTTCGACACGAGAACGACGGTCGCCAGACAGAGCATGCCGCGCAGCGCCAGCTCGCGCCAATCGGCCCGGGCTGCGGGCTGAAACGCGTTGGCCAGCGCCACGCCCAAGACGAACGGAGAAAGCAGCAGCAGGCGTTTCAGCAAAAACCACGGCGCGATGCCGCTCACCCACACCCCCACGATCAGCGCCGCCGCCACCCCGGCAAACCAGAAGCGCCAGTCCGCCGGGAACAGGGCCGTCCCGAGGATCACAACCAGGGCAACGCCAAGTTTCCACCCCGCCGGCAACCGATGGATTGGGCTGGCAGCGTGCGCGTGGTGATGGCTGAGAAAGCTCATTGAGCGGAACACACGGATCGGACTCCGGCGTGCTTCCGGCGTCCTCGCCGAGAGAACTGTTCCGAGCACGATCCAAAAGCCTGTTTGAAAGCTCGGGCGAAGCGCCGTGTGAAGGCACACGGCTTACAAGAATTGGCGGAAGTCGCTGTTGTTTGTAGGCCCGGTGCCCTCACCGGGCGAGTTTTCGAACAGGCTCTAGGATGGACCTTCCGGCAAGAACGCCTGAAGCGCGTTGTCCACCAAGCCAAGGATACCTTTGCGTTCATCGGGTCTCGGCGGTTGACTTCGTTTCCGCCTTCGGCAAAAGCGCGCGGCTCAAAAGCAGCGCCAGCCCAAACACCACAAGCGCCCCCACTCCGCCGGCGACCGCCGTGGCGGCAACAGGTGAACTCAAACCCGGCATCGCGTAATCCGGCACGGGCGCGGGCACCAGCGGCTCGCGCGCGGCGTGCTCGAACCCAAGCTTCGCCGCCACGGTTTCCAGTCCATCCGGCCACGGACTGGCAAAAGGGGCCACAAACACCGCCAAGCCCAGACTTACCACCAAACCGAAGCCAATGAGGCCACGTGCGCTGGCTTTCGCCGGAGCGAGGTTTGGGGCGGCGCCCGCCACGAGATCGGGCCGTGTCCGCGCGATGGCGAGGAACACCAGCGCGCTGATCAAGCCTTCGCCCAAGCCGATGACCATGTGGATGCCCGCCATCGCAGTGAAGCCAACCGACCAAGCCACCTTGCCCGACCACGCAAGCTGTCCGGCGCACGCCAGCGATGCCAGCACGGTCGAACACCACCCGGCAAACGCCACCGCCGCCACTTGTCCGCGCACGCCCGGCAGGCAACTGCTCACGGCGCGGAAGATTGTCCAGCCGCCCACCGTTCCGAGCAGGGCCATGTTGAAGATGTTTGCCCCAAGGGCCGACACGCCGCCGTCGGCAAAAAGAAAACACTGCACGATCAGCACGGTCGTCAGCACGACCACGCCGGCCGCCGGCCCGAGCAACGCCGCCACCAGCACACCGCCCAGCAAATGTCCCGACGTGCCGCCCGCGACCGGGAAGTTGAGCATCTGCGCTGCAAACAGGAAGGCCGCCCCCAGACCGAGCAAGGGCACGCGCCGCGGCGGCAGCTCCCGGCGCACCTGTCGCAACGCCAGTCCCACGCCCGCGACGGACAGCGTTGCCGTGGTCACGGCGGTCTTCGCGTCAATGAATCCGTCTGGTATGTGCATGGTTTACTGCGCCGCGTTCGCGGTGGTTTGCAGAGTTTCCTCGAAAACCTCGCGGCGGTCCAGATCGCGCCAAGCTTCGAGTGAGATGCGGCGCACCTCCGCAAAGTAGGCAGGCGTGAGGTCGCCGTGTTGCTGGATGGCCGCGCGAATCGCCGCTTGGATCTTCGCCACCGCCTCAGACCGCACGCTCATCCGCAGACGCTTTTCGCCAAACGTGAACACCGCCGCGGCCAGGGGGCTGTCGGTTTCCGGCACGCGAATGGTGCCGCGCCCGAGACTCGCGCCGGTGGCGGTTTGCAGACCGTCGTTCAAACAACTCACCGGCGGACGCAGCCCCGCGAGGCTTTCCACGTGCAGTTCATCCAGTGACGCGCCGAGGAGTTCGCGCGCACGCAAACCCATCTTCGCTCCGAGAATGGAATACAAACCCAAGTGCCGATGCAGTTCGCTGGTGAGCACGTTGGCCTTCCATTCTTCCAAGCCATGACGCCGCAGGATCTCGCTGACGAGAGGCTGGACATCCCGTTGGAACAAGTCCGGCACGACCGGGAACTCTCGCAGCGTCACCAACTCGCGCGCCGCCGCGCCGCCCAGCCGCAACTCCGCGAGATACACGGATCGCGCCGAGGCGACATCGAAGCTCTCCAGCAGCCGCGCCCGCGACCCGGGCGCGCTGTCTCGTAACCGCCCGAGCCAGGGTTCGTGGAACAGCAACACAAGGGTTTCGTCCCAGGCCAGAAAATGCCGGGCGGCGATCAGCCCTTGCACATTCGGATGCGTGTGCAGTCGGGTGATCAACTTTGCGGCGGGCGCGTCTAGCCCGCGAATGGCCTCGAACAGTGCGGCGTCGAATGGCAGGCTCTGATCCTTGGACAATTGCACCGCCACGATATCCAGGCCGCTGGCAAACACGGTCCGGGCGGATTCCAGATCGCGCGCGGTGTTCCAACCGGGATCTGCCGCGTCAGGTGGGCCGCCGTAATACCAGACGCGGCTGATGCGGGCTTTCACTTCCGGCTGCGCCCGCAACAGGTCCGCCAGGTTGGACAACGGACCGAGAGCGAACCAGGTGACCGAGTTCGTCGAACGGCCAAAGGCTTCGCGCAACACCCCTACGGCGTCCTTCACTGTTGGGGTGGGTGGAAGAGGTAGATCCGACCAGCCCAACGTGACCGAGCGCTCGGCCCAGGGCGGGGCGGGTTGGTTGAGCCGCCGACCCGCGCCCACGGGAATCTCCGCACGATGCAGGAAATGCAGGAGGCGAAGCACATTCGTCGCGCCAACCTCTGGCGGGCATGCGCCGTCGGAAGTAACAACGGCCCACGGTCGCACCTCCGGCGCGTGCAGCAGCAGGGCGAGCGCCCGCGCATCGTCCAACGCCACGTCCGTGTCCACGATCACCGGCGCGATTTGCTCGTGGGCTGCCACAGGGCGGGCCAACGCCAGCACGCCCAGGCAGGCCGCGAGGGCCACGAAGGTTCGGGCGCGGCGCGCGGGCTTGGCCGAGGGACGGGGGGGTGACGCCGGGGATCGCGTCCCGCCGCAGTTCATATTGTTTTCTTCTTGCGTCATACTCTAACCGGATTCACATTTCACGCCATGAACGTAACACCTGACGACTTCCCTGGTCAACCCGCGGTTCCTCGCGGGTCACTCCACCCGGTTCAACTCCTGTTCACGGCGGCGCTGGCGTTGCCGTTGCTGACCGCGCCGTTGCGCGCGGAAACCCACGCGAACCTCCAATCCGTCACCGCCACGGGCACGTCGGCCTGGAGCGGCACGTACCCTTTCACGGTCACGGGCATTCTGCTCACGGACCCGGACGAGATGCTGGACTCGACGGCGAATTTCCAACCGGCTTCAGCGGGCACGATGGGCGGCGAGTGGCAAATCGTGGTTCAGGCCGCATTCCCGGGCGACCAGGGCGGCACGGTGTGCTGGATGGGCCAGAACTACGCCCTTCGCCGGTCGCCCGGTTTGGATGAATACAGCTACAGCAATGAGGCGTGGAACGCGGAAATCGCCCGCTTGAACCACGACCCGGCCACCGGCCGCGCCTTCCGCAAGGGCGATTTGGTTTCCGTGACCGCCAACGGGTCGCTCTTCTTCGGCGGCAAGCGCAACATCAACGAAACCCACAAGGTCGAGCCCGAACTGGACTTCACCATCTCGCTCATCGCGTCCAACTACGGCCTGCCCGAACCCGCCGTCCTGTCGCTGGCTTCACTGGTGCGGACGAATGACAACGACCCGAACACGTCCGAGGACATCTTTGACGCCACGCGGGCCACAGGCGGCGAACGCTGGCAGGGTTCTCGCGTGCGGATCAACGGCCTGACCTTGTTAACGACCGACGGCTGGGACGCAACGAAGCCGTGGGGCCAGCGGTTGTGCTCCGTGACCGACGGCGAAAACCGTTTCTTCAGCCTGCGTCATCCGCGTTACAGCCTCGGCCCGGCACCGACGAATGCGTTCGATGCCATTGGCATTCTCAACCAAGAGAGCGGGTCCAACGCCCAAGGCACGAACCGCTACGAGTTGTTCATGCAGGAGATCGTGCCTTCCGAGCCAGCGGTCCTGAGCATCGCCACGTCACCGGTCATCACCTGGCCGGGCGGGCTGGCGAACTACCAGTTGCAGTTCACCAACGCGGTGGGCGGCCCGGGCGAATGGCAACCGGCAACCAACGTGCCCGCGCTGGTCAATGGCCGCTGGACCGTCATCATTGACCCAGCCGACGCAGCGACGCGCTTCTACCGCCTGCAACGCGTAAGATGAAAGTTGCCAGCCCGCGTCCAAGGCTCGGAATTGCCCGGATAATTTCATGTTGCCCAGGCAACATGAAATTGTCCGAAGCCTTTACGCTGGTTGAGTTGCTGGTGGTCATCGCCATCATCGCATTGCTTGCCGGCCTGCTATTGCCCGCGCTGAGTCGCGCCAAGGAAAAGGCGAAGGTCGTAAAGGTCCACGCCGAGTTGTTCGGCATCGGGATGGCCTTGCACATGTATGCGGACGACCACGCGGGCCGCGTGCCGCCTGTGCGCGAGAACTGCAACACGGACCTGCAGGATCACTGGTGTCAGTTGCCGGTGGAACTCGCCGAACTGCGCTATCTCCCCCGCAGCGAGGCCGGTGGGCGCGAGGCAAATCTCGAAGACCCGTTTGACCTGGGCCACACTTACAAATACGCCGCGCCCGGCCCGCTGCTTTTGAACGGAGAGCCTGCCGGCGATTACGCGCTCTGGGTGCCGACGAACTTCCCGAATCTCAAGGGCGACTTCGGCAAGCTTTACACCAAGCCCGCCGAAAGCCCGGTGCGTTGGGTGGTGTGGAGCTTGGGGCCGCGTCCGAAGAGCGCCAAGAGCCGGAGTAGCCACGCGCCGATGAGCGAACTGACGTGGTATCGCCGCGCAGGCGATGACGGCGTGATCGCGCGCTACGCCACGCGCGAAGGGATACAATTCAAAAGCCCCTGAGCCGGGCAAACACGCCGCGGCTGATGGAACAGCGCGCCGGGGTATAGTTGCGCCCCACCAAACCCAAGAATCATTTGTTTTGAGGCGGCAGCTCATAGCGAACGATGGTTTACTTTGAGAAACGAAAAGATGCAGGTCCGGCTTTACCTTCAGAGGTCCGCGATTCCGGAGCCAAGGGCCCTTCCAAACCCACCAGACCAACGAGGAGTTGTTTCGAGTTCGGATTCTGGCACGATTTCGAAAAAGTCCATGAACTCATCCAACACGCCTCTCGCCTCTCGTTTGCCACGCCACACCATTGTCGCCGCCGCCCTGATTGCGCTGCACTGGTATGGTGCGCATGCCGCGGCGGCGAACCTCGAACGCGACTTTGCCAACCCACCGGATGCCGCGCGCCCGTGGGTCTATTGGATGTGGATGGACGGGAACTTGAGCCGCGAAGGCATGACTACGGACTTGGAGGCCATGCAACGGGTCGGGATCGGTGGCGTGATGATCATGGAAGTGGATGTCGGGATTCCTCGCGGCCCCGTGAAGTTCATGAGCCCGGAGTGGCGGCGGCTCTTCAAACATGCGGTCAGGGAAGCCGAACGGCTCGGAATGCAAATCACGCTCAACGCCGGGCCGGGCTGGACCGGTAGCGGCGGGCCGTGGGTGAAGCCCGAACAATCCATGCAACACCTCGTGGCGAGCGCGGTGGAGGTCACCGGTCCAACCAACTTCCGCGCGGCACTGCCCCAACCCCAGCCACGCCAGCCCTACTTCGGCACCGGCGGCCTGCCGGCGGAGTTGCTCAAGGCGCAGAATGAGTTCTACCGCGACGTTGCCGTGCTGGCGTTTCCCACACCGTCAGGCAATGAGCGCATTGAGGATATCGAGCGCAAGGCGCTTTACATCCGCGATCCGTTTTCCTCCATGCCGGGGGTGATGACGCGGATTCCCTCGCTGGCGGAGCACGCGGCGGTGCCGCCGGGCAGCGCGGTCCAAGCTTCGCGCGTCCTGGATTTGAGCGGCCACCTTGATGCGCGGGGACGCCTGACGTGGGACGCGCCGCCGGGGCGTTGGACGATTTTGCGCTTCGGTCGCACCAGCACCGGCGCAAACACCCGGCCCGCACCCGCGCCGGGGCTCGGGCTCGAATGCGACAAGTTCGACAAAGCGGCGCTGGACGCGCATTTCGAACAATTCGCCGGCACGCTCTTGCGGGAGATTGGCCCGCGCAAACGCCGCGACGCGGGCTGGACTTCGCTGCACATTGACAGTTGGGAAATGGGCGCGCAGAACTGGACCGCCAGTTTCCGCGACGAGTTCCACCGACGCCGGGGCTACGATCCGCTCCGCCACCTGCCGGCCTTCACGGGCCGCATTGTGGAGAGCCGCGAAGTCACGGAGCGTTTTCTTTGGGACTTGCGCCAGACGGCGCAAGAACTCGTCCTCGAAAACCACGCGCAACATCTGAAGGAGTTGGCGCGGCAACATGACCTCGGCCTCTCCATCGAACCGTATGACATGAATCCGACGGCGGACTTGAACCTCGGCGCGGTGGCGGATGTGCCGATGTGCGAGTTCTGGGCAAACTGTTTTGAAACTTGGTTCAGTTGTTTCGAGGCGGCGTCCATCGCGCACACCGGCGGCAAGCGCATCGTGGCGGCGGAGTCGTTCACGTCCGACGACAAGGAACGCTGGCTGTTCCATCCGGGCAATCTGAAGGCGCTCGGCGATTGGGCGTTTTGCGCCGGCGTGAACCGCATCGTGTTCCATCGCTACGCGCATCAGCCGTGGCTGGACCGGGCGCCCGGCATGACGATGGGCCCCTATGGCGTGCATTGGGAGCAGACGCAAACCTGGTGGGAGATGGCGGGCGATTTCCACCGCTACCTCGCGAGGTGTCAGGTGATGCTGCGAAAAGGCGAGGCAGTTGCGGACATTCTCTACCTCACGCCCGAGGGTGCGCCGCAGGTCTTTCGTCCCCCCAAGTCCGCCGTGAGCGGCAATCCGCCCGACCATCGCGAATACAACTTTGACGCCTGTTCGCCGAAAACCCTGCTCGCCCGCGCCACAGTGAAACGCGGGCAGATCACCTTCCCGGGCGGCACAAGCTACCGGCTGCTTGCGCTGCCCGAGGTGGACACCATGACGCCGCCGTTGCTGCGGAAGGTGGAACAATTGGTCCAAGCGGGCGCGACCGTGTTTGGGTCGCCACCCTGCAAATCGCCGAGTCTCGCAAACTACCCGGGCTGTGACCTCGAAGTGCAAACGCTGGCCGGCAGAGTCTGGGGTAAAGCCCCGCCGCTGTCGGGCGGCGCTCGCGCGCTTGGCAGGGGTCGCGTCTTTTGGAACGACGCGGCGGGCAGGGCGGCGTCCGTTGAAGCAACCGCGGCCAACCTGCTGGCCTCGGCCCGGTGGATCTGGTTCGACGAGGGCAACCCTGCGGCGAGCGCGCCAGTCGGCCAACGGTTTTTCCGACGGACGGTGGTTCTGCCCGGAGGAGCAAGGATCAAATCCGCGCGGGTTGGTGTGACCGCCGACAACGGGTTTGAGTTGTTCGTCAACGGCACAAAGCTCGGCTCGGGCGACAACTTCAACCACGTTCAGGAGTTCGACGCGGCCTGGGTGCTGACGCCGGGCACGAATCGGCTCGCGGTCGCGGCGGCGAACGGCGGGGCGCAGCCGAACCCGGCGGGGCTGATCGCCGGGCTCGAAATCGAACTCACCAACGGCGAACGATTGCGCGTGGGCACGGACGACCAATGGGAGGCGGCGATGCGGGTGAGCGAGGGGTGGCAGACCGAGACCTTGCCCGGCAACGCGTGGAGCGCGGCCCGCGAGCTCGGCGCCTGGGGCATGGCGCCCTGGGGAGAAGTCCGCAAGTCCAACGCCGAACCGGAAGTCTATCCGGACTACGAGCGACTCGCGGCGATTCTGCGAGCCGATGGCGTCGTGCCGGACTTCGAGTCGAACGGGCCGCTGCGTTATACCCACCGGCGCGATGGCGCCGCCGAGATTTACTTCGTGGCCAATCGGAGCGCCGCGCCGGTCACGGCCAACGCGGCTTTCCGTGTGACGGACCGGACGCCGGAGTTGTGGACGCCGCTTACCGGCGAAATCCGCCGAGCGCGGGCTTGGGAGCAGCGTGGCCAGCAGACCTTCGTTCCGCTGCGGCTGGACGCGCACGACTCGGTGTTCGTCGTTTTCCGCAAAACCGGGAAGCCGCCGCGCGCGGGGAAGGAGCCGCAGAATTGGGAGGAGTTTGCCCCGATCCTGGAAATCACCGGTCCGTGGGAAGTGGCCTTCCAGCCCGGTCGCGGCGCACCGGAGAAGCTTACGTGTGCGACGCTAGCCGATTGGTCGAAGCTGGGCGATGCCGGCGTGCGACATTTCAGCGGCGTGGCCACCTATCGCACGACGTTCATGTGGCCGTCGGGGCAATTGCCGATGGCCAATGGCCCATCGCCAAAGGTCCTTGATCTGGGTCGCGTGGAGGTCATGGCGCGGGTGAGGCTGAACGGAAAAGAGGTGGGCACGGTTTGGAAACCGCCGTTCCGCGTGGAGATCACCGGGGCGCTGAAGCCCGGCGAAAACCGGCTCGAGATCGAGGTGGCGAACTTGTGGCCGAACCGGCTCATCGGCGACGCCGGTTTGCCCGAGGCCCGGCGCGTGGCGTGGACGACTTGGAATCCGTTCAGCAAGGAGACGCCGTTGCTGGAGTCAGGGCTGCTTGGGCCGGTTCGGCTGATGGCTGCCCGTGAGAAGTAATTCCATCTCGACGCTCCCCATGAACCCTGGCGTCGCAGCGTCTTGGCAGAGCGCCACCGTCTTTTTCTTCCAAGGGTTTGCGACACTCTGCCGGGACGCTGCCACGGTTCAGGGGTTCAAGGCGCGAGTCCTTCGCCGGATTCTCTCCCCCATCAGCCCATTGGTGCATCCCGCGGCTCCGCCGCGGGCTGGGCAGTTTCGCCGGTTGCTGATACCGTGGGTGGCAGCCGACATGAACACTTCGACCACCTCTGTCTTCGCGCACATTTCCAAAGGCTGGATTGCGCTGGTCTGCTCCGCCGGGCTCGTGGGCTTCGCTCATGGGATGTTCTCCGCGAGCACCTTCGCGTCCGAGCTAGCTTCGCCCGACACGCCGCGATTCACGATCGCATGGCGGGACTCGGGCTGGTGGCTAGTGTCGCCGGAAGGCGAACCGTTCTTCTCCAAGGGCGTTTGTCTGGTCACCCAAGGGGCCTCGCGGGAAGAGTATGACCCGGAGAATCCCGGCTATGCGGCATGGCAGCATTACCCCTCACCGCACCACTGGGCTGACGCCACGCTGCGCCGCCTCAAGGCGTGGCGGTTCACCACCGTGGGCGCGTGGAGCGACTTCGCCACGCTGCGGCAATCCGGCGAGCAAACACTCTGGCTCACCCCCGTGCTGCACATCGGCTCGACGGCAGGCGCGCCGTGGTGGGACATGTGGGACGCGGCCATCCTTGAGCGGATGGACCAGGTTGCCCGCGAGCAAATCCTCCCGCTCCGGGACGACCCGCGCGTGCTGGGCTACTACTCCGACAACGAGCTGGGCTGGTGGAACGCCGCGCTTTGGAAGATGACCCTCGAACAAGCCCCCGCCAGCGGCCAGCGCCAGCGCCTCATTCAACTGCTGCGCGACACCTACCAAAACGATTGGAGCAAACTGCGGGAACACTTCGAGCCGGAGAAGGCGAACGATTGGACGAGTCTCGAACAAGGCGGGATGCTCTACGTGAGGCCCGGCACGGACGGGTTCAAGGTCATGCGCCGCTTCCTCGGCCTCATGGCGGAGCGTTACTACCAATTGGTGCATGACCTCATTCGCAAATACGATCGCCGCGCGCTGATCCTCGGGGACCGCTACCAGTCGTTCTACTATCCCGAAGTCGCCCGCGCCAGCGCCCGCTGGGTGGATGTCAGTTCCAGCAATCTCAACGCGAGTTGGAGCGATGGCACTTATCTGCGCTGCTACCTCGACACCTTGCACCGGCTGACCGGCAAGCCGATTCTGATCAGCGAATTCTACTCGGCCGCCCGCGAAAACCGTTCGGGAAACCGGAACAACTCGGGTGTCTTTCCGGTCGTGGAAACCCAGGCCGAGCGCGCCCGGGCGCTGCGGACCACCCTCGCCCGCCTGGCGGGCACACCTTACGTGCTGGGCGCGGATTGGTTTCAGTACTTCGATGAACCCCGGCATGGCCGCGACGACGGGGAGAACTTCAACTTCGGACTCGTGGACATCCACGACCGGCCCTACGACCCGGTGACCGCGGCCTTTGCGAGGTTCGACGGGACTTCCGCAAAGTCGCGACCGGTCCGCGCGCGGGTGGATGCGTCCGCCGGGGTGCCGCCTGCGCCGCGCGATCCGTTCGCCGAGTTCGTGCCGATGCGCGCCCTTCAGCATTGGGATCGGGAACGCGGCTTCGTGCCGTGCGCGTCCGCCGAGCCGTTGGCGGACCTTTATATGTGCTGGAGTCCCAAAGCGGTCTATCTGGGCTTGTATGCCCTCGACATCACCGAGAACGCCTTCTACCGCGGGCAATCCGTGCCGAAAGCCGACCGCGCGCAGTGGGTGTTGCAGGTGCCGGGGCGCGAGCCGCTCCGAATCCGGCTGGGCTCCGGGCGCGAACCGCTGCTCAATGATCCGGCGGTGCGCGTGGAGCATTTGTCCGGGGTGAACCTCACCGTGCGGAGCATCACCGCGCTGGAACTGACCGCCGCCCAACTTGGCCGGAAGCGATTCAGGGCCGGTGATCGGCTTCAGCTTGACGCCTCCTTCACCACCCACGGCCAATGCTATCGAATGGTCTGGGCCGGCGACTTTGTGTTGGCCAAATGAAACCGAGCTGGCGCGGGGTCAAAGGGATTGACTTCCCTGCCTCGCGGGCGAGACTGCGCCAGCACTACATTCGCAACCGGATCGTCGCCTTGAACATTCTGCCAGCCATTTCGACTTGCCTTGCCACTGGCATGCTCGGTTGGGCGGCCACCGCTCAACCCGCCAACAACCCGGACCTCACCGCGGCGCCGCTGCCGGAAGGCACGAAAGCCGTTTGGGATTTGTCCAAAGCCCAGCGCGAGAAGACCTCCACCCGCGAGCGGATTTGCCTGAACGGTCTTTGGCAATGGCAGCCGGCCGAGCCGCAAGCGCAACAGTTGCCCGCCGGCCTTTGGGGCTGGTTCAAGGTGCCCGGCGCCTGGCCGGGCATCACCGACTACATGCAGAAGGATTGCCAGACCGTCCTCGCGCACCCGGCTTGGAGCGGCCGGAAGTTCGGCGACCTCGGCGCCGCTTGGTATCAGCGGGAATTCAGCGTGCCGGAAGACTGGGCGGGGCGCCGGATGGTGATTGCGGCCGAATACGTGAACTCGCTGGCCACGGTTTATGTGGATGGCCGGCGTGCCGGTGAAATCCGGTTCCCGGGCGGAGAACTCGACATCACCGTGGCGTGCCGCCCCGGCGGCAGGCATCGGCTCAGCCTCTTGGTCGTCGCTTTACCGCTGAAAGGGGTGATGCTTTCGTACACCGATTCCGCCTCGGCCCGCGAGGTGAAAGGGGCCGTGGCACGGCGCGGTTTGTGTGGCGACGTTTACCTGGTCAGCACACCGCCCGGCCCGCGTGTCGGCGACGTGACCGTCGCCACCTCGGTGCGGCAGCGGCAAATGACCGTCGGTGCGGCGCTGGAAGAACTGGCTGCGACCGGCGAATACACCCTCCGTGCGCGAGTCTCAAAGGATGGCCGCACCCTCAAGGAGTTCCTCAGCCCGCCTTGTTCGGAGCGGAATCTTGAAGCTGGCCGCTTCGCCTTCACAGAGCAATGGATGCCCGACCACCTTTGGGACCTGCACCGGCCACAGCAGGTCTTGACCCTCGAACTCTCGCTGCTCGATTCCACGGGCAGGGTTTTGGATTCGGCCTGGCCTGTGCGCTTTGGCTTCCGCGAATTCTGGATCGAGGGCCGGGATTTCTACCTCAACGGCGACCGCCTCTTTCTTTCGGTCGTGCCGCTGGACAACGCCCAAGTCAGCGCCGCGCTGTCCACGTACGCCGCCGCTCGCGAGAGCCTGGAACGCCTCCAGGATTTCGGAATCAACTTTGTCTATGCCCACAACTACGACTGCCTGCCCGGCTCGCACTTGAGCTTTGCGGAAATCCTCCGGGCGGCGGACGACGTGGGCATGCTGGTCGCGCTGACCCAACCCCATTTCAGCCACTACGATTGGCAGGCTTCCGACGCGGATCAGGTCAATGGCTACCGCCGCCACGCCGAGTTCTACACGCGCGTCGCCGGAAGCCACCCGTCGGTGGTGATGTATTCGATGAACCACAACGCGACCGGCTACAGCGAAGACATGAATCCGGACCTGATTGACGGGCTGCATGATCCCCGCGACAACTGGTCCGCGCGCAACGCCCGGCAGGCCGTGCGCGCGGAGGCCATCGTGAGGCGGCTCGATCCGAGTCGCATCGTCTATCATCACGCCTCGGGGAATCTCGGCGCGATGCACCAGATCAATTTCTATCCCAACTTCGCGCCGATTCAGGAACTCTCCGACTGGTTTGAGCATTGGGCGACCGCGGGCGTCAAGCCGGTGTTCCTGTGCGAGTATGGCGCGCCGTTCACTTGGGATTGGACGATGTATCGCGGCTGGTTCAACGGGAAGCGCGAGTTCGGCAGCGCCGCCGTGCCGTGGGAGTTCTGCCTGGCCGAATGGAACGCGCAGTTCTTCGGCGACCGCGCCTTCCAGGTCAGCGAACCGGAGAAGGCGAATCTGCGTTGGGAGGCGAAACAATTGCGCGCCGGCAAGGTCTGGCATCGCTGGGACTATCCTCATCAAGTGGGCTCGACGATCTTCGACGAGCGCTACCCGGTCTTTGCGGCGTACCTCACGGATAACTGGCGGGCCTTCCGCACGTGGGGCGTGTCCGCGATCTCGCCGTGGGAGCACGGGCATTTTTGGAAACTGCGCGACGGCCTCAACCGGAACGCCCGGCAAGAGCTCCCGGTGGATTGGGAGCGCCTGCAACGTCCCGGCTTCAGCCCGGATTACCTCGAGCAGCGTTACGAGCGCATGGACCTGGCCTACGAACGCTCGGATTGGATCGCCACCCCGGCGGCCGAGGCGCTGCTCCGCAACAACCGGCCCTTGCTCGCCTACCTCGCGGGCAAGCCGGCCCGCTTCACCTGCAAGGACCACAACTTCCTTCCCGGCGAAACGATCGAGAAGCAGCTCATCGTCATCAACAACTCGCGCGAACCAGCAAGCTGCGAGTGCGATTGGACACTGGACTTGCCACAACCGGTGCGAGGCAGCCAAGGAGTCCGCGTCGGCGTGGGCCGGCAGGAGCGAGTGCCGCTGCGCATCGGGCTGCCGAAGACGCTGAAGCCGGGTCGCTACCAACTGGCTGCGGTTTTCAAGTTCAGCCAGGGCGAGACGCAGACGGACCAGCTTGCCCTCACGGTTTTGCCGTCCGCGGTCACCGCCGTTTCCCGTAGCAGCGGCCGTGAGTCCGCTTCGTCTTCACAGTCTGCAAGTCAGAGCCGACGGACATCGGCTGCTACAACGGACGAAGTTAAGACGCCGGCGGGTCGGATTGCGTTGTTCGATCCGAAGGGCGAGACAAGAGCACTGCTGAGCGGCCTGGGAATTCCTTGCCAGGCCGTCGGAGCCACCGCTGATCTGTCAGGCTTCGGCCTCCTGATCGTTGGCAAGGCGGCGCTGACCGTCAACAGCGCGGCGCCGGACATCCGCCGCGTGCGGGAGGGGCTGAAGGTGCTGATGTTCGAGCAGACGCCCGAGGTTCTGGAGAAACGCTTCGGCTTTCGCGTCGCAGAGTATGGTCTGCGCCAGGTCTTCCCGCGGATTGCCGATCATCCGGCACTGGCCGGACTCACCGTGGAACATCTGCGCGACTGGCGGGGCGAGGCGACGATTCTGCCGCCGCGCTTGCAGTACGAGTTGAACCCCAAATTCAACGGCGCGCCAACCGTGACGTGGTGTGGACTGCCCGTCCCCCGGTTGTGGCGCTGCGGCAACCAGGGCAACGTGGCGTCCGTGCTGATCGAGAAGCCGGCGCGCGGCGATTTCCTTCCGATCCTCGACGGCGGTTACAGCCTGCAATACAGCCCGCTGATGGAGTATCGCGAGGGCGAAGGCCTGGTGCTGTTTTGCCAGACGGATGTGACCGGGCGCTCCGAGTCGGACCCGGCGGCAGCGGCGCTGGCGCGCAATCTTCTCGACCACGTGTCCACCTGGAAACCGGCCCGGCGGCGCACGGCGGTTTACCTTGGTGAACCGGCCGGCAAGCGCCATCTCGAATCCGTTGGAATAGCCGCAGCCTCTTTTGACGGGGGGAATCTCTCGCTGGATCAATTGCTCGTCGCCGGGCCGGGCGCTGGGCCCGCGCTGGCCGGACGTGCGACGGTCGTTGCGGACTGGCTGAAAGCCGGCGGCCAACTGCTGGCGATTGGGATGGACCAGAGTGACGCGGAAGCTCTACTTCCGTTCAAGGTTTCCGTCCAGAAGTCCGAACACATCTCGACCTGTTTCGAGCCTCTTGCCGCTCTTTCCCCGCTGGCCGGCGTCAGCCCCGCCGAGGTTCACAACCGCGACCCGCGCGAGTTGCCGCTGGTCGCCGCCGGGGTCCGGGTCGTCGGCAACGGCGTCCTGGCTCACAGCGAGGATGGCCACGTCGTCTTCTGCCAGCTCGTGCCCTGGCAGTTCGCGAACCCCAAACAGCCCAACCTCCGGCGCACTTACCGCCGCTCTTCTTTCCTCGTCTCGCGCTTGCTGGCGAACTTGGGCGTGGCCGCCTCGACCCCGTTGCTGGACCGATTCCATCGTCCCGCGGACAGACGCGAACAGCGCTGGCTCAACGGCTTCTACGTGGACTCACCGGAGGAGTGGGATGATCCTTACCGCTTCTTCCGGTGGTAAAGTGGCGCAGATCAGCCGTTGGCCGGCGGCGATGAGAGGTTCAGTTTTGTGGCCAGACAGACGTGGTGATACGCGGCTAGATAAGTCAAATCCGCTTCGCTCAGGCCGTTGAACCAGCGCAGGCGGTCACGGGGCTTCAGCTTGCGAACCAGAAACAGCGGACAGTCGTGGGGATTGCAGTGATCAAACGGGCAGGCTTCAGAAAGGGCCAGGAACTCGGCCCGGAGTTCGTTCCGGGGCTGGCGCGATTTGATGCTCTTGGCCATGGCACGCGTGGAACGCCGCGCGGCGGCGTTCGTTTCACGCGGGAAGCTATGCCCCGGGGCCGGCGGCTGTCAATGGACGGTTTGGCCGCTTGACCTGGCGAGTTCGCCAAATAGGCTGGGCGCATGCGGAAAACCGGCTGGTCCTTTCTCACATTATTCTTGGCGCTCCTTCCGCTCGTGTTGCGGTCGCCCGCCGCCGCGCGGGCCGGGGAATTCGAGCAGGCCCGCTGGATCGCCCCGCCGACGGGCCGGGTCGCCGGGGCGCCCTGCCCGATCTTCCGCAAGGAGTTCACCTTGGATCAGCCGCCGCCGCGCGCGACGCTCCGCATCATTGGTCTCGGCGATTACGACGTTCGCGTCAACGGTCGGCGTCTGGCCGCCACCGGCATCAACCAGCCGTGGTCGCAATACGAAACGACGCTCTACTACCGCGACTTCGACATCACTTCCGCGCTGAAGTCAGGAAAGAACTGTGTTGGCGTGATGCTCTTCAATTCGTTCTGGCACAATCCCAATCCCCCCGCCGGTCGCTATAACAAAGACGGGCCGCAGCGCGCCGTCGCCGAGCCCTACCTGCTCCGGGCGGAGATTGTCGTGACTCGCAAAGACGGCTCGGTTTCGCGCGTGGGGACTGACGGTTCCTGGCGCACGACGGACGGCCCGTTTACCTTCTCGCACATCTTCGCGGGGGAGGACTTCGACGCGCGCCGCCAGTTGCCCGGCTGGGATCGCGCGGGTTTTGATGACGGTGCCTGGGCGACCGCCCGTGAAGCCGCAGCCCCGACCGGCAATTTGGAAGCCATGTTCTGGCCCGGCTTCGCGACCTTTGAGCATCAGCAGCCGGTTTCCGTGAAGCCGCACACCAACAACGTGTTTCTTTACAGCTTCCCGCAGAACATGGCGGCGCAGTTGCGCGTGGAACTGGACGGCGGCAAGTCCGGCGACCGCGTCCGCTTCCGTTGCGGCGAGCACAAGAACGCGAACGATCGCCTGTTCGGCGGCTACGTCGTCGGATGCGACCTCGTTGTGGACGGCAAGCCGCTGACGCATCAATGGAGTTCGTTCTATCTCGGGATGCAGTTCGTCGAAGTCACGGGCGCGGTGCCGGCCGGCCAGTCCAACCCGGACAACTTGCCGGTCGTTCGCAAGCTGGAATTGGTCAACGTGCGCGACGGCTTGCCGGAAGCCGGCACGTTCCGCTGTTCGAGCGAACTCTACAACGGCACGCACCGGATCATTGACGCCGCCATGCGTGCGAACCTGAGCTGGGTAATGACCGATTGCCCGCACCGCGAGAAGCTCGGTTGGCTGGAGTGCGCCTACCTGCTCGCGCCGAGTTTCCAGTATCGCTACGACGCGCGGGACTGGTTCGCCAAGATCGCCCGCGACATCCGCGACGCGCAGGAGCCAAGCGGACGCGTGCTGACCGTCGCGCCGAGCTATCCGGCGGGCAAGTTCCCCGGCGATTTCAATTGGACGGTCGAGTGGGGCGCGGCAGCCGTGCTGACGCCCTGGACGCACTACGAGTGGTACGGCGATCCGCAAATCCTCCGCGACAACTTCGACATGATGCGCCGGTTCACCGACTACATCCAAACCGAGGCGAAGGACGGTCTCGCGCCGGGCGGCTTGGGCGATTGGTATGACTACGGCCACGGGCAACCTCCCGGGCCGTCGCGCTTCACGCCCACGACGCTTTCCGCCACGGCCACGTGGGGGCTCTGCGCGCTGACGGTTTCGCGCGCGGCCGAAGCGCTGGGACAAACGGACGACGCGGAGAAGTATCGCGAACTGCACGGGCGCATCGCGGCGGACTTTCGGCGTCACTTCCAGGATTCGGTGACGCGCAAGCTCCGCCACAACGGCAGTCCGCAGTGCGCCAACGCCATGGCGCTCTGCGCCGATCTGGTTCCAGCCGCCGACCGCCCGCTTCTCGTGGACGACCTGATCGCCGATCTGGAGCAACGCGGCTGGCAGCAGACGCCCGGCGACGTGGGCCACGTCTATTTCATCCGCGCGCTCGCCCAAGCCGGGCGGTCGGACGTGTTGCATCGCGTCTATTCGCGCGACGGCACGGGCAGCTACGGCGGCATTCTGAACAAAGGCCTCACCTCGCTGCCTGAGACGTGGGATGCGATGATGGACGGCTACCAATCGCTCAATCACTGCATGCTCGGCCACGTGATGGAGTGGTTTTACGGTTATGTTGGCGGCATCCGGCAGCAGCCTGGCAGTGTGGGCTGGCGGAAAATTCTCATCGCGCCCAACCCCGGCTCATTGGCGAACGCCGAAGCCACCGTGCAGACGCCGCAAGGCCGCGTGGTCAGCCGCTGGCGCTCGGACGGCAAGACGTTCCGGCTTGAAACCGAAATCCCGAAAGGGATGCAGGCGCTGGCGATTCTCCCTTCGGGCGCGCAGAAGCCGTTGCCTGGAGGAAAGCGCGCCACGCTGAAGGAAGCAGCGTCCCCGCCCTGATGCACGCCCAGCCTCCGGTGAGCGCAGTGCTTGCCGTGAAGGGTCGTTCAATCCGCCACGCATCCACGCCCCGCGTTCGGTTTCGGGCTTCAGGGCGCGGGTTTGCCCGGGGCAATCTTCCCCGTCAAAAACTGTCGGATATGCTTGTCAGCCGCCGGGCGAGTCCGTCATCCTCCGGCCATGAACTCAACACTGACTCTCTTCGGGTTGCTGCCCGGTCGGCTCGACTTGGCGTTGTACGGCGTGGGCGGCGTGGTGCTGCTGGTCGTGGCCATCCTCGTGCTGAACTTCGGCATGATCTACATCCGCGCCCTGTTCTCCGGCGCGAAAGTCACCTTCACCGAACTGGTCGCGCTGCGCCTGCGCAGCGTGCCGGTCGGCATGGTTGTGGACGCGCGCATCACCGCCGTCAAGTCCGGTCTGCCGCTGACCATTGACGACCTGTCCACGCACTTCCTGGCAGGCGGCAACGTGCAAATGGTGGTGCTCGCGCTGATTGCCGCCAAGAAGGCGGCCATCAACCTGCCGTTCGACCGCGCCTGCGCGATTGACCTCGCCACGAAGGGCACAGGCAAGAACGTCATCGAGGCCGTGAAGACCTCGGTCAACCCCAAGGTCATTGACTGCCCCGCGCCCAATTCTGGCAAGACCACCAT
Organism: uncultured Verrucomicrobiota bacterium; assembly: GCA_964548925.1. Classification (GTDB taxonomy): domain Bacteria; phylum Verrucomicrobiota; class Verrucomicrobiia; order Limisphaerales; family MWDV01; genus MWDV01. The sequence goes on along the minus strand of CAZJTM010000035.1, from coordinate 14,804 downwards.
TGACGCCGTGGCCAAGGACGGCATCGTCATCCGCGCCAAGGCGCGCGTGACCGTGCGCACGAACCTGGACCGCTTCGTGGGCGGCGCCACCGAGGAAACCATCATCGCCCGCGTCGGCGAGGGCATCGTCTCCACCATCGGCTCGGCGGACACCTACAAAGAGGTGCTGGAGAATCCCGACCGCATTTCCAAGACGGTGCTGGACAAGGCGCTCGACAGCAACACCGCCTTCGAGATTCTGTCCATTGATATCGCGGACGTGGATGTCGGCGAAAACGTGGGCGCCAAGTTGCAGGCCGAACAGGCCGCGCCGGAGACGCCACCGTTACCAGGGCGCGCGA
>CAZJTM010000035.1:0-14453 GCA_964548925.1 uncultured Verrucomicrobiota bacterium | reverse complement strand
AAGCTGATCGCCCAAGCGCAGGCGGAAGTCCGCCGCGCCGCCGCCGTGGCCACCGAACAGGAAATGATCGCGCGCGTCTCCGAAATGCGCGCTCGCGTCGTGGAGGCCGAGGCCAAGATTCCCGCCGCCATTGCCAGCGCCTTTGAAAAGGGGAACCTCGGCATCATGGATTACTACCGCCTCCGCAACGTGCAGGCGGATACGACCATGCGTGAAAACATCGCCAGCGAAGGACCAGGGGCCGCGCCTTCCGGCGCGCAAACGGCCAAGAAGTAGCGCCCGTGTTCATGCCTGTGCATTTCGCCAACGGACTCTTCGATCAGCCCTGGCTGGTCGCGATCTTCATCATTGTTGGATTGATCTCCAACTGGCTGATGAAGCGCCGCCAGGAGCAGGAGGCCGCGCGCCCGCCCAAGGGCGAGGCATCGTCCGCGCCCGAAAAACCCGAGGAGGAATTCGACTTGGAAACCGCGATGCGCCGGCTGCTCGGCGAACCGCCCCCCACGCCCCCGCCGGCGCCGCCCGTCATTCCCGGCGAACCACACCCCCCCTCGCTGGCCGAGGCGCGTCAGCCGGATGCTGAGACCGTCCGATCCGGGCCGGCGTGGCAGGAGGAAGCCGGGGAGGGGTGGGGTGAAGACAGCGAACCACTGCGCCCGCCCGTCGTGTCGGCACCGCCGGTGGTCACTGCGGTTGCCTCGGAGGCTGCGGCGCGCGTTGTCCGGCGTTTTACTCAAACCCCCGCGTCGGAGGGCCAGCGACCGTCGCCGGAGGTTCCGGCGCGCGAACCGCGACTCCCCACCAGCACGCGAGGGGTGCGGTGGCGGAATCCCCAAAACGCGCGGCAGGCGTTCGTGGCCTCGTTGGTCTTCGGGCCGCCCAAGGGCTTGGAGTCCTGAACGGTTGAACCTCGCGGAATTCCCATGACGCTGATCATCACCCTGCTCGTTCTGGGAGCGGTGTTGCTGTTCTTGGAAACCCTGCTGCCCGGCATGGTCGCCGGCATCATCGGATTCATCTGCCTGCTGGCCGCGATTACGCTGGGCTACCAGGACTTCGGGGCACAGACGGGAAACATCCTCGTGGCGATCGTGCTGGTGGGCCTCGTGAGCGGGGTGTTCATCTGGCTGAAGTTTTTTCCCGAAAGCCGCATTGCGCGGAAGTTCATTTCGCAGCGCGCGGTGGGGGATCTGGGGGTTGAGAAACCGGAGTTGCTGAACGCCACCGGCGAGGCGCTCACGCAATTGCGCCCGTCCGGCGTGGCACGCATTAACGGACAGCGCGTGGACGTGGTGACGGAAGGCGGGCTCATCGAGCGCGGCGCAAAGCTCAAAGTGGTGGCGGTCGAGGGCTCGCGCGTCGTCGTGCGAGAGTTGTGAGGTGGATTGGCCGCAACGGGGGGAAGGGAAACGGCGCTGCCGGCTCACTGGAATACAGAGTGGGGATCTGGACCAACGCGCACTGCCCGTGAGATTCATCATCCTGCATTCCCACTTCCGTCCGGGCGGCGTGCGGCGGGTCATTGAGTTGGCCACGCCGCCGCTGGTCCGGGCGCTGAACCCGGCGGTCGCGGAAGTCGTGCTGGCCGGCGGCGAGCGGCCGGATGACGCCTGGCTCGCGCACTTCCGCGCGCAAGTGGGCGAAGTCGCGACCTCTTGCTGGACCGAACCCGCCCTGGGCTACGTGGCCGAGCAGCGGCGCTCGCCCCGCGAAATCCAGAAGCGCCTGCGAGGCTTCTTTGACGAACGACTGCAAGGGTTGTCAGGGAAGGATTGTCTGGTCTGGGCGCACAACCAAAGCCTCGGGCGAAATCTCCTGCTCACGCGCGAGTTGACGCGCCAATGCGCCGCGCGCGGCATCCCACTCGTGCTGCATCATCATGACTGGTGGTTCGACAATCGTTGGCAACGCTGGCCCGAGTTGCGCCGCTCCGGTTTTCGCTCCGTCAAACAGGCGGCGGAAGCTCTGTTGGCTGCCGGCCCAAATGTCCGTCACGCCACCATCAACGGCGCGGACTTCGCAACGCTCCATGAACACCTCGGGTCACGCGCCGGCTGGCTGCCGAATCTTATGCCCCACACCCGGCCACTGGCGCGGGCCCGGGTGGTCGCTGCCCGTGATTGGCTCAAGCAGCAGTTGAACGACCCCGCCGCGCCGGTCTGGCTGATTCCCTGCCGCATGCTGCGGCGCAAGAACGTGGCCGAAGCGCTGCTGCTCACGCGCTGGCTGCGGCCCGAAGCGTGGCTCGTGACCACGGGCGGCGTGAGTTCGGCGGACGAACAAGCGTACGCGGATCAACTCGCCGCTGCCGCGCGACGGCATCATCGGCGACTGCGGCTCGGCGTGCTGGCGGGCGACGAGACGCGCAAGCCGAGCGTTCCCGAGTTGCTCGCCGCCAGCGAGGCCGTGTTGTTGACTTCGATCCAGGAAGGCTTCGGCCTGCCGTATCTTGAAGCCGCCACTGCGCGTCGCCCCTTGATCGCCCGTCTCCTGCCCAACATCGCTCCCGACCTGGACACCTTCGGCTTCCGGTTCCCTCAAGCCTACGCGGAGTTGCTCGTGCCGACCGTGCTCTTCGATTGGAAGCGCGAGCGCGCCCGGCAGGAGCGATTCTTCCGCGAGTGGCTGCGCCTGCTGCCACACACGCTGCGGCGTCAAGTGGTGAAGCCGATTGCACTGGCCTCAGTTCAGCCGCCCTCCGCCGTCCCGTTCAGCCGACTGACCCTGACCGCGCAACTGGAAATCCTGACCGTGCCCGTGAAAGAATCCTGGCCGGCCTGTGCGGCGCTCAATCCGTTTCTGAAAACCTGGCGGCGCCGCGCCCGGATCGGGAAACTGCGGACGACCCCGTGGCCGCGCACGGCGGATCAGTGGCTCGGCCCGACGGCTTACGCGCGGCGGTTTGTGCGGCTGCTGCATGCTCGCCAGCACGCGTCCGCAGAAGGGAATCCCGCCTTGTCCACGCAACGCGATTTGCTGGCCAAGACCTTCGCCACCGCAAACCAATACCCGCTACTTTGGCGTCTCCGCACATGACGACTCCCCGCGCAGTTCTCTTCGACGTTTATGCAACGCTGCTGCGCGTGGGGCCGCCCCCGCCAGATGCTGATGCCCAGTGGAACCGTTTGTTCTTGGATTTCTTCGGCGCGACGCCACGACTTGGCCGATTGGAGTTTTCAGTGGCCTCCAATCAATGCGTCGCGCAGCAGCACACCCTTGCTCGCGCGCGAGGCATTCTCTTCCCGGAAGTGCAGTGGCCGGCAATCGTCGCCGAAGCTCTGCCTGAATTTGCCAGCCTGCCGCAAGCACAGCAGGAGGAGTTCATCTTCCGCCAAATGCAGATTGGCCGAACGCTTTGTCTCCAAGCCGGTGCCAAGGAAGTGCTGACGTTCTTGCGCGAGCGCGGCTGCCTGCTGGGCATTGCCTCCAATTCCCAAGCCTACACGCTGCGGGAACTGCGTGAGCACCTTGCGCCGGCGGGATTGGACTTGGACCTGTTTGATCGTGACTTGTGCTTCTGGTCGTTCGCGCACGGCTTCAGCAAGCCCGATCCGCACGTCTTTCAAATGCTCGCCGCGCGGCTGGCCGCCCGCGGCCTTGCGCCCGACGAAATCCTCATGGTGGGCGACCGCGCGGACAATGACATCGAGCCGGCGCGGGCGTTCGGCTGGCAGACGTGGCTGCTCGCCGCCGCCTCTGCGCCAAGCAAACCGGATCAGGGCACGTTCGCCGAATTGCTCGTCCGGCTGCGCGCGGAGTAAAGGGCCGCGACGTTTGATGCGGCGGCAAGCCCCGCGCGGATTCGTTTGAATAAATCGGCGGCTCACCGGTTTATTGGTGCGAAGGCAAAACGTATGGACGAACAACGCGCCATCCAACTCTGCGTCAAACACCGCGATCCGGTGGGCTTCGGGTTTCTGGTGCAGAAGTATCGCCGCGAGGCTTTCGCCCATGCCTTCGCCCTGTTGGGCAATCAAGACGACGCGCTGGACGCTTGTCAGGATTCCTTTGCGCGGGCCTTCTCCTCCATCCCGCGGCTGCAAGAACTGCCGCAGTTCTATCCGTGGTTCTATCGCATCCTGCGGAATCGCTGCCTCAACCTCATCGCCCGGCGGCAGACCTCCGACCGTTATCGCGAGGCGCAACGCCGGGAAGCCGATGAGGCACTTGAGGCCGCAACCCCGGGCCACGTGCTCGAACAACGCGAAGAACGGGAACAAGTCCAACGCGCATTGGCTTTGCTGAAGCCGGAGCACCGGGAGATTCTGGCCATGAAATACGTCCAGGACCTTCGCTACGAGGAGATCGCCGGCCTCCTCGGCATCCCGCGTGGCACGGTCATGAGCCGGCTCTATCACGCGCGCCTGGCGTTGCGTGAAGCCTACCTGAACCTCGATCGGGCGACCGCCCGGTCTTCATCGGAGAACATGTCATGAACAACTGCGAATCCATCAAGGGCCTGCTGGTGGGCCTGCTCGACAGCGAATTGACGCCGGAGGAAACGCGCCAGGCCAACGATCACCTCACCCGTTGCGCCGCCTGCCGGGCGGACTACGAACAACTGCGCGAGACCACGGGCAAACTATCGGCCATCACCTTCACCGAACCGGACGACGCGCTGCTCGCGCGCGTGTGGAAAAGCCCCTTCAGCCGACTGGCGCGGAACACGTCGCTGGTGTTGATCATCGGCGGTTACGCCGCTTTGATCGGCTATGGGCTGTTCGCATTCCTGACCAGCGGCAAAGAGGAATTGCCGGCGAAACTGGGTGTCGCCGCCATCGTTCTCGGATTCCTGATCCTGCTGGTGCAATTGATCCGCGAGCGAATCACCACTTACAAAACCGATCCGTACAAAGGAATTGAGCGATGATCACGACCACTACCGAAACCATCAAAGGCAAGAAGATTGTCCGCACGCTCGGCATGGCGAAAGGCAACACCATTCGCGCCCGCCACATCGGCCGGGACATTCTGGCTTTGTTGCGCAACATGGTCGGCGGTGAAATCACCGACTACACGAAGCTGCTGGCCGAGTCGCGCGAACAATCGCTGGACCGGATGGTCGCCGACGCGCAGCGGCTCGGCGCGAACGCCGTCGTCGGCGTTCGCTTCGCCACGTCTGTGCTCATGGGCGGCGCGGCGGAGTTGCTGGCCTACGGCACGGCGGTCGTGGTCGAGGACGAGTAAGCCGGGCCGGAGGAGAGTCGGTCGCCCCCCCTTGCGAGGCGGTTCGCCGCGCCGGCTACCCTCCCTCTCCGGGGAGAGCTTGCTCCCAAATTAGATCGCGTGCAAAGAACCCTGAACCTCACTGCGGCGCTGTCTGGAGTCCTCCATTAATTCAAAGCGTCCAGGGATTCGATCGAAACAATCCGTGGACGCTTCGAATCTTTGGGAGGGCGCTGGGGCTTCGTGAAAAGGGTGGGCGACCTCCCAATGGCATGAGTGTGGCTCAGATTCTTCCCCGGCAACTCTCGCCGCCGCACCGGCACTGCATGCCGGAACGGTGCGGTGTGACTCCGTAATCCACCGTCAACTCTGTGCCGGGCCGGATGCGCCGCAGTGTGTACACCTCCACGCGATTCCGAAACACCCGCAGGTAACAATTCGGTTGGCAGGCGTGATTGAGATGCTTGAAGACGTTGCCCCGCGAGCAATCCAAGGCGAGCCGCCGGTTGAGCTCAATGAGATAAATCCGCCGCGCGGCAGCCACCCGGTTTCGAGCCTCGGGCAGGCGAACCCAAATGCCGGTGATTTCGCCCAGCTTCCGGCGGGCGGGCAACTCGGCCACCGCGAACACGCCGCGACCGTCAATGTCGCTCGGCCGAACGGCGACGCGATCCTCCATGCGCGCAATGGGGGTCGTTGCCGAACGTCTCGCTCTCAATTCTTGAAGCTGGTAGGTCATGTTCGCTGCCAAGCCATGAACTTGGGCCGACCGAATCTCAGGCCAACGGTCGCCAGCAGTTTGCCCAAGGCTCAAGATGAAACACCCTGCCGCCGTGATCTTCCTCACTCCGTAGCGGCGGCTCGGCAGAGCGCCGCCATTCTTCCAACACCGAGCCAGCCGCGCACTGGCGGGGCGCCGCCACGTTCACCGCTTCACCGCTGACGTTGTGCAGGCACAGCACCCGGTCACGGCCATCCGCCGTCTCGCGCAACACGGCGAAGACGCGTGGATCGAGGTCCAACACGCGCTGAGGTGAGGCAGGTGCAAACGCGGCGTGTGCGCGGCGCAGGCGCAGAAGATCACGGTAGCCGGCAAACACCCGGGCGCGCAGCGAGGTGGCGTCCGCCAATTCCGCTTCCAGCCGGGCGCGCTCCAGCTTCTCGCGGTTGATCCGCCGCGGGATGCCGCTGGCTTCCGCCCCGGCGCGATGGCCGCGCGAGCCGAAGAGGGAGTGAAAGTAAATCCCCGGCACGCCTTGCAGACTGAGCAGGATGGCTTGCGCGCTCAGGAACTTCCGGGCGGCCAATTCAGCAGGCTCGTTCGCCGCCGGATTGGAGAGCGCGTCGAGATAGTTGATATTCATCTCGTAGGGGAGACGCGAGCCATCGGGCATATTCTTGTAGGAGATGAACCCGCCGTGTGCGAGCGTGCGCGCAACCAGCGCCTCAATCTCGGCATCGCTCAGAATACCGCGCGCCGGGTTCAGCCCGATGCCATCGTGCGAGGCGAGGAAGTTGAAGAACGTCACTTGGTCGGATGGCAGCGTGAGGGACTGCGCCCAGCGGGTGAGCTTCTCGGCGTTGCCGGTTTGCAGTGAATGCAGCGTGAGCGGCGGCAGGGCGAAGTTATAGACGAGTTGCGCTTCGTTCGTACCGTCGCCGAAATACGAGACGTTGTCCGCGTGCGGCACGTTGGTCTCGGTGATGAGCCGCACGCCGGGCGCGACTTCGTCGAGCACGGCGCGCATCAACTGGATCACGCGGTGCGTCTGCGGCAAGTGCAGACAGGGCGTGCCAATTTCCTTCCACAGAAACGCGACGGCATCGAGCCGGATGAACCGTGCTCCCTGCCGAACATAGAACAGCAGAGCCTCCAGCGCGGCCAGCAGCACGGCGGGATTCTTGAAGTTCAAGTCCACCTGGTCGGCGCTGAAGGTCGTCCAGACCTTCTTCAGACCTGCCGCGGTTTGGAATTCGGTCAACAGCGGCAACGCGCGCGGGCGGACGACTTGCGAGAGATCAGGATTGCCCTCAACCGTGACAAAGAAATCACGGAACGCCGGTTCGTCGCGGAGGAAGCGTTGGAACCAATCGCTCCGGGCGGAGATATGGTTGAACACAGCGTCGAACATCAGATCGAAGTCCACGCCCAAGCGCGCTATGTCCTCCCAAGTGCCGTAGGCGGGTTCGACGGCGAAGTAGTCCTTCACGGAGAAGCCGTCGTCTGACGACCACGGGTAGAAGGGCAGGATGTGGACGCCGCTGACGACGTCCTTCAAGTGCTGGCGCGCAAAATTCGCGAGCGTTTGCAGCGGCGGCCGGCCCGGTTCGCGCACTTGGTCGGCGTAGGTGATGAGCAGCGCGTCACGCTGCGTCAAGGCTTGCACCGGCGCGGCGGTGTTCGCAGTGCCCAAAGCCCGCATCGGGTCGGCGAGCCTGGAGGCCGCCGCGACCGCTTGGGCCGGGCCATACAGAGCCAGCAAAGGCCGCTCAATTTGAGTATTCATCAGGCGCTCCGCGATGGGTTCCTCGGCCGGATTCTTCGGAAAGCACACCCGCTTGTCAACGGTTCGGGACTTTCGCGCGTCGCCAGAAGCGCGGTGTCGCCGCTCGCCGGCTCTGGTGTTCTGGCGGCGAGCGGGTATCTTGGTCTTGAAGTCCAAACAAGCACAGGACGAAAGGCATAACATGAACGCTAACCCGGATTCAGATTGGATGTCTCCCTTGCGCGCGGCGGCCGAAGCCGCAACCCGCACGGGCCACGATGTGCGAGCAAAGATCGCAGCAGCCACGACCGCGGCGACGGCGCGGTTGGGCCAACAACAGGAGGCCCTGCGCACGCTGACTCGCGTCGTCCTGGAGGGTGCGGCGCGCGGGATGAACGGCGCGCTGCCCGCCGAAGCCCATAGCACGTTGCGGCAAGTGGTGGATGGTTTGGCGGACGGGCTGGCCACCTCAGCCCTGGCCGCGAAACTCGCCCTGGACGAGACGCGCAGCCGCGGCGCCGAGTTTGCGAGGGAAGATTTGGGCCAGTTGCGCGAGCACCTGGGCCAATTGGGTGATGAATTCACAGAAGCCGTCAAGGAAACCGCGCGCACGGCGTACGCCGCGACGGCGGAACAATCGCGGGAGTTGAACGAGCACGCCCGGCGGGCGCTCGACCGCGCGAAACCAGCGTTTGAAGACGCGTTGCGCGCCGCGGCGGCGCATCCACTGGAATTGGGCAAAGAAGCCTGGCACGCGGGCGTCGCGGCGGCCCGTCACGGAACCGGGACGCTCTTTGCGGAATTGGCCAGGCACCTGGACGAGGCCGCCCGCAGACTGACCGCCGACCGCCGCGGTTGAACTCGGCTCACCTCATGAAGATTGACGCCCTGGCCCGCCTCGAACGCAACGCCCGCCGCGTGGGCGAGATCACGTCCGTCTGCGCCCGCTATGGACTGGCCGAGTGGCTCGGCGCGGTGCCGCTGTCGTTCGTGCGCGAACGGCTGCGCACCGAAGAAGGCAAGGACATCAAATGCCTGGGGGTTGGCGAGCGGGTGCGCCGGGCCTTCACCGAACTGGGCCCGACTTTCATCAAGCTGGGCCAGGTCCTGGGCACACGGCCCGATCTCGTGGGGCCGGAGGTGGCGCGCGAATTGAGCCAGTTGCAGGTCAGCGCGCCGGCGGATGATTATCCGGCGATCCGCGCCGTGATCGAGGCGGAGCTGCGCGCGCCGCCCGAGGAGCGCTTTGCCTACTTCGAGGAGGAGCCGCTGGCCTCGGCCTCGATTGCGCAGGTGCATCGCGCCCGGTTGCCCACGGGCGAGGACGTTGTGGTCAAGGTGCAGCACCCGGGAGTGCGCGAAAAGGTGATGCCCGATTTGGAAATCCTCGAGGGGCTCGCGGAATTTGTCGAGCGCCACACGGAGACCTTGCGGGCCTACCAGCCCGCGACCATCGTGCAACACTTCCGGCGCACCATGCTGCGGGAATTGGACTTCACCCACGAGCGCCAGAACCTCGAGGATTTCGCGCAAAACTTTGCGGATGACGACACCGTGCGGTTTCCGGCCGTGCATCGCGATTTCTGCACCCGGCGCGTCCTGACCATGGATTTTCTGGAGGGCGTGACGGGGGCGGACGCGACGGCCTTGCAGGCGGCGGACGTGGACCGCGCCGAGTTTGCCCGGCGCGGCGCCAACGTGTTTCTGAACATGATCTTCCGCGATGGCTTCTACCACGCGGATCCGCATCCGGGGAACTTGATGCTGCTGCCCGGCGGGGTGGTGGGCGTGTTGGACTGCGGCATGGTGGGACGGATTGACGAGGTGCTGCGCGACGAAGTTGAGTGGCTGCTGCTCGCGGTGGCCAGCCGTGACGTGACTCGCCTGACTGACGCCGTGCTTCGCTTGGGCAACGCTCCGCCGGATTGTCCCCGCGACCGGCTGCGCGCCGATTTGAATGATTTCGTGGGCGATTACGTGGGGCATTCGTTGCGCGACCTCGATCTCGGCGCGGCGTTGACCCGGTTGGTGGAAATCATCCGGCGCTATCATGTGATCTTGCGCCCGCGGCTCGCCCTCCTGCTCAAGACCTTGATCTTGCTGGAGGGCACGTCACGGCTCCTCTCGCCGGACGTGAGCCTGGCGTCGCTGATTGGGCCACACTATCTCCGGGCCATGGAGCGGCGGTTTTCGCCCAGGCAGATTTGGTCCCGCCTGAGCCGCTCCTTCCGGGATTGGGAGCGGTTTTTGGGAACACTGCCCGGGGATTTGGAAAACGTGTTGAGTCGCGTGCGGGCGGGCACTTACACGGTGCGTCTGAGCCATCGGCATTTGGATCCCGTCGTGAACCGCCTCGTAATGGGCGTCATCACCGCAGCGCTCGTGGTGGCGGGGTCGCAATTGTGGAGTCGGGAAACCCAGCCCGTGGTGATGGGGGTGCCGCTCTTGGGAGCGACGGCGTTCCTCTTGGCGGCGTGGATCGGGTGGCGATTGTACCGCGCCATCAAGAAGTCCGAGACGGCGGATCCGAAGGACTGACCGTTCGAGGCGCAGAGCTCGCCGGCAGCAAAGCCACAGCGGCCACGGTCATGAAGAAACCCGTGAGCAGCAGCCACGAGGCGTTCTCATTGGAAACCTTGCGCGCCTCGATCATGGCCGCCGCACCCAACGCCACGACGGTCAGGTTGGGGCACAGCAGCAGGAACGCCTTGGGATCGCCGCAAAGTCTGAACCAACGCCGGTGCAGCATCTCCCGCACGCCCAGCAACAAGCCGGCTGTGCCCATCGCGAGCAGCGCGTTCCACGAAGCAAGCATCGGCAACTCCACAGCCATGCCCAGTGCCACGAAGAATAGCGGGATGAGGAAGCGGCGGCTGACGGGGGCCATGAATTCCTCCAGTCCGCTGCCCTCGTGCTCCACGCGGCTCATGAACAGGCCGAGAAAGAACGCTGTCTTGGCGGCGGAAAGCCCGAGCCGCTCGCCGACCGCACAAATCGCCAGCACGAGCAACACCAGCAGATGCGTGCGCCAATGCGTGGCCCGTTGCAGGATGGTTTCAAACGCGGCCATGACATGCCGGGCGAACCGCGCTGCCAGGTAGATCACCACCACCACGCCGCCGAGCCGGAGCAACGCCGTCCATCGCAGCGCCTCGCCCATCATCGGACTGCCCACAGCGATCAGAACGATCGTCAGCATTTCCAATGTGACCATCACTCGCAGCACAAAAGGACGCTCTGCGTCGCTCAGGCCGGGATGATGTTTCCACGCCAGATGGGCCATGCCCACCGAGCAACCGGTGAGCGTGGCCGCCGCAACCAGCGACGACACCAGGTCCAGGCCGGCATAATATGCCGGCATCAGAATCACGGGATACTGGACGAGCGCCCACGGCAACGCGAATCGAAGAGGGCGCAACAAGTCCCGCCAGTTCGGCAGGTCAATTTCCAGCCCCACCTCGAAGAGGAGCAGCAGGAAACCGATCTTCCCCGCGCCTTTCAGCATGACCATGACTTCCGGGGTGACCACGGGCCCGAGCAGCACCCCAAGAACAATGAATGCCGCGTACGCCAGCGCCGGACGGCCCAGTTTGCGGCAAAGGTCTGGCACTGCCATGAACAGCAGCAACAGACAAACGATGATCTCGACGTGATTCATGCGATTCGGGACGGCTATCTCTTAACCTGCCGGCACGGTGAAAGGCGAGCCATCATTCCGCTTTTGTCCACGCAGGCCGTTTTGCAGCGGCTTCCAGACCGCAACCGCGGGGGCCGCGCGAGCAAGCGATTGCGAGTTGCCAATTCGCCGCAGGCTGTCATGTTGTCGCCGCCTTTGATGACATGAACACGAGTTTCTTCGCCGCCAGCGCCCCCAAGCGGATCGGTTTCGTCTCCACCCGTTTTCAGGGCACGGACGGCGTCACGCTGGAGGCGCGCAAATGGGCGGACATCCTGCGCGGCTTGGGCCACTCGTGCTTCTGGATGGCGGGCCAGTTGGATGCGCCGGCGGAGGTTTCCCATCACGCGCCGCTGGCTTACTTCAATCACCCCGAAGTCCTCACGGTGCAGAACCAACTCTTCGGGGTCACGACGCGGACGCGGGAAGCCACAAATCAGATTCAATCCATCAAGGAGCGGCTCAAGGATGAGTTGTATCGTTTCATCGAGAAGTTCGGCCTCCAAGTGCTCGTGCCGGAGAACATCCTCGCCATTCCCATGCACGTGCCGCTCGGGCTGGCCATGACCGAGGTGATGGCGGAAACGGGCCTGCCGACCATCGCCCATCACCACGATTTCGCGTGGGAACGGGAGCGCTTCGTGGTCAGCGCGGTGAATGATTATCTCCGCGCCGCCTTCCCGGGCGCATTGCCGCGCGTGGAGCATGTCGTCATCAACTCCATGGCCCAAAAAGAACTCGCCCGCCGGTGCAGCCTGCCCTCGGCCATCATCCCCAACGTGTTGGATTTTGAAACACCGCCGCCGCGTTTCGACTTATACAACGGCGACCTCCGCCGCGAGATCGGCCTGCGCGACGACGACTGGCTGATTCTCCAACCCACGCGCGTGGTGCAGCGCAAGGGCATCGAGCACGCCGTCGAGTTGGTGCGGCGGCTGAAAGACCCGCGCGCCAAGCTCGTCATCTCGCATCCCGCCGGCGACGAGGGCAACGCATACATGGCCATGCTCAAGGACCGCATCGCCGACGCCGGCATTGACGTGCGGTTCATCGCCGACCGTGTGGGCGAGACGCGCGGCCGCAACGCGGAGGGCAAGAAGGTTTACACACTGTTCGACGTGTATCTGCACGCGGACCTCGTCACCTACCCGAGCCAATACGAAGGCTTCGGCAACGCCTTCCTTGAAGCGATCTACTTCGGCAAGCCGGTGGTCGTGAACACTTACGCCGTGTATGCGCGCGACATTGACCCGCTGGGCTTCAAGACTGTGGAAATGACGCAACTGGTGACAAGCGAGGTGGTGGAGCAAGTGCGCCAGATTCTCCAAGACCCCACGCTCCGCGGCGACTGGGCCAACACCAACTACGCGCTCGGCCTGCAGTATTTCTCCTACGCCGTGGCGCGCCGCAAGCTCGCCGCTCGGCTGGCGAACCTCTTTGGCGAAGGCGTGTAGAACCTCGGCGGTTCACCGTTGCCAGGTGAGTTAACGCTCGCTGCTCTGTCGCCTGCGGAATCCGGGCGGCGCGACGGCACAACGCGGTTCCGGCCACGCGCGCAACCTTGTCGCGTCTGCGGTGTTTGCCTAGACTTCCGGCACACATGGCTGCGCCTCCCGACGCCGACGCCCAATTGATGCTCCGCGTCAAACGCGGCGACACGGCTGCCTTTGCCACGCTCGTGGAGAAGTACCAGCAGCCGGTCCTCAACCTGGTTGCCCGAACGCTCCGGGACCCCACCGAAGCTGAGGACCTGGCCCAGGCCGTGTTTGTGCAAGCCTGGAAATCTGCCGGGCGTTATCAGGCCTCGGCCAAGTTCAGCACTTGGCTCTTCACCATCGCGCGCAACGCTTGCCTCAACGAGCTGCGCCGCCGCGCGCGGCATCCCGCCGAACCGCTGGACGCGCCGCACCCGGACCATGAAGGCGAACTCCTCCACCAACCGCCTGATCCGCAAACCGCCATTCCGCCGGACGCGCTGCTGCGCGGCGAACTGGAACAGAAGATTGAAGAAGCCCTCGCCGCGCTGCCGGAGAACCAGCGCACGGCCATCCTGCTGTGCCGGCAGGAGGAACTCAGCTACGAGGAAATCGCGGCGGTGCTGGGGTGTTCGCTCTCGGCAACCAAGTCGCTGATCTTTCGCGGGCGCGAGACGCTCAAGCAACGCCTCAAACCCTATCTCCGCACCGGCGACTGGCCCCCGCCGGCGGACAACAACTTTGCGCCTTGAGTGGTGTTGAACAGGAGGACACAGATGAATGACGCCCTGCATGAACGTCTGCGCGAAGCCGCTTGGCGGCGACCACTCACCGCCGCCGAGCAGGCGGAACTGCGCGCCTGGCTTGCGACGCACCCCGACGCGCGGGCCGATTGGGACGCCGAAACTGCCTTGAGCGCCGGCCTGAGCCGGTTGGCGGATGCGCCCGTGCCCTCCAATTTTGCCGCGCGCGTTTTGCGGGAGATCGAGCGCGACGCGGCGGCGAGCCAACGCCGTCAGGCGGGCTTCTGGCGGGCGCTCACCGTTCGGCACTGGCTGCCCCGCGCGGCGGCGGCGGGGTTCGCGGTGGCGGCGGTCTTGGTTTCGCTCCAACTCCAACACGCCCACCGCCTGGCGAAAGTTGGCCAGAGCCTCGCCACGGTTTCAGGCGTCGCCCCGGCCTTGGCGCCGGACGCGCTGATGAATTTCGATTCGATCCGTCGGCTCAGCCCGGCCCCGGTTGCCGACACCGAACTGCTGTCGTTGCTGCAATGACTCGCGCGCGTCTCAGTGCGATCTGCCTCGGCCTCGCGTTGGCTGCGATATCCGGTTGGTGGGCGGTGGCTGGCAATGCCGCCGTGCCGCCGCCCCTGCCCGTCACGCCGCCGCCGCTCCCCACGCCGCAATCGCCGATTGATTTCTTTCGCGAGTTGTTGGCCATGAGCGGCGCGGAACGCCGACAGGCTTTGACGAACCGCGCGCCACAGGTCCGCGAACGGTTGCTGGCCAAGATTCAGGAATACGAACGCATGCCTGCGGACCAGCGGGAACTGCGGCTGCGGGCCACCGAGTTGCGCTGGTATCTCGTGCCGCTCATGAAGACCTCCGCGGCGCAACGCCCCGCGCTGGCCACCATCGTGCCCGCCCACTT
>CAZJTM010000034.1:0-37368 GCA_964548925.1 uncultured Verrucomicrobiota bacterium | reverse complement strand
GGGTTTCGCCGTTGGGATTGGTCTTGGTCATGAACCTACCGGACGGTAAGTAACCCAGTGTGCCCGGTCAAATCTTTTTCCCACGGACGACGGAGGCCGCGCAGGGGCTTTTGTTTTGAGGCGGTCACTCGTTGCCAACGATCGTTCGCCCCGCACAACGAACAAATGCAGGGTCGTCTTGACCTTCAAAGATTTGCGATCCCCGAACAAATGGCCCTGCCCGGCAGTGCGTCGAGCAATGCCAACAGTTGTCGTACGATTGCCACCAGGCATTGGTCCTTGTTCAACGTCGGCATCGTGACGCTGAGCAGAAGGCCGTCACGGATTTCGCCCGTGGCCGTCGCCAACGCGCTGGCTCCTACTTGCGGCCTTGCATCCGCCGGCAGAACCAGCATCTCCAATCGAGATGGAACTGCCGGCGGGATGCGCGGCAGCACGCTCTGGTTCGTGGAAGGTCCGCACGTCAAGGTGCGGCTTTGTAGGCAACGCTCCGGTGTGCGTTCAGCCAGCTCGCGGCGCCGCGACTCCCATCGTCATCGCCTTCGAGCAGGAATTGGAGCGAAGCTGCCTCCATTTGTCCCCTGCGGAGTGGCATCAGTGAGGTTTTTGGCGGGTGTGCCGATAAACCATGAATGGCAGAAACTACGAGGTGATCGTCTGGTGGAGCGACGAAGATGCCACGTTCGTGGTTGAAGTGCCGGAACTGCCGGGCTGTTTGGCTCACGGCTCGTCCCGCCAGGAGGCCATCCGGAATGCCGAGGACGCCATCCGCTTCTGGATTCAAACCGCGCAGGATGACGGCTTGGAAATACCCCACCCGCGCGGACGCTTGATTTACGCCTGAACCAGCCCAAGCCGCTTGGCTTTACCGAATACGACTCGCACGGCTCGCAGAATCCGCCCGGCGACTACGACTAGCGCAGGTTCATCGAGTGCGTAGAGAAACACTTGCCGAAGACCTGCTTCTTCATTTCGTGGAACGCGAAGTGGAGTCTGGCAATGAACCAGAACGCGAAGGCGCTGCTCGAACATCCGTCTGTGGCGAATCGGCAAGATTTGCCGAAGCGGCTTTTCCGCACCGCGCCATTCGGCCCCAACTGGTGAGTCTTGGCCAGATTGCCGAAGGCATCAGGCTGGGGCAGCATGAGCCTTGGGGTCGCGCGGTAAGCAGAGAAGAGGGAGGGGAAAAGGCGGTTGACTGGTTGGCCAGGAAGGCACAAGCTCCGTCAACCTTGAATGTGCTTATGAAAACGCATCGGCAAATCATTCATTTCACGAACTCCCTCGTACTCTACAATTGGACAGCGATGCTCTCACGGGCTTGGATGAGACGACCCTCAGTGACGCGTCCAATCAGGATTGGGATGGCCCTGCTCTGCTTGGCGGTCTTGGCCATGTCGCCGATGGTCAGTGCGGAGGTGATCTACGAAACGAGTTTTGAGTCGCCGACGTTCAGTGAGGGCCGGTTGGAGGGCCAAGCGGGCTGGAAGCAGGGAGGAGGCGCGGGAACCACGAATACCACGCTATGGGCGACGATTCAGAGCGCGAGGGTTGCGTCCGGAAGTCAAGCGCTGCGCATCGCAAAGCCGGAAGGTGGTGCTTATACGGCGATGTATCCTGTCACTACCGACGCGTCAGCCTACCCCGGACAGGTGCTGGTGATCAGCGCTGATGTTTATCTGGCCAGCTCGATCACGCAGTCGCTGTGGTTGCCGATCGCCGTGGCACTCCAGGACAGCGCGAGCGGCGGGCGGGCGGCCATTCATGTCCTGCCGAAGGACGGGGAGATTAGTTACAACGGTGGCCACGACCCCTATCCCACGGGGGCGTATATCCAGCGGGACCGGTGGAATCACTATGACTTGGTGCTGGACTTTGAGACACGGCAAGCGCGAGTTTATTTCAACGGCGCCGAGATAATCCGGGATGTGCCGTTTGGAGGCACGACCAACCAGCTCGAGTCGCTGCGCTTCCACACGCAAAGTGACTACGCCGTGGATGAGGGGTACATTGACAACATTCGGCTGAGTGCCGAGCCGAAGAACTGGCCAATCGGGCAGAGACCGGTGGTCCGCGTGGCCGGATGGCAGCAGGTCAACGCGGAGAATGTTCTGTGGCTGACTTGGAACAAGACTGGCGGCGCGTTCTTGCTGGAGGGTGCAGGTGCGCTGACGGGTGGCTGGAGCCAAGTGATGACTCCATGGATTACCAACGGAAACTGGGTCTCCGCCACCGTCACGAATAGTGCGCCAGCGCAGTTCTACCGGTTGCGGTCGGAGTGAACGCCGGGACTTCGTGCTCCCATCAGCCCCAAGCTGAATGGTTCACTGAAACAGCTTCGGCGCGAACTCGGCCAAATAATTCCGCCAGACGGGCCAACTGTGATCGCCGTCGGTGAACTTCCATTCTTGGCGGACGTTGTTCTCCTTGAGCAGGGCGATGAAGGTTTCGCTGTGCTGGAGGGGGAAGAAGTCGCCAGTGTGGGGCAAATGCTGGTTGCTGCGGCGCCGACCCGCGGAAAAGCAATCGGCGGGGATGGGAGAGGAAATGCTGGCTTGAAACCAAGGCGTTCTCCACATTGCCGCCAATGCATATTCGCAAATGTATGAGTTCCCTGATGCTGGCGGCGGTTGTGCCCACGCTGGGGCAGGCACAGGAATCCAACCCGCTGTTGAAGGAATGGCAGACTCCGTTCGGTGTGCCGCCGTTCGCGGAGATCAAGGAAGAGCACTATCTCCCGGCCATCAAGGAAGGCATGGCGCGGCAACGCCAGGAGGTTGCCGCCATCACCGCCCTGAGCGATGCGCCCACGTTTGCCAACACCATCGAAGCGCTGGAGCGCTCCGGGCGCGACCTCGAACGCGCCAACAACGTCTTCAGCTTCCTCACCGGCGCCGAGACGAATGACAAGTTGCAGGCGCTTGCCAAGGAATTGGCGCCGCTTCAGTCCGCGCATCGCGACGCCATCCTCCTCGATGCGGCGCTCTTTAAGCGCATCAAGGCGGATTGGGACGCCCGCGCCTCGCTCACGCTCACGCCTGAGCAGCAGATGTTGCTGGAACGGACATACAAACGGTTTGCCCGCGGCGGCGCGTTGCTGGACGACGCCGGTAAGGAGAAGCTACGCGCATTGAATTCGGAGCTGGCGACGCTTTCGGTTCGCTTCGGCGACAATCTGCTGAAGGAGATGAACGCATGGCGTCTGGTCGTGGATCGCCGCGAGGACTTGAAGGGGTTGCCGGACAATCTGGTTTCCGCCGCTGCGGAAACGGCGCGCAAGGCCGGACTCGACGGCAAGTGGGTGTTCACGCTGCACGGGCCAAGCATCTGGCCTTTCCTCCAGTATTGCTCCAACCGCGATTTGCGGAAGGAGATCTTTACCGCGTACACCATGCGCGGAAACCACGGCGATGCCACCGACAACAAGGCTTTAGCCAGTCGCATGGCTGCCCTCCGCGCGGAGAAGGCCCGTTTGCTTGGCTATCAGACCTGGGCGGACTTCAGCTTGGAGGAAAACATGGCGCGCACACCGGCTCGCGTCTATGACTTGCTGGACCAGTTGTGGGGGCCGGCCAAGGCGCTGGCAGCACGCGAGGCGAAGGCGTTGCAGGCGTCCATCAAGGCCGAGGGCAAGGACTTTCAACTCGAGCCCTGGGATTGGTTCTATTACGCCGAGAAGGTGCGCCAGGCGGAGTACCAGCTCGATGAGTCGGCGCTGCGGCCCTATTTCAAACTGGAGAACGTCCGCGACGGCGCGTTCTGGGTGGCCAACAAGCTTTACGGGATCACCTTCACCGAGTTGAAAGACATGCCGGTGCATCATCCGGAGGCGAAGGTCTTCGAGGCCAAAGACGCCGACGGCAGCCATCTCGCAGTCTTCTACGTGGATTTTCATCCGCGGGCGGGGAAGCGATCCGGTGCGTGGTGTACGCGCACGCGCGGCACGTGGATGGAAGACGGCAAATCCATCCGGCCCGTCGTGGCCAACGTCTGCAACTTCTCGCGGCCCGCCGGCGACCAGCCTGCGCTGCTGACGCTGGACGAAGTGGAAACCCTCTTTCACGAGTTCGGCCACGGCTTGCACAGCATTCTCTCGCGCGTGAGCTACCGGAGTCTGGGCGGCACGCCGACCGACTTCGTGGAGTTGCCATCGCAAATCATGGAGAACTGGGCGTTCGAGCCGGAGGTGCTGGCGCATTACGCGCGGCATTGGCAAACGGGTGAGGTGATCCCCGCCGCGCTTGTCGAGAAGATTCACAAGGCCGAGAAGTTCAACCAAGGCTTCAAGACCGTGGAATATCTGGCTGCCTCGCTGATCGACCTCGAATGGCACACGCTGGCTTCCACCGCCGAGCCGGACACACCGACGCTTGAAACCGTGGCCTTGGCGCGCATGAACATCCCCAAGGAGATCATGCCGCGGTATCGCTCGACGTATTTCCAGCACATCTTCGCCGGCGGCTACTCCGCAGGCTACTACAGCTACATCTGGGCTGAGGTCTTGGATGCCGACGCGTTCCAAGCCTTCAAGGAGAAGGGACTGTTCGACCCGGCCACAGCCCGCTCATTCCGCAAGAACATCCTGGAAAAGGGCTACAGCGAAGAGCCGATGCTGCTCTACGAACGTTTCCGCGGTCGCCAGCCCGGCGTCGAGCCGCTGTTGGTCAAGCGGGGTTTGAAGCAGGGCGGATAGAGAGCGGCGGGCGAAAGGAAGTTGCGATCACTTCCGCAGATGGAGCGCGGCTGTGTGCGTGAGCGCCAGGCGCAGCAGCCGGGCGGTATTCTGCCTGCCTGTGGCAGTTTCCAAGCCGCTTCTCCATTACAGCCCTGCTGCGGTTGGCCCGGAGGACACAGCAGTGCTCCGCCCCAAACATGCCGCGTGTTGAGGTCGTCCAAGCCAATGTCGGGTCAGGCGGCCCGGTTGTCCCGTTGACGACCGGGCCTTTCTTTCGGATATTCGTTCCATGGAATTCGACTATCGAAAGTACATCACCGTCGAGCCGGGCAAGCGCAGCGGCCACGCTTGCATTCGAGGCATGCGGATCACGGTGCAGGATGTTCTGCAGTACCTCGCGTCCGGCATGAGCGTGGAGGAAATCCTTGGCGACTTCCCGTATCTGACCCGCGAGGACATCCAAGCTTGCCTCGCCTACGCCGCCGCGCTCCACAAGGCCGCCTAGCCCCGGCGCGTGAAGCTGCTTTTTGACCAGAATCTGTCTCCGAACTTGATTCGGCGGCTGGCGGATCTGTTCCCGGACTCGGATCATGTTTTTCATCTCGGCCTGCACGAAGCAGATGACGTGGCGATTTGGGATCACGCAAAGGCGAACGGCTTCGCGATCGTTACCAAAGACTCGGACTTCAGCGACCGCAGCCTCCTCTTGGGCCACCCGCCGAAGGTGATTCGGCTGCATCTGGGAAACTGCACGACCCAGGCGGTGGAGGCGCTCTTGCGAGACAATGCTCCCGTCGTCATCGCCTTCGAGCAGGAGTTGGAGCGAAGCTGCCTCCATTTGCCACCCGCGGCGTGGCATCAGTGAGGTGTCCTGGAACGCGAAGCGGAATCCTGCGACTAAGCAGTGCGTGAAGGCGCTGATCGAGCACGCGATTCGAGGACGTTGGCCGGACATCCGCTGCAAACAGCAAATGATCCCAGAGTCCCGCTCGAAGCAAGCGGCGGCTTACTGAAACAGCCTCGGCGCGAACTCGGCCAGGTATTTGCGCCAGACCGGCCAACTGTGATCGCCGTCGGTGAGTTGCCATTCGTGGCGGACGTTGTTCTCCTTGAGCAGGGCGATGAACGTCTCGTTGCGCTGGAGGAGGAAGTCGTTCTTGCCACAAGCAATCCAGAGCAGCTTCAACTTCCGGTTGGTGGCGTTCGCATCGTTGAGAGCACTCGCCACGGTGTCTTTTGCCGGCACGGAGGCGCTGAATCCGCCGACGCTGGCAAACTTGTCGAGGTGGTTCAATCCAATGGTGAGCGATTGCCCGCCACCCATGCTCAGGCCCACGATACCGCGGCTGGCGGCGTCGGGCTTCACCCGGTAGTTGGTCTCGACGAACGGCATCACGTCTTCGAGCAGGTCTCGCTCAAACAGCGCGGTGTTGTCCTGCGGTCCGCCGGAACGGCCGCCTACCGCCGCATGGCCGTCCATCATCACCACGACCATCGGCTTGGCGCGGCCCTGGGCGAAGAGGTTGTCGAGAATCCAATGCGCCTTGCCGTGGACGGTCCAGGTGGCTTGGTTGTCGCCCGAGCCATGCTGGAGGTAGAGCGTGGGAAATTTCGTGCTCCGCTTCTTGTCATAACTCGGTGGCGTGTAAACCGTCAATTCGCGCAGGCGGCCAAGCGACTTCGAGCGATACGTATGCTGGTGAACGACGCCGTGCGGCACATCTTGAAAATCGTGGATCAGCGGCGGATTGCCGGGAAGATGGAGGATGCTGGTGCGCGGCTGGCGCATCGGTTTGATGGCTGTGTTTCCCGGATCAATCATCGAGACGCCGTCCACCTGAAAGCTGTATTCCCACACGCCCGGCTCGATCGGGCCGACGGTCACACTCCACAGACCGTTCGTGTCTTTCGTCATAGGCGCGCGACCCTCGGGCCATTGTCCGGCTACGATGACTTCGCTGGCCTTTGCAGCTTGCAGGCGAAAGGTGACGTGGCGGTCGGCCTGCACTTCGGGCGAAATCACAGGTGGCGGTCCTTGGCGCCGGGCCGGTGTTTCAGCAGTTCGGGCGGAGAACGCAGTAGCCATGCACAGAAGCGCGAAGGGAAGGTAGTGCCATTTCATGGCTGCAGGTATTGGAGGTTTTCTCCGGGAGAGTCAAACCATTTGCCGCGTCGGTATCCGACCGAACTCAGCAGTGTGCTTCCGGCGTCCCGCCGGAAGATCACTCTTCCCGGCAGGCTGAATGAAAGTATGGTTCTGCCGGCAGGATGCCGGCAGCACGTTTTCGCACGTTGGGACGTGGCGTGCGAGGGAGCTCTCCTGCGATATGAAGTCTCACGAATTGTGCCCAACCAACCTTGCGTATTAAAGGCCCGCCGGTTAGAACCTCTTGCATGCACATCAAGAGCATGATTTTCCGCACCGCGTGCTTGGTAGCCGCCTTGAGTTGTGGAACTGCTGGCCGCGCGGTCGCCGCCACCACCAACCTCGACGAATCCATCCGCCAGCATCGCATGGGGACGCTGGTGATCCAGACCAAGCCCGGAACAGAGGTGCGCGTCGAGCAACTGCGGCATGAGTTCTGGTTCGGCGCGGCCCTGGCCAATCACATGTTTCGCAGCGGCCCGGACTCTGAAGAGACGGCCCGCTACAAGAAGGTCTTTCTCGAGAATTTCAACGCGGCGGTGACGGAGAATGCCCTCAAATGGCACAGCATGGAGGTGCGGCAAGGTGAGATTCACTACGACACCGTGGACGCGATTCTGGCCTGGACAAAACAGCACGAGATCCCGTTGCGCGGCCACAATGTTTTCTGGGGCGTGCCCAACTGGGTGCAACCTTGGCAGAAGACCATGGACGACGACACGTTGCGCGCGACCGTGAAAGCCCGGGCGGTGGATATCGCGCGGCGTTACCGCGGGCAGTTCGCCGAGTACGATCTGAACAACGAGATGCTCCACGGCAATTACTACGAGCAACGCCTCGGCACGAACATCACAAAAGAGATGGCGATGTGGATGCGGCAGGAGGACCCACAGGCCGTTCTCTTCTTGAACGACTACGACATCCTCACCGGTCGCCGGTTGGAGGATTACGTCGTTCAGATTCGGAAGTTCCTCGATCAAGGCGTGCCCATTGGTGGGATCGGCGTGCAGGGGCACCTGCATGGGGACACGTTTGATCCCGACGTTTTACAGAAGTCACTGGATCGGCTGGCGCAGTTCAACCTGCCCATCCGGGTGACGGAGTTCAACTTCCCTGGCCAGCGTTCAAAGTACTATGGCAAGCGCGACGCACGTCTGACCGACGAAGAAGAGCAAGCCAAGGCCCAAGCCATCACCGATTACTACCGGATCTGCTTCGCGCACCCGGCGGTGCAGGGAATTCTGATGTGGGGCTTCTGGGAAGGAGCGAACTGGATTCCGGTGTCGTCACTGTATCGGCGGGATTGGACGCCGACGCCGGCCGCAGAGGCCTATCGGGATTTGGTGTTCCGGCGGTGGTGGACACGCTGGCAGGGCCAGGCCGATGCCCAAGGTCGCTGCGAAGTCCGCGCGTTTTTCGGGAAGCATCGCGTAATTGTTGGCAACCAGGAACGGATCATTGAACTGAGACAGGTGGAGCCGCGGCGGCAGATCTCATTCGGCAAGGACTGAAGCGGCTCTGAAGCGAGATCAAAGGAATCGCGGTTGCGAGTGACTGGTCACCCATTTCCGACAAGATACAGATTCGGTGATGGCCCTCACTGGTTGCCAAGGCCAGCGGCCTTCACCGCATCACTTCAGACTCGCCAAATATCTGAAGCGCGTTTGGAATTGATCCGAAGTCATCAAGATGATGGTGCCCAGCTTATTGAACTGGCCCATTCCTCACTGATCTGGCCAATTGCTGACAAATCAGTCTGTTCCACCTGAGCCAGGTAGTAACAGACGCGCTCGTGGGCCGCGCCGTTGAGTTCTCGCTCAAAAGTCGAGGTCCGTCTGCAGCAATTTGGCCGCCGGAGTCCGGCCGATCATACCAAAACACGACCGGTAGGGCCATGAAGTGCGTTTGAGCCGACGGTTGCGTGTGCTGCCGAGTCGCCGGACTACTGGCTGTGACGCCTTGTCTGGTGATCATCTGAGGAAAAGACGGCGTTCCCATCCGGCAATTGGTTGCAAAAAGGAAGGACTTAGAAACACCGTTGGCGAAAATGGTCGGGGCGGTGAGATTTGAACTCACGACCTCTTGCACCCCAAGCAAGCGCGCTAGCCGGGCTACGCTACGCCCCGACCGAATGCCCGCCTTGCGGCGAGCGCGGGAAAACTACCACTGGCGACCAGTTCAACTCAACAAGGAAGATCAGTGAATTGCGGGCCTCACCCGCCACCCGAAACCGCAAGCAAGTGGGACGTCCGCAAGTGAAAGGGCGTGACCAGCTTCACTCCTTGGGGATGGGGCGCGGCGATGAATCCACGCTGCTCTCCCAGGCATCCAGCAGCGCGACCAGTCGCCGCACCCGTTCTGGATCACGCAGGGCCAGGTTGGTGGTTTCTCCGATGTCCGTCGCCAAGTGATAAAGGAACTGACCACCCTTGGTCGTTTGAATGAACTTCCAATCCCCGCAGCGCACGGCTCGGTGCGTCTTCACCTCGTTCGGCCCGACGCGTCGCCAGAACAGCGTTCGTGGCGTGATCGGTCGTTGGCCGGAGAGCAACGGCAATAAATCCACGCCGTCAAACGGGCGGTCGTCGGGCGGCTTGACGCCGGCCAGGTTGGCAATCGTTGCGGTCCAGTCCATGGTGATGCCTGCTTGGGCTGAATCCGTTCCGGGCGGAAGCCGGCCCGGCCAGCGCACGATGCAGGGCACGCGAAGGCCGCCCTCCCAGAGTTGGCCTTTGCCCTTGGCCAGCCGCCCGTTTCGCGAGCATCGGTCACCACCGTTGTCACTCGCAAAGACGACAAGTGTGTTGGTCGCGAGGCCGTGGCGATCGAGTGCCCCGAGGATCTCGCCTACGCCGGAATCCAGCGCCTCGACCATCTTCACATAGGTTTCGCGCGTCCCGTGCGCCCAATCCTTCAACGTGACTTGCCGCGTCGCGTCCTCCGGACCTTGAAAGGGAAAGTGGGGTGCGTTGAAGGCAACATAGAGGAAGAACGGTTTCTCGCGCATGGCATCGAGGAATTGCCGTGCGTGCTGCGTGATAAGGTGCGTGGAGTAGCCCTCCATGACCACGGGTTGACCATCCCGATAGAGATCGAGTTCGCCGTTGTTCTCGCGGTGTGTGAAGTAATCGTGGTTGCCACCGAGCAGGCCGAAGAAGTGATCGAAGCCGTGGGCGTTGGGCGAGCGGTCGGGCGTATAGCCAAGGTGCCACTTGCCGGCAAGCGCGGTGGCGTAGCCGGCTTCCCGAAGCAGCGTGGCAAGGGTCTTCTCTCGTGCCGGCAAACCGAGGTGTTTCTTCCCGGGCGGGATGGACCATTCCAGTCCACCCAAGCGCTGCGGGTAGCGTCCGGTCAGCAAAGCGCAGCGCGTGGGCGTGCAAACACAGCCGTTGGCGTAAAACTGGGTGAGCCGCACGCCCTCCCTCGCGAGCCGGTCAATGTTCGGCGTGCGAATGTCCGTCGCACCGTAGCAGCCCAAGTCCGAGTAGCCAAGATCGTCAGCGAGGAAGAAGACAATGTTGGGGCGGGGCGGCAGGAGTGACGCCTGCACGGTCAACGTGAAGACCGCTACCAAGAGGCAGGCGAACGGACCGGGAAAGCGCTTCATATCGCAACTGTGTCTAACTTGGTTCGCCTGCGGAGGCGAGGAAAATTCCGCAAGACGTCAAACGGTGGGCGCATCTCAATTCCCTGCATCCCGCCCTGGATTTCGGAGGGCCGACATTTCTATCAGCCTGTGGACCGCTCACCTACTCACGGGCGGGCGAGAATGTCCGCGCTCCCTGCAATCAACTGAGACGCACCCTCAACCGGTCACCCGGGACGAGCTCTTCAGGCGGGCGGCAACTCGTCCGTGCTCTCACGGACGCGGCTACTCCTCGGCAGAGGGATTCTCCCACTCCGGATACACCTCCGGCGGGAGCTGCCCGCGCCGGATCAACTCCTGGAGATCGCGAATGATCGTCCGGCGGGCGACGTTGAACTGGCGGGCCAGGGCGGAGATGTTGGCGCGTTGGCGCGTGTGTCGGAGCCGTTCGCAAATCTGGTTCTGGCGGCTGAGGCGGTCCGTCGAGCGGCTGAGCAACTCCAAGGCGTCCACGCGCTGCGAGCGCTCCAGCGCCTCGAACTGCCGCACGACTTCGCGCTGGCCGCATTCCTTCAGCGCCGTTTCCACCGTGCGCCGGAGTTCCCGCACGTCCAGCGGTTTGGGCAGGCAATAGTGCGCCCGGCGCGGACCTTGCAGCGCCTTGAGTTGTTGATGCACCTCCAACGCGCCGGACACGATGATGATCGGCACATGTGGCAGGAGTTCCTTGAATTGCGGCAGGAAGTCCAGTCCCAACTCGCCCGCGTCCAGCACGTGGTCGAGGATCAGCACGTCCGGCGGGGACTCGGGAATGCGCCGCAACGCCTCGCTGCCGGTCGTGGCACGAATCAGCCGGTACTGGGCGAGAGCTTCCTCGTAGATCTCGAATTGGAAGTCGTCGTCTTCGATGATGAGGAGGGTGGCGGTGGTCATGGAGTCGCGGGAGTGGAATCAGGGGTTTTGGTCTCAGCAGGGACCGGCACGATCGGCACCGGTAAGATGAGCGTGAACCGACTGCCCCGGCCCACGGCGGACTCAACGCTGAGCCCGGCGTTCAAGTGCTTGGCCAGTTCGTAGGCCATCGAGAGGCCGAGCCCCGTGCCCCGGCGCGACGACAGCGCTTTCGTGGTGAAGAACGGCTCGAAGATGCGCTCCAGATTCTCCGGGGGAATCCCGCATCCAAAATCCTGAACCGAGACCCCCACGTAGGCCCCGGCCTCGGCGGGCTTGAGGAACAAGCTTTCCGGAAGGCGCTCCAATTGCGTCGTGCGCAAGACCACCCGCTTCGGCCCGGACATGGCCTCGGCAGCGTTGAAGATGAAGTTCAATAAGACCTGCTGGACCAGGTCCTTCGCGACCGGAACCGGCGGCAACACCGGAGCGCGTTCGAAGTGAACTTCGACATCGCGCAGGAAACGATCGCCCAGCAGGGTGATGGTGCTGTCCACCACGGCATTGACATCGCACGGCTCCGGAGTGCCCTCGGAACGGCGGCTGAAGCCCAGCATGGCTTGCACGATGCCGGCGCCCTGTTCCACCACGGTCTTAATCCGGTCGAGGCGCGTCTGAATCTTGGAGGGGTTCTCCAGATTCTCCTCAATGATCTGGGCCGACCCTTTGACGATGGAGAGGATGTTGTTGAAGTCATGCGCGATGCCGGCGGCGAGCGTGCCGAGCGCGTTCATCTTCTGACTGTGAACCAATTCGCGGCTCGCGATTTCAAGCTCGCGCGTTCGCTCGGCGATCTTGCGTTCCACCTCGGCGTAGCTGCGGCGAAGACGCAAATGCCGGTTGAACGCAAGCGCGGCAAAGAACAAGGCGACCGCGGCACCCAACACGGCAATCCCCACCAGCCGCGTTTCCTTGAACCACGGCAGCGCGACGGTGAAGGCGAGTTGGGCGGGTTTGGTTTCGACGTTGCCGTTGCGGTCCATGGCGCGGACAAACAAGGTGTGTTTACCCGCCGGCAGCTCCACCAAGGTCGCGGTGGTGAACTCTTGAAACGGCGTCCAATCTTGTTCGTCCAGGCGATGGGAATACATCAAGCGGCGGCGGGGCGTGAATTTCCATTTGTCCTGCGCGCTGAAGGCCAGATTGATCGAACCACCCTCCAAAATGCGCCGCTCCGAGGGGGCAAGAATCTCGGTTCGGGGCGGATCGGTGTCCACCTCGGGATGATGCAGGCTCAAGCCCTGGCTTGTCCCCACCCAGAGCCGGCCCCGCCGGTCTTCGCAGACGCCGCGGATGGCAATGCTGGGCAACCCCTCCTCAATGCCGTTCTCAACCCACCCGGCGGCCGTAAGGCGGTGAAGCCCACTGTTCGAGGCCACCCAGAGATCGCCGTCCCGGCTGCGGCTCACAGCGTTGATGTGATCGAAACCGCCACGGAGCATGCTCCACTCCCGTCCGTCAAAGCCCCAAATCCGGTCGGCTGTGGCGCACCAGACCCGGTCGTCGGCGGCGCCGGTGAACCACAGCGCCGATTCGGGCGCCGTCTGGCTGGCGGCGAGAAACACCTTCCATTGATTGCCGCGGCGCCGGGCGACCCCTGCCTCGCCGCTCAGCCACAGATCGCCGTTGCGGGCTTGATACAATGCGAGCAGCGTGGGGCCGAGCGCCGGAACCGGCGGCGAGATCGGAAACGCCCTGAACTGACTGCCATCGTAAGTCTCGATCCGATATTCCGATTCGGTGTTGTTCGGGCCGAGGCGTTGAACGCAAGCGATCCCGTCGTTCAGCACACCCAAGTATTGGAGCGTGTCGTCTCCCCTGCCCGTCGAGACAGAACCAAAAAGGCTTCGGGTCGGATCGAGCCGGAACAACTGGTCATCGGTCACGAACAGCAGCGCCCCGTTGGCCAGCGGGATTAACGCGCGGGTGGTCGGCAACCAACGGCGCGCCAGGTCCGGCAGCGGATGATTCTGGTGAGCGCCCTCGCGCACCGAGTGCAGTTCGCCGCCCGACACAAACCAGAGCCGCCCTTCAGCGTCCTCCGCCACGGCTGACACCGAGCCCCGCAACATCTGCAAACCGCCGGGCGCTTGCCAGAGAGGCGGGGAATAGCGGAACAGGCCATCCGAAGTCGCCAGCCAGAATGCGCCCGAGGGTTCCATCGCCATGTCAAAAAACCTGCGGGCGGAAATCTCGTCGTCGGGAACCAACTCCGGCAGATCGTCCGGCCGGGAAAGCAACGCGGTGGGGGTGACGGCCCAGAGCCTCGTCCCGAAACTGTGCCAGGCGAACTGGATGCGGTCGCTTCCCGCCGCCATGACAGTCCAATGCTGGCCGTCAAATTGGACCAGGACCGGATCCTTGCCGGTGGTGGACTCGCCGATGGCCGTCACGCCCCCGTCCGCATCCTCGCGGGGTTCGCGGAGGTTGCGGACGGCCAAGGCATCGGGAACTTCAAACTCCTGCCATTCGGTATCCGTCTTGAGGTTGCGAACCGGCGCGGGCAGCTTTGCCAAACCCCGGGAACCACTCAGCCAAAGCCCGCCATCCCGCGCCGGGGTGAGCCCGAGCAACACGCCCAGCCGCGTCTCACCGGCCAACCGCAGCACTTCCGTGTGGATCCTCTCCGGGTCTTCGGCATTGAGCGCGGCCAGCCGATCGCGCAGGAGAAAAATCACCCGGCCCTGGCGCACCACGAAGAGCGGCACGCCGTAGGGGGAACCGGACGACGAAGTCCTGGTTTCAGCAGCAATCTCCGCCACGGCATGATGAATCCACGCGCCCTCTTTGAACTCGTACAACCCCTCCGGCGCCGCCGACCACAGTTGACCCGCCGGACTTTCATAACAGCGCCCGCGCAAGGCAGGGGGCGCGGGCAGAATGGTGACGGCATAACCATCCAACCGGCTGAGCGCGGGCGCGTTCAGATGCCGGGCCAGCACCGTCCCTTGCGGACTCACTGTCACCGAGGAACACGCCGGCTCGGGCAAACCATCCGCTATTTTGTAAGCGCGCCAAGGTGAAGCCGATTGCCCCCAGCCGGTCTGGGTCAGCGCAATGAGCGCCGCGACCCAACTTCGAACCTGGCCTTTCCGCGTCATGGCACGATGAACCGGTTAATGACTGCGCCCGGATTATTCTGCCGCCGGACTCGCTGTGCAATCAAAAGCACAGGGTGTGCGGCGGGACGCACAGTTCCCCCGCCTGTTCCCGTGGGGTAGAACCGGTTGCGCAGGCGAATCCCAAAGCACCGTAACCGTGCGCAGAGTCCGAGCCGGTGGAATCGGTTGAGGGAACCTCGCCGGGCAGACAACCCGCGTGACGACACTCTCAGCAAACCGACGCAAGGCGCGGCCCGGAGAACCGACGGCCTCCGGGAAGCGCTGCTTTGTGCGAGAGGGCTTCGGCTTCACGTTGATCGAGTTGCTCGTGGTGATGGCCATCACCGCGATCCTCGCCGGCTTGTTGTTGCCGTCGCTCAACGCGGCCAAGGCCAAAGCCCGCGACGCTTCCTGCCTGAATCACCTGAAGCAACTCGCGTTGGGTTCACAACTCTACGCCGCCGACCACGACGGCCGGCTGGTCGAGAATCTGCCGGAGGGTGCCGGCACAAACGTGTGGGTGTTGGGCAACCTGAAACGCCCGGGCGACGCGACCAACACGATGCTCCTCCGCCAGGGAAAGCTCTTCCCTTATGCCAGCCAGGTGGGCCTCTACCGATGCTCGGCCGACGCGTCGCAATTCGGGGGAGCACTCCGGGCGCGAAGCTACGCCATGAACAGTTGGATGGGCAGTCGTTACATGGCCCGCCAAGGACGCGACGCCGGCTACCGCACCTTTGTCAAGGACAGCGAACTCGCCACCGCCCGCCCCGCGACGCTCTGGACGCTGTTAGACGAACACGCCGCCAGCGTGGACGACGGCTGGTTTCTGGTCACGATGGACGACGCCCAGCCGTTCGCCAGTTACCCCGCCGAACGCCACCGCCGCGGCTACGGGTTGAGTTTTGCGGACGGTCACGTCGAGACCATCAAGCTGCGCGATCCGACAAGCCAGTTTCCGGACACCGGGATCCACACCGGCAAAGTAAGCGCGCGGAATGCCGATTGGCTCAAACTCAAAAGTCTGACGACCGCCAAGTGAGGTGCATCGCGGACAAGGGGAAACGCGCTCGCGCGTTGACCGAGTGGGGAGACAACGGGCCGTTTTCGTAGGAAGACGGCCCGTGACCTTGCCGGTGAGCACCCATCCGTGCCGACGCAGATGGAGTCCCGCGAAGCATGAGCGCGTAGCTGCGGCGCCCTCGTCGCCGAGCGCGGAAGACCCCGAAAGGCGATGTCGCCTCCAGCGCGACGAGGGCGTCGCGCGCACGCACCTGCAACGGGGCGTCGCAGTCACAGCATGCTCCAACTGCGTAAATGCGGCTTAAGCAACCCTGGCCGCGCGGCACGCATTCCGTGGAACCGGCTCCCAGCCGGTTGGAAGCCTCGGCCACACACGCGCTTTCTTGGTTTCGGATGGACTGACGAACAACTCCGCTGCACGCGAACGGCTTCACCCTGCGGGTGGGGACGCTTGGCCGCCCTCTGAATTCGTGTGCGGCTTTGATCCCGCCGCGCGCTTTCCATCTTGCGGCGGCGCGGAGGCAGGCGGCAGCAGTTGGGCATTCTTGAGCAGGCGGCAGAAGACCTTTTTGCTGACCCGGTGGAACGTGCCATCCTTGCTGGCCGCGTGCGGGAGCGACTTGTAGCTCACCTCGAGCCGCTCCAACTGCACGATGCGGAGGTATTCGTCGCCTTGTTTCCAGAGCTGGCCCTGACACAATCTCATGGTTGCCTTGTTCCGAACCGGACACCGAATTTGCCGACGACGGATTCCTCCTTCATTCCCGCGCTCAGGTGCTGGGCAAAATCGCAAGCGAGCGCGATGATGCAGCCCGCGCCGGCAAGCCGAGCCCCTCGCAGCGCGCAGGCGCACGCCAACGCGGAGAGAGACTGTCTTCGGTGAACACTGGAATAGGCGCGGTTTTTCATGGCCCAAAGGGTATGGTGGGCA
Source organism: uncultured Verrucomicrobiota bacterium (assembly GCA_964548925.1). GTDB lineage: Bacteria > Verrucomicrobiota > Verrucomicrobiia > Limisphaerales > MWDV01 > MWDV01. The sequence goes on along the minus strand of CAZJTM010000034.1, from coordinate 20,955 downwards.
TGGTTTGCTATTCAACGGCGAATGTGATCGTGTGTCCCGGTCCTTACAGCGATTTCCCGGCTGAGGCGCAGTGGACACCGGCACCACGTTTCGCAGACCGTGTTCGACGCGACCGCACAAACTTCTCTTTATGGGGCGAGTCACTTTGGTTAGCATCGGCGCGGAACTATTTTGAAGCGAGTGTCATCCAGCTTGCGCTTCCGGTTGGTGGCCACTGTGTTCCTGGCCATGCTGCCGGCGTTGCTCGTGCTCCCGTTTTCCGGGGGGCCGTGGATCGGTTTTGCCATCGGCTTGCTGGCGCTGGTCGCCGCGTGGTTTGGCGGCGAACACTTTGTGCTTCGTCAAGTGCGCGCCCTCCTCCAATCCGCGCAACGCTGGAGCGCCGGGGACCTGCACGCCCGCACGGGGCTTGCGGGGGATCGCTCGGAACTGGGGCAACTTGCCCGAATGTTCGACGGCCTGGTCGCCGCCATTGAGCAACAAATCGAGCAACGCCAAAGCGCCGAGCACCGACTCGCCCGCCGCGCCCAGCAACAGACCGCGGTGGCCGCGCTGGGCCACCTGGCGCTGGCTACCGAGGATTTCGAGGAATTCCTCGAACACGTGGCTTTGTTCGTGGCCGAAACCTTGGAGGTCGAGTTCAGCAGCGTGTTGGAACTCACCCCGGATGGGCAGTGGCTGCGACTTCAGGCCGGCCACGGCTGGAAATCAGGCCGCGTGGGGGAACTGGTCGAAGCCGTCGTGCCGGACACACATTCCAGCCACATTCTGAGCAAGGGCGAACCGGTTGTGGTCGCCAACTTGCGCACGGAGCAACGCTTTCGCATTTCCGATTTGCTCCGCGAGCACGGCGCCGTCAGCAGCGCGAGCGTGGCCATCACTCTGCGCGCGGGTTGCTACGGCATCCTCGGGGCTCACAGCGCCAAACCGCACGTGTTCACGGAGGACCAGGTTCACTTCCTTCTCGCCGTGGCGACGCTGCTGACGGTGGCCATCGAGCGCAAGCGCGCCGAGGCCGAATTGAAGAAACTCGCGGACTTCGCCCAGCTCAATCCGAATCCGGCCATCGAACTGACGCCGGACGGGGCGGTGGCCTATTTCAACGAAGCCGCGTTGCGCCTGGCTTCCGTCGTGGGGCGCAGTCACCCCGGCGAAATCCTGCCGCCCGAGGCGCGTGAGATTGTGCGCGGCTGCCTCGAAACGCGGCAGAGCCGGCTGCGGCACGAGACGAAAGTCGAAGGCCGCACCTTTTCCTGGTCGTTCCATCCCGTCACCCAGCCGCCGGCGGTGCATTGCTACGTGGAAGACATCACGGACCGGCTGAGCTTGGAGGCGCAATTGCGGCAGTCGCAAAAGATGGAATGCGTGGGGCAACTTGCCGCCGGCGTGGCCCATGATTTCAACAACCTGCTGACCATCATCCAAGGACACGCCGGGATGTTCCTGTCCAAACCGGACCTGCCGCCCAAGCTGCGCGAATCGTCCCAGGCGGTCTATGGCGCCGCCGAGCGCGCCGCTGGGCTGACGCGGCAATTGCTGATGTTCAGCCGCAAGAACCTGATGCAGACCCAGCCGCTGGACTTGCGCGAGGTCCTGGGCAACCTCTCCAAGATGCTGCAGCGGCTTTTGGGCGAAACCGTCACCCTGCATTTTGAGTCTCCCCCCGCCCTGCCCTTGGTGCAGGCGGACGCGGGCATGCTGGAACAGGTGCTGATGAACTTGGCTGTGAACGCTCGCGATGCCATGCCCCAAGGCGGACAGTTGACCATCACCCTCGGTACGGAGACTCTCGGCGAACCTCCGCCGGGGGCGCCTCCGCAGGCACGCCCGGGCCGCTTTGTCCGCCTGCAAGTCTCGGACACCGGTTGCGGCATGAGCGCCGCCACGTTGGCGCGCATCTTTGAACCCTTCTTTACAACGAAGGAACCGGGCAAGGGCACCGGGCTGGGTTTGGCCACCGTCTATGGCATCGTGGAGCAACACGAGGGCTGGGTGGAAGTGGCGAGCGAGGTGGGCCGCGGCACGACGTTCACGATCTTCCTGCCGGCCATCGCCCAACCTCCGGAGCCAGTCGGGGTGGAGACGCCGATAGCCGCCACCGGCCCGGTGCGCGGCGGCAAGGAGACTCTCTTGATCGTGGAAGACGAACCTGTCCTCCGGGAAATGGCGGTTGAGATGCTTGGCAGCTTTGGCTACCAGATTGTCGCGGTGGGTTCCGGCGTCGAGGCTCTGGGCGTTTGGCAGGAGCGGGACGGCAAGTTCGACTTGCTGCTCACAGACATGGTCCTTCCCGAAGGCATGTCGGGGCTTGAACTTGCCGCCCAGTTGCGGGCGCGGAAGCCGAATTTGAAGACCATTTTCATCAGCGGTTACGGCTTGGACGATGTCGGCAGTGACACCGTCCGCGAACTCCAAGGTCGCTTTCTTCAGAAACCCTATTCGAGCGAAACCTTGGCGCGCGCCATCCGCGAGTTTCTCGACGAACCGCGCCGGTAGCACATCCCGGCTTGGAGTCCCAGCTTTAGCCGGTCGCGCACCGAGATGATGAGACGGATCAAACCGCCACGAGCCGGGGATCCAAACGGCACTTCGACGTGGTTCAGCGGTTGACTTTACAACGGCTCAGGTTGAGGCAATGTTCACCCCGACGTTTATGGACAAATTCTGGAGCATCTGTTCCATGCCGATCGGACTGCTGTTCTGTTTCGGCCCGGTTCTCGTCGCTTGGTGGCTTGCCGAGCGAAACGCCTCAAAACCCCGCGACCCCGACAAACGCTGACACTCGCAACCCATGACCCAACCGTTCATTGCTCAAAAAGCACCGTTCGTGCGACCTGCCGATCCCGGCACATTCTGGTGGTGCGCCTGCGGCCAATCCAAAACGCAACCCTTCTGCGATGGCGCCCACAAGGGGACTGGCTTCGCGCCGTTGAAGGTGGAGATTCCCGCCGCTAGAACCGTCGCCTGGTGCGGCTGCAAACACTCGCAGAACGGCGCGTTCTGCGATGGCAGCCACGCAAAGTTGCCCTGACCGTCGCTTCGCGGCTGCCAAGCCGTAGGACAGACTCCCAACCTGTCTTCATCTTTACGTCAAGCCCGTCGCCTGACCGTCGGCCAGCACCTTGATTCGCGCCGCCGCCGGAACTTTCGGAAGGCCGGGCATTGTCACGATGTTGCCACAAATGGCGACCACGAACCCTGCGCCCGCCGAAAGCCGCAACTCATTCACGGTAATGCGGAATCCACGAGGCCGCCCGCGCAACTCGGGATTGTCCGAGAGCGACATCGCGGTCTTGGCCACGCAGACGGGAAACTGGCTGAACCCGTGCTTGACCAGCAACTCCAGGTTGGCCCGCGCCGTCCGGTCGAAATCCACACCGTCCGCGCCGTAAACCTGCTTCGCCAGAATTTCGATCTTCTTCTCAATGGACGCCTCCAGCGGATAAAGAAACCGCACCTTGCGTTTGCGGTTCTTCTCAATGGCGCGCAAGACGGCTTCCGCCAACGCCACGCTGCCCGCGCTGCCCAGGTCGTAATGTTTGGACACAATGGCTTCCACCCCCAGCTTGTCGCAGAACTTCATGATTCGCGCGTGGTCCGCCGGCTGGTCGTCCGGAAAGTGGCTCAGGCAAACCACTGGATCGCGCCCGAACAAACGGACGTTCTCAATGTGCTTCGCGAGGTTTCCCAGCCCGCCCGACTCGGTGAACCCGCCGTGATAGGCGATGGCCTTGGCGGTGGTCACGATGACCACGGTGGCCGGCTGCAAACCCGCCGCACGACATTTGATGTGAAAGAATTTTTCCGCGCCGAGGTCGGTGGCAAAGCCGGCTTCCGTCACGACGTAATCCGCGAGCTTCAGGGCGAGACGGGTGGCGACGGTCGTGTTCGTGCCTTGGGCGATGTTGGCAAACGGCCCGGCATGTACAAATGCGGGCGTGCCCTCCAGCGACTGCACGAGGTTCGGATGGATGGCGTCACGCATGAGCACCTGCATGGCGCCAACCGCTTGCACGGCCTCGGCGCGCACCGGCTCGCCCTGGTACGTGAAGCCGACCACCATGTTTGCCATGCGACGGCCAAGATCTTGAAAGTCCCTTGCCAGGCAGAGGATCGCCATGACTTCGGAGGCCGGCGTGATGTTGAACCCATCCCGCCGCGGCACGCCGTGCAGCGGCCCTCCCAGACCAATGATAATGTCCCGCAACGACCGCTCGTTGAGGTCAATGACCCGGCGCAGGACAATGCGGCGCGGGTCAATTCCCAGTTCGTTGCCATGCTGAAGATGGTTGTCCACCATCGCGCACAGAAGATTGTTCGCCTTCTCCACCGCGTACATGTCGCCCACGAAATGGAGATTGATGTCCTCGGCCGGCACAACTTGCGCCCGCCCGCCACCCGTGCCGCCGCCCTTGATCCCAAAGTAAGGGCCGAGCGACGGCTCGCGCAGACAAAACATGCTGCGCTTGCCCAGCCGGCGCAGGGCATCCGCCAATCCAATGGTGGCGGTGGTCTTCCCCTCGCCCTGCGGGGTGGGCGTCATGGCGCTGACCAGAATCAACTGGCCGTCCGGCTGGTGTCGGCGTGCCTCCAGTTCAGTGATGGGCACCTTGGCAATGAAATGCCCGTGCGGAAGAAGCTGTTCAACGTCGAGATGAAGTTCCCGGGCGACCTCGACCACTTTCCGTGGGGCCTGACCCTGGCGGGACAACGAGTTGTCTATCATACGCAATGGGAGGCATAGCGAAGAACGACGCGACGCACAACGGCGAAAAGGTCGCGCCCATACTGTAGGACAGGCTTCCAGCCTGTCTCCATCTTCTGCCGGCCTCCCCACAGCTCGCTGAGAGCGCCGTCGGGCGTGCCTGCCCGTGCAGCCCCGTGGTTCCACTGAAGTTTGAAATCGCTTGGAAGCAACTCGAAGCATATCCCAATCTCCAGCGAAATGTCACTCAGCCACGCATGGCCTAAATCGGCGGATAAGCGATTCCCAAAACGACCTTCGGCCAAGCCCGCGTTGCGCCGGAGCGTTCTCGCATTTCAGTCAACCTGTAGATTGGCGCGCGGCTTGAGGTTTTCAGCGGATAAAAGCTGGCAGGAGATTTGCCTGTTCTTGCCCGCCCATTTGGACATGGGCGCGATCGGCGGCGGCCTGAAGAAGCGGCGGTTTCTCAGGCGGGACTACTGAGGCGGGCTGGAAGCCTATCCTACGCGCGGGCGAACTCGCAGGCCCGTTTTCTCGATCGCACTGGCGAACGAGAGGAGGCCATTCTGAGCCGTGACTCCCTCGTAGGGATCGTTCGTGATGAGAATGTTGCCATCCACGTCCAGGTGATCGCAGAGTTCGGCCAGATGCGCCGCGGCGCTGATGAGGATGCTGGTTTCGATCATGCAGCCGATCATTGTCTTCAACCCCAGCTTCCGCGCCGCTTGGAGCGCCTCGAACCCGCCGCTGATGCCACCCGTCTTGACCAGCTTCACGTTGACGCCGTGGAAACACTCGGCGCAGCGAGGGGCATCCGCGGCGGTGTGATAAGACTCATCAGCGTAGATGGGCAGCGGGGAGCGCGCCTTCAGCCACACCCAATCCGCCACGGGCGTGGCTGCAGGCATGGGCTGCTCCACGTATTCGACGTGTTTGTCCTGGGCCAGCCAGGTGAGCATGTCGAGCGCGTGCTCCTTGGTTTTCCAGCCCTCATTCGCATCGGCGCGAACCGTCTTGGTCGGTGCCACCTCGCGCAATGCCTGCATGTTCGCCTGATCTCCGGGCACGCCCACTTTGATCTTCAAGATCGGAAAACGCTCGGCGGCGACAACTTTCTGCCGGATGACCTCGGGCGTATCAATGCCGATGGTGAACGAGGTGAGGTGATGATGCTCGCGAAAGCCCAGCCCGAGAAAAGCGTAAATGGGCTTGCCCGCCAGCCGAGCGGCTCCGTCGAGCAAAGCGATGTTTACCGCGCACTTGGCGGCCATGTTCCCGACGGCGACGGTCTCGAGATAGCGCATGCTGCCTGGCAAGTCGGCAAAGGAGAGCTTCGCGGCGTCCACCTTGGCGAGAAAGGCGCGGACGGTGTCCACATCCTCCTCGTATCGCTTGATGGGCGCGGATTCACCCAACCCTAATGTTTCCGCCCCATCGCGCAACTCGACCACGATCACCTGACTGGTGTTCGTGCCCGCAGTGCGAGCGATCTGCCATTTGTGCGCGAGGTGAAGTTCGACCAACCGGTAACTCAGTTTCACGCCGCCAACAAAACTGAAATCCCGGGCAGAAGGCAATCTCGATTCTACAACTTGCGGCGTGCTCGCGATCAGTCCTTGCGCCGGAAGAGGGCTTCGGTATTGGCCACGTTGAGGAGAGCCAGGTCCACGCTGGCGCCGGGATCGCGCTCGCGGGCAATCTTGAGTTGCTGGGAGAGGCGTTCGCAGGTTCCGGCAGCGTAGTATTTGACCGCGCCGACGCTCCCTTGCGCCGGGAAGATCACAAGCAACATGCACTCCGCGTCCACGCACCGGACAAAGAGGCTGTGCTGGTCGCCTTGCTGGTAGGTGCTGGAGAAATTGGCCTCGCCAATGAGGTTGGCGATGCTTTGGTTCGCCATGAAGGCCCCGGACGCCAGCGCCGCAATCGTCGTGAGATCAAATTGCCGGTCATCGCCCTGATGGGTGATGAGGAAGCCCGCCTGATCCGTCAGCAGCGCGGTGGTAGCGTCGCACTGCTTCAGCAGTTCACGCAACGCGCCGTCAATCCGCTGGATGTCGGCTTCAAGAAGCTGGGGCAACGCGGACATGTCATGCGTACTGCGGCACGCTTTGGCTGATGAACTTGTTCAGCAGCATGCGCGTGATCATGTTCAGGGTTTCAAACACCCCCTCGCAGCGGTTGGCCGACGCCGTGAAGGACGGCACCTGCACGTCGCGGTTGTTTAGCAGAAATTCCATGTACTCGACCGGGGCCACGTTCGGCAGATCGCGCTTGTTGTATTGCAGCACGTAGGGGATTTCGTCGAGGTCCATCTTCAGGGACTTGAGGTTGTCCATGAGGTTCTGGAAGCTCTCGGCATTCTCCTGCATCTTGTCGTACTGCGAGTCCGCCACGAACACGAGCCCATCCACGCCACGCAAGACGAGCTGGCGCGTGGTGTTGTAGATCACCTGGCCGGGCACGGTGTAGAGCTGGAATTTCGTTTTGAAGCCCTTGATGGACATCGCCTCGATCGGCAGGAAGTCGAAGAAAAGCGTGCGGTCGGAACTGGTGGCCAGGGAAACGAGCTTGCCCTTGTTGCCGGCGGCAGTCTGCACGTGGTCGTGGACCTGCACGAGGTTGGTGGTCTTGCCGCCCATGGCGGTGCCGTAATAGACGATCTTGACCTGCAGTTCCTTGGTCGCTTGGTTGATGATGGCCATAAGAGTTATGCGGATTTGGGCTTGCGATCCAGTTCCGCGGCGAGGGCCGCGAGTTGGGCGGAGGGCAGCGGCTCTTCCGCGCGGCCAAAGACGGCGAAGAAGACCGCGTTCACGCGGAAGATTTTCCACGGCACGTTGCCGACCGTGAAATTCAAGTTGTTCAAGGTCCCCATGCGCAGTTCCGCGGTGCATTGGCTCACCTTGGCGAAGATCTGCGGCAGGAAGGCTGCCAGTGTGTCGCTGTTGTAGGTTGCGGGCACACGGCTGGCTACCGCCAGGCCATCGGGCAACGCCACCACCGCCCCGGCCACTCCGGGCATGGCAATGGCGCGGGTGACAACCTCATTGGGCGTGGCGCCGCGCTTCAGGAAGTCGGTCACCGGCGAGGCGGACGCGGACTGTCCGTTGCGGGGCTTCTCTTCTTCGTAGTCGCCCAGCGAGTAGAAATTGGTGTCTTGTGACTTGGCGGTCGCGGGGGCGCTCACCGGCGCGGCGTGAATGACGCCCGGCGCTCCGTCGCCGCCTTGCGGGAACCCGAAGAACAGGTTCGGAATCGTCTCGTCCACGGTCACCTTGCGCTGCAAATTGGACGCCGGCTTGCGATGGGCAATGAACAATGGGGCGACCACGCTGAGCGGCAGCCCCAAATTCACGCCATCGTGGGGCGAGGCCTGGGGTGGCAACTCGGGACGAATCCACGCCCGCAGCAACTTCCATGGAAACTCCACCTTCCCCTGGCGAAGTCCCTTCTCGAGGAGCGGCACCGGCAACACGACCTTGGCATCCATCAAGTTCATTTGTGCGATCTCGAGCCGCACGGACTGCGGCCAGGCGTTCATCAGACTCAGGAGTGGCACTTCCAGGCAATCGGCGGTCGCGGCAACTGGCGCGCCATTGATCGCAGTCGGTGTCGCGCGCGGCGGCAGGCCGGTTGTCGCAGGTGGCGTCGCTGTGGCCACAGTGGGCTTGCCATTGCCACCGTTGCCATTCGCGGGCTTGGCAGGAGAGAAGTTGGCGCCCGGCATAGAGGTTGCCGGGAAGGCAGGTTTGGGCGGCGCCACGGGCTGAGCCGGTTTCGGTGGCAGCGCTGGAGAAACCGCGCGTGGCGGAATCCTAGGCGAGGACGGCGCGGACGGCGTGACCCCGCGCTGAAATGGGTTGGATGTGCCCGGCAGAACTGGCGACGGAGTCTGAGCCCGCAGTCCCGCAGGCATTCCAGGTCCTTTGTCGTGGGCGATGGCGAGTCCGTTGCCCCGGGCGCCAAAGGGGCTGGTCACCTCATCGGGAACGGTGACCACCTTTTGATCACTTCTTCGGGCCAACTTGGCCAAACTGAGACGGGACAGAATCTCGCCAAGCGGCAATCCCACCATGACGTGATCGGCGTCCGCCGCCGGGGAAAAGACCTCTGGCGCGGCAAGCCGCAACTCGCCAAAGGGCACGCTGACCGCGCCCCGCGCCAACTGGGGCATGATCCGGGAAAGAGGGATCGGGATGGTCAGTTCGCCAACTGCTTGTTGCCGCACCTTCGACTTCAGGTTTGCCGGCAGGGTGTCGAGAACCGGTTGCAGGGGCAGGTGCAAGACGTCGCCCGTGGGCGGGGTAATCGAGCGTGGAGGGGGCGACGCTGGTCGCGGCGGGGCTGACGGAAGGGGCGTGGGTGCGGGAGCCGCCGGGGCGGGCGCGCTGAATTTGAGTTGCGCCGGCTCCGGCTCATCGCGCAACCAGCGGTAGGCGGCTCTGAAAAGGCCGGCCATCTTCGATCTTGCGCCTGCGGTGGGAGAGTTCATAGGTCGCGTGCCGTCTCAAGCGCCCACAAGACCAATCCGGCCCGTCCGGGATTCTCCCGCTGACTGGCTCCAAAGGCCGGATGGATGCGATGCACTGTTCATTGCTGTGCTTCCGAGTGAACGGTTTGCAGCGTGAGCAAGGGGCAGGAAGCGTGCCACGAATGGCCCCCAGCGTTACCAAGTTCAGGACATGCGAGTGGCGCTCTATGTCCGGCACCACCCCGCACCAGCCCAGAGGTTTCACTGCTCGATTGAACTGCGAACGGGCCGCCGGGTGAGGGCAGCCGGCCTACAACTCAAAAACTACGCTCTCCTAGGCCGGGCTCCTCCTGCCCCGTTGGTTTGGGTGTGAAATACAAGGGCCATGCCCTTTCCCTCGCGGGGCTTCCATCGCCTGCGGATCGCCCCAAGAAAAGGCTGCGAGTGCGAACCGTTGCTGCGTATCCGCACAAGCCCTGACCTGTCCAATCCGTGGACTCCCCTGTCCTCTCTGCTGCCCTCTTTTGGTGCCGGCCAGCGCCCCGCGACGCAAATGCTCCCTCCCACTGGACGTGCTGTTCCAATTTGCCACAGGCAAACCGTCAGGCGGGCAACGACGTATCCGAGCGCGGACTTTGCAGCCTGCGGCACCCCCCGGTTTTCAATTGGCGGGGTGGGCAAGGCCGCGTGGTCGGCGGCTTGGACTCCCTCGATACGGCAAACCGGAAGTCTGCGCAGTGGCGGCTTCGGCAGGATGCACCCCTTGGCCAAGCGCTGTGGTCGGGATTGTGGGGTCTTCTCGGCCGGGGAATGCCATCTGCTTACCCGGCCCTGATTGCCGATGGGAATTTCAAGCTTGAGTTTCACCCGGCCAGGCGATAGCCGTTGACCGGAGCGTTTATGGAATCGCGACCAAAAATCTTGCTGGTGGATGACGAGCCGGACCTGCTGGAGATGTATCGCGAGATACTGGCGCAACTCCCCAGCAAGCCCGACCTGCGCACCGCCACCAACGGGCCCAAGGCGCTCGCCCTTCTGGAAGCGGAACCATTCCGCCTTTTTATCTGCGACCTCAAAATGCCGAAGATGGACGGCTTGCAGGTGCTCTCGATCGTTCGGCGCAAGTATCCGCGGCTGCGCACGGTGGTGCTGACCTCCATGCAGGATGAGCAGTTTCGCTCGCGCGTCTATGCCCTCGGCGTGGATTTGTTCTGGCAGAAGCCCGGCACGGAAGAGGAAATCAAACTCTTCCTCGATTGCCTGGAATCGTTGCTCGAGCGCGAGGGCGACCTCGGTTTCCGAGGCGTTCATAGCAAAAGCTTGGTGGACATCATCCAGCTCGAGTGCATTTCCCAAAGTTCTGTGCTGCTGCGCATCACCAACGGTCCGCTGACGGGGAAGATCTGGATTACGGGAGGCGAACTGGTGGACGCGGAGACGGAAGGACTTCAAGGCGAGGCGGCATTTTCCCGGATTTTGCAGTGGAAGACCGGTAGTTTTGAGTCCCTGCCCGCCGAGCCGGCAAGGCCGCGCACCATCTTCAAGTCTTACAACGCCCTGCTGTTGGAATCGGCTCAGGCGCTGGACGAGTCACGCTTGGCGGAGCCCGCGATGGCCGAGGCTGTGCCGGCGCCTTCTCCAAGCCCGAGCGCGATGGCCGCCATCGCTCAACTCGAATCCGTTGAGTTCGTCCTCGCACTCCAACCCGGACCGGAAAACAAGTTCGAGAGCCGGGGTTTGGAGAATCCGGAAACCAAGGCCGTCTGGGCGCGCGACACGCTGGCCCGATTCGGCGGGCTGGCGGATCGGCTGGCCGCCGGCCCCCTCCGGCAGATCGAGGGTTTGGGGCCGCAACGGCACGTCGGGCTGGCGACGACGGGATCCGGCGGTCTGGCTGTTGGCTGGCAATCCAAGCTCGCGGGCCATGAGGTCGCCGAGAACATGAAGAAGGCCCTGGCGCTATGGACGTGCTGAACCTCTTCAACAAACCACTCACGCCGCCCCGGCGGCTGCCGTTCGGCACCTTCACGGTGGATCGCAACGGACGTGTCGTCATCTCCACGCTCCCGTCCACCTTCCCCGCCGCCCTGGTGCGTGAATTGGGGCAACTCGTCACCGGGACGTTCCGCGAGGCGCAGAAAGCCGATTTTCCCCTGTCCGAACTCGTGATTCGCTACTCGAGTCTGAAGATCACCGCCCGCGAACTGCGGGGTGGCGCGATCGTGTTCCTGTCACCGCAAACTCCGACTTCTCCGACGACTTAACCTCAAATCCCTCCCGCCTATGGCCAACAAACAATTGGACCAACTCATCCAGCAGATGGAGAACTACCTCGAATGCTGGAAGCAGTTCAACAACTTCGTCAATCTGGCGCGGGGCAAGAAATTCTCCGCTGAAGACGAGGCGCAGTTTCTCGAAGTCAAGACCGTGATTGTGCAGGAATTGGAGTTGATCCTCGCGTCCATCGAGGTCGCCTCCCCCAGCAAGGAAGAAGTGCATAACTTGCTCGGCATGGCGCCGTCCCTCCGCTACCTCGGCGAAATGAACGACGGCGCGCTCCGCAACTTGGAAAACCAGTGGCACAAGATTTACATCGGCTGGCACTCCATCCTCGGCCAGCTCAAGGTGAAACAACGCAAAGAAGACACCAAGTCCTTCCTCTCCTTCGGCAGCAAGGACAAGAAGTGACCGCGCTTTGCGCCGCCTCGTTCCAGAGGGCAGGCGTGAATTGAACGCACCGTTGGGCTGAATCGGTCGCGACGCAGTCACGGGGCAAATCCCATTCGGGCTTCGGAGGCCTCCGGGTTTCGCGCAGTTTGGTTTTGACCTTCGCCCTGCGCCGAGGCAGCCTCCGTGGCGAACAGTCGCCTGACCGCATGCCTCCACTTGACGCTCATGAACTCTCGCGAACGCATTCTCATCTCGCTGAACCACCAGGAGCCGGATCGCATTCCGGTGGACTTGTCCGGCCATCGCTCCTCGGGCATCTCCGCCATCGCGTACGCGCGCCTGCGCGATTTCCTCGGTCTGCCCCGCAAACCAATCCGCGTCTATGACCCCGTCCAACAGCTCGCCATCGTGGATGAAGACGTGCTCCAGCGGTTTCGCGTGGACACGATCGAACTCGGGCGCGCATTTGCGCTGGACGACCGTTGGTGGGCTGAGTGGACGTTGCCTGACGGCACGCCTTGCCTGATGCCGGTCTGGGCCCAACCTCAGCGCGAAGCCGGCGGCTGGGGCATCCGGTCCAGCCAAACCCACCGCACCATTGCGCGCATGCCGGATGGTTGCCTCTATTTTGAGCAGACCTCCTGGCCCTTCGCCGAGCACGATGACCTCGACCACCTTCAAGAAGAACTTGCGGAGAGCATGTGGACCGCCATCGCCTCGCCACCGGGCCCCATCGTCGCCGGAACGGACGGCGCGCGAATCCTGGCCGAAGGCGCGCAACGCCTCCGCTCGCAGAGCGACCGCGCGATCATCGGCCTGTTCGGTGGCAATCTGCTCGAGATGGGCCAGTTCCTCTACCGCAACGACGTGTTCCTGATGCTGCTGGCCGGCAATCCCCGGCGTGCCCATGAGTTTCTGGATCGTGTTACTGAAATGCATCTGGCCAACTTGGAACGCTTCCTAGGCGCCGTGGGACCGCATATTGACATCATCCTGTTTGGGGATGACCTCGGCATGCAGAACGGCCCCCAAGTGTCGCCGCGGATGTATCGCGAGTTTTTCTTTCCGCGCGAGCAGTTGATGTGGGCGCGGGCGAGGCAATTGGCGCCACACATCAAGATCATGTTGCACTGCTGCGGCGGCGTGCGCGAACTGCTCCCCGGATTAATCGAGGCGGGCCTGGACATGATCAACCCGGTGCAGATCAGTTGTCGCGGCATGGACCCGGCGGGGCTGAAGGCGGATTTTGGACGGCAACTCACGTTCTGGGGCGGCGGCTGCGACACGCGTGACATGATCAGCCGCGGCACCCCCGCGCAGGTTCGCGACCATGTCCGGCGGCTCATGGACATCTGGCGCCCGGGCGGGGGTTACGTCTTTCAACAAGTCCACAACATCATGGCCAACGTGCCGCCCGAGAACATCGTGGCGATGTTGGACGCGGTGAATCCAACCTGACCCTGTGTCAAAACCCGGTGGCCGTAGCGGCGGCTCGGCTGAGCGCCGCATACGCTCAGACTTGCGAATAGGCCGTGGGCCGGAGGAAGACGTTGCTGATGTTGGTGACGATCTCCGGGTCGGTGAAGCCCGGCGCGCTGCTCATCTTCTTCCACTCGGGATCGTTAACGAAGATCCGCCAATTCGCGTCGTGTGCGGGCATGTCGTCGAACACGAGCAGGTAGGTCAAGTTCGGCAGTCTCGCCCCCACCAGCGTCTCGCCAAAAAACACGGGCGTCAATCCGGTGCGCCGGAACAGCGCAATCTCGCCGGTGTTGAACATCTCAATCTTCTTCCGGCTGGCCTTCTCGCTGTGGCTCTCATAGGTGCGCAACTCGAAAAGCCGGGGCTTCTTCTCCAACGCCTGCTTTGGCACTTCCAACTTCGGCATGCCATCGAAAGCGACCATGAACGAACTTTCCACGCGGATGTATGGGGGATCTCCGGGCGGGAGATTGAGGAATTCGGCTTTCTCCATTTCCAGATTCGCTCCCGTCGGCTGGTGCGCGGCGAAGAAGATGTCCAGCGATTTGTAGGTTTGCAGGACGTATTTGGTCGGAGAGTCCGGGCCGGTCGTCACATCGAAGACGCCCACCGGGGAAACGCCGCGGCGGTTGAGGGCTGGAATGGCCAGGTCGCGGAAATAGTCGTCGAACCGCTGTTGCATCGGTCCGCGACGAAGGTGATAACGGCGGAGTTCATAGAACTCCTTTGACTCCGCGGGGGATTGTCCGACGGCAGTGAGCGCGGAAGGCAGCGTGGCGGCGAATCCGGCGGCCAGCGCCGAGGAACTGAGGAAGTGGCGTCGTTTCATGGGGGGCATTCTGGCAACGTCGGCGGCCCGACCGCAACCGTTTTAACGGCCTCACTCCCGGGGCGGTTTCTCGCGCGGGCAGGTTCCGAATCGGCCCAGAGCAGAGGCGTGGGGTTGTGCTACAATGCGCCCGTGAAGCGGGTCATCCATCGGTTTCGGCGCGACCTGCGCGTTTCCGACAATACGGCGTTGAGCGAGGCGGCACGCCGCGCGGAGCAGGTCATCCCTGTCTTTGTGTTGCGGGACCAACTCCGATCCGGGACAGACGACAGACCACCCCGGCTGCGGTTCCTCCTGCACTCACTGGCGGCGCTTCAGAAGGAGCTTGCGGAACTTGGCTACCCGCTGGTTATTCGCGCTGGCGAACCGTCGGGAGCGCTGGTTCACCTCAGCCGGGAAGCCGGCGCGGAAGCGGTCTTCGCCAACAAACGCTACGAGCCACACGCCGAGGCGCAGGATGCCCGTGTGTTCAACGCGCTGAACGCCGCAGGCATCGGCTTCGAGTTGTTCAAGGATGCCGTCGTCTGGGAGGAGCAGAAAATCCTGACGCAGACGGGCAAGCCGTTCACGGTGTACACGCCTTATTCAAAGGCGTGGAAAACACGAGCGATCCCAGATCCAAGGCCCGCGTTGCGCCCGGTCCGAGGTTGGAAGTTGCGGCTCCGAAGCGATCCGCCACCACTGGACACAAACTAACCCGGCCAGAGAAGCTCGCGATGGACGACGCCTGCGGGCGAGCGGGCGGCGTTGGAGCGGCTGCGGTGGTTTGTGGCCGGTCCGGTTTACGACTACGCGGCCCACCGAGATTTGCCGGCGATGGATGGCACGTCCATGTTCCTGACAAAGGACCTGCTGCTCCACTGGCAATGGGGGGAGCGTTACTTCATGCAACAGCTTGTGGATGGTGATCTGACCGCCAACAACGGCGGCTGGCAATGGAGCGCCGGGACCGGCACCGACGCCGCGCCCTACTTCCGCATTTTCAACCCGGTGTCCCAAGGCGAGAAGTTCCATCCCCACGGCGAATTCGTCCGCCGCTGGGTGCCCGAACTGGCCCCCCTGCCGGACGACCTGATTCACCAGCCCTGGCAGTCACCGCTGGCGTCAGTCGGCGGGAAGTACCCGCCGCGCTTGGTCCGCACGAAGAGCAACGCCCGAAGTGCCTCGCCCTGTACCAAGCAGTGAAGCGGCTGGCCTGAGCCATCCGTGAGATTGGCAATCCACTCAACCTCCAGATGAACCACGAACCGTGGCGGCGTCTCCGCAGAGTGCCGCCAGCTTTTTCCTTCCAGAGTTTGCGGCGCTCCGCCGAGTCGCCGCTTCGGTTCAGGGGGAAGCCGCGGAATCTCGCTTCGGGGAATTGTTTCCATGAACTGGAAGTCCTCCCAAGAATTCGAGGCGTCCACGGATGGCGGAAATCGAACCTCTGAACGCCCAGCGTCCTTGAATCTCAAGAGGCGCTGTGAGCCGGTCAAATCCTTGCAGCATCAGTCGGGACACGAATTCCGCGAGTTCACACAAACCGTCTTCGCTTCTTGGGAATTCGTGCGATTCGTGTCTCGGTCTGAGGTCCGGAATCGCCAGAACTCTTGGGGACTCCTGCCGCTGCATGGGCAAACCCTCCGCCAACCGAGACTCGCGCAGACCAGCTCGCAGATCGCTGAACCGCACGACGCGAGGCGAAGCCGGGTACACGCCCTACGGCTTTGGCACTCTCAGCGTTCCCACGTGCCAGTCGAAAAACAACGCATTCCGAACATTGCCATGCACCGGTTTGGGCGGGAGGTTTTGGCCATAGCCAGTGGTGGTCGAGGCCACGGTGTTGAGCTTGTCAACGTCCACGATGCCCCAGTTCTCGGCCGCCCGCGCGATCGCCGTGGTCTTCAACGGAAGGTCGTCCTGGCTCCAGCCCGAGACGCCACCACTCTTTCCCGGGTAGCCGAACGGGCTGTTGAGCGTGACCGGCGGCGTGACATCGAGGTTGTTCGTCACGTAGAGCGCCAGTTGGTAGGACACGCCGAAATCCATCGTGGTGCTGATGATCGGCGGGTTACGGCTTTGCTGGACCGAAGCCGGACACAGTGCCACGCGAGCCGTCCGACTCAGCGAGGAAGCGGCGGGCATTCCGAGATAGGTCGTGATATAGGTCACGAGGTTGAACTTCATCATGGTGGTCGAGTCGTATTGCGGATAGACGCCGCGCCACGCCGGGCCCGGCAGGCGGTCGGCAAAGTCGTTGCCATACATGCTGCAGGCGTAAGAGTACTGTTTCAAATTGCTCATGCAGTTGGCCTGCATCGCCTTGCCCTTGGCCTTCGCGAGGGCCGGCAACAACATGCCGGCAAGAATGGCGATGATAGCGATGACCACCAGTAGTTCAATCAGGGTGAAGGCTCTGTTCCCGGTTTTCATGGTCCAAATGCTCAAATTCGTCACGACTTTTCCAACCGTGAAAACATGGGGCCAAGGTCAATTCAACACAAGGGCCGAATGCCTTGTCTTCGCAGCCGGAGGACGCCTCCTGACTAGCAAGCGGCACATGGGAACGAATCTGCCTGCCAGGCGTTTCCGGATGCTGGTCCTGGTCGGAGCCCCGGGGGAATTCCCCTGAATCGGCCTACGGTTTGTCCAGTTCCAGCTCGATGAAGCCGTGGAGCTGGCGCATGCGCGTGGGATGCCGCATTTTGCGCAACGCCTTGGCCTCGATCTGCCGGATGCGTTCGCGCGTGACGCGAAACTGCTTGCCGACTTCCTCCAGCGTGCGCGCATACCCATCGCCCAGGCCAAAGCGCAGCTCGAGCACCTTGCGCTCGCGCTCGGCCAGACTCGCCAGCACCTCGCCCAGTTTTTCCTTCAACAGCGTAAAGCTGGTCATGTCCGACGGGCTGTCCGCCGCCTTGTCCTCGATGAAATCCCCAAAGCTCGCGTCGTCACCATCGCCGACGGTGGCCTGCAACGAGATGGGTTGCTGAGCCATCTTCATGACGGCGCGCACGCGCTCGACGGGCATCTGCATGTCCTCCGCCAGTTCCTCCGCGGTCGGCTCGCGACCATAATCCTGGATCAGGTGTTTCTGGGAGCGCATCAGCCGGTTGATGGTCTCGATCATGTGGACCGGAATGCGAATCGTGCGCGCCTGATCCGCGATGCTGCGGGTAATGGCCTGACGGATCCACCAAGTCGCGTAGGTGGAGAACTTGTACCCGCGGCGATACTCGAATTTCTCAACCGCTTTCATCAGGCCCATGTTGCCTTCCTGAATGAGATCAAGGAAGGACAGCCCGCGGTTCGTGTACTTCTTGGCGATGGAAATCACGAGGCGGAGGTTGGCTTCAACCATCTCGGTCTTGGCCTGGACAGCCTTGGCGGCAAACTGCTGCAATTCTTCGTGGGCCTTGAGATAGTCCAGGCACGGCATCCGCACCAGATCCTCCAGGGACTTGACCTTCCGTTGTTCGCAATGGAGCACGGATTCGTGAGAGGCGGACTTGCGGTGCTTCTCCATCTCCGCGATGACGTGCAGGCTGCTTTGGAACTTCTCGCAGATGTTGTCCGCGACCAGCATCATCTCCTCAATGACCTTTTGCTTGAAGCAGAACTTCGGAAAGATCTCCTGCAGCCGGTTGTTCGCCTTGCGGAACGCGCTGTCGGCCCGGCGGCGCGACGCCTGCGTGCGCGCGTGCTGCACGCCCGCCCACTTGGCATCCGCCTCCCCATCCAATTCGCGCGCCCGCGTGATGAGCCGCCGCAAGTCGCGCAGGTGCTTCTCCCGCACTTCCAGCTTCCGGTCGAGCGTGACACGATCGAACCGCTCCTTCGGCGGCTCTGAAACGAGCTTTTCCGCCAGAGCGATATGCTCCTTGGCCGTGAAGCCAAAGCCATAGACGAGCCGCCGCACTTCGTTTTCCGCGTCTTCGATCCGCTTGGAGATCTCCACCTCCTGTTCGCGACTCAGCAAGGGCACGGCGCCCATTTGCTTGAGATACATGCGCACGGGATCGTCGAGAATGTCCAAGCGGGACTTGTCATCCTCCTCTTCAGGCTCGGGCTGTTTGACGCGGTCCACCTCGGCCTGATCCACAATGTCCACATCCAAGCCGCGCAGCTTGAGGTAAATGTCGTCCATCCCCTCGGGCGACACCGCATGGTCCGCGAGCGCTTCATTGATGTCGCCATGAGTCAGGTAGCCCTGCTCTCGCGCCAGATGCAGCAGGTCCTTGATTTTCTCCTGCAAGCCGGCTTCAGATAGGGGCTGCGCGCCCGCGTGTGCCTCAAGTGCCGGTGCTGTTCGCACAATGGATTCGGAAACAGGTGTCACAAAATCTCTGGACTTTGGCGGTCTGGTTGCACGGCGCGGCTTGGGACCGGTGCGTGTGTCGGAGTCGGCCCGCAGCTTCGTCTTGGCGGCGGACGTTCTGAGTTTCGTCTTGGCCATACAGTTGGGTACGACACGATCCACAGTCCGACAACGCTGCGGAATATGGTGGGCCGCACCCGCAGCGTCAAGCGGGGAGAATACGATGCGGGAAAAACGATTTCCGCCTCGCAACGGTCGCGACGCCAACTCCGCGACTGGGCGGGGGCGACAACTTCATTGCGGCGGCGAACCCTTTGCATCCCCCTTCGCGACTTACGTCGCGCTCAGGAACTCCGTCACAACGCTCGCGAACTCCGCGGGTGCCTCGGCGTGAACCCAGTGCCCCGCGCCGCGCACGGTTCGCAGTTGAGCATTGGGAAAGAGCCGCTCGATTTCGCCCGTGTCGCCGGCCGTGAGGTAATCCGAATGCTCCCCCCGCACGAAGAGCGTGGGCCGCGTGAACGGTCGCCCGCCCGTCACGGCGGCCATCAGTTGCCCGTAGTTCGCGTGAATGGCCGAAAGATTAACCTGCCAGCGCAACTCGCCGGAAGGCGCGGAGGTCAGATTCTTCAGCAAGAACCGTCGTAACGCCACGTCCGGCAACCGCCCGGCCAGCGCGGCGTCCATCTCCGAGCGCGAGCGATAGGCCGCGGGATCAACCGCCACCAATGCCTCGATCACAGCGCGGTGCTGGGGCGGCATTGCTCGCGGCGCCATGTCCACCACGACGAGCCGTTTGACCCGTGCCGGGTGGCTGAGGGCGAACTGCATCGCCACTTTGCCGCCCATTGAGTGACCAAGCAAATGCGCGGACTGTAATCCGTGCGTGTCCAGGAATTCAGCGAGGTCTCCAGCCATCGAGACATACGACATCTCGTCGGCATGAGGCGAGCGCCCGTGGTTGCGCTGATCCACGGCCAGAACGGTGAACCGCCGCGCGAACGCGTGGCTGACGCCCAGCCAGTTCGAAAACGAGCCGAACAGGCCATGCAACAGCACGAGCGGTGGGCCGTGGCCGGTGGCGTGACAGTGTAATCGCATGGCAATGATGCCGTGGAACGGCAGCGGGAGCTTTTAGGCAACTGCATGAACGAATTCAAGGAGATTGCTAGTTGCCGTCAGCACCTTGACCCGAGCGAGCGAAGCTACCATCCTCGCGCCGTGGAAAAAGGGTCTATGCCGACAGTTCGGGAACAGTGTGGGTTCAGGGTTCTTCAACAGGTCCATGCCGTGCGCGGATTCGAGAGCGCCTTTCACCAGGCTACCGGATTGTCCGTCCGCTTGCAGCCCCTGCCCCGGCAGGCCGGTTCGTTGCTGCTCGAACCGGACGACAATCCTCTCTGCAAACTGGCTTGCAGCACGGCGGCGGGACGCACGCGCTGCCTGGCGATGCAGGGGGAAATCCGCCACAACTTCGAGAACGAACTTCGCGCGCAACCCGTCGTCTGCCTCGCCGGGCTGACCGTCATCGCGGTGCCCGTTCGGCTATGTGGCGAATATGTGGCCACGCTCCACACGAATCACCTCCTCCTGCACAAACCACGCCCCGCCGATATCCAGCGTTTCGCCGACTTGGTAGCCGGCTGGGGCGCCAAGCCGGACCTGGAGCGTTTGCGGGAGGACTTCGCCAGTCTTCCGGTCATGGGACGCAAACAAGTGGAGGCAGTCGTGAAGTTGCTGGGCATTTATGCCGAGCACTTGGGAGATTTGGCCAGCCGACGGGCGCTGGCCGAGAAGAACGGGCGGCCTTGCGCGGTGGCGCAGGCCCTGGCCTACATGCGTCAGCATCAGACCGAACGCCTGCAGTTGGGCATGGTGGCAAAACACGCCCAGCTCAGTCCGTACTATTTCTGCAAGCTGTTCCGTCGCACCATGGGGATGACGTTCACCGAATACCTGACCCGCCTCCGCTTGGAACGGGCGAAGGACCTCCTGATGAGTCCCACGATGGCGGTAAGCGACATCGCCGCGGCGGCGGGCTTTGGCTCCATCCCTCATTTCAACCGCGCCTTCAAGCGGTACACAGGGGCGACGCCGACATCCTATCGGTCCAGCCACTCGGGCACGGCGCAGTTGCCGGCTCCGACCGCGCAATGACGCTCACACGCCTTCACCACGCAACGCGCGGCACAGGTAATGTCCCGTGTGGCTCGCGTCGCAGCGGGCAATGAGTTCCGGGGGACCCTCTGCCACGATGGTTCCACCCGCCTCGCCGCCTTCGGGGCCAAGGTCAATCACCCAGTCTGCTGTCTTGATCACGTCGAGGTTGTGCTCGATCACGATCAGCGTGTTGCCCGAAGCTCGGAGCTTGAAGAGCACCTCCAGCAATTTCGCGATGTCATGGAAGTGCAGGCCAGTTGTGGGCTCGTCGAGAATGTAAAGCGTGCGCCCCGTGGCCTTGCGGCTCAGTTCCGCCGCCAATTTCACGCGCTGGGCCT
>CAZJTM010000033.1:0-37437 GCA_964548925.1 uncultured Verrucomicrobiota bacterium | reverse complement strand
GTAGGACCCGCCGCCGCCACGGACGTGGGCCAGGAAGGACGTGCCCGGCTCGACACATGAGAGACTGTGAACGCCGTCCGTGTTGTAGATTTCCATGCCGCGCCGGACAGCTTTGCTGCTGAACAACAGAAGTCCGCCCGCGGCGGCGCTGGCGTCAAACCCCACGAAATCGGCGGCGTCAAGCGGCATGGCGGGAAAGGACAGGGTCGCGGGGACACTCGCAGGTGCGAACGGGCGCGCCAGCGTCTTGGAGTGCGGCGGCCCTCCGCCGCTCTGGTTGGTGCGTGGAACCTCTTGTTGCAGGTGCAACAAAAGGTTGCATGGGCAAAGCGGCAGGGAGCTGCCGCATTTCAAGAAGCTTCGCGGAATCGGAGCGACTGGCGGTGGAGGCCGGGGTTGCCGACGGTTTCATCGAGCGTGAGCGACGCTACGCCATCGCGCGGGCGATGGAGTTCCACCAGAGATCATGCAACTCGCCGACCGGCGCGGAAACCTCGCCGGCGCGGGTCTTGAGGGTCAGCTTGTCGCCGCCCACCGTGCCGATGCGGGCCGCGGGAACACCCAGCAACTTCGCACGCTCGACAATCTTCACCGCATCCAGTGCGGTGCAGGTGATGACAACGCGGTTTTGCGTTTCGCCGAAGAGGAGGACGTCGAGCCGCGTAGGACAGGCGTCCCGCCTGTCGCCATCTTCTGCTTGGGTTGAAGTTTCAGACAGGCTGGAAGCCTGTCCTACGGTGGAGAGATCCACCGTCGCACCGATCAGGCGCGGCGTTTCGCGGGCGACGAGCTGGCTGATGCAGCTTTCGGCGAGGCATACCGCGAGGCCGCCTTCGCTACAATCGTGCGCGCTCTTGATGCTGCCCGCCTGGATCAGGCCAAGAAGTGTCGTGTGCAAGGTCTTCGCAGTTTCCAAATCACAGCGCGGCGGCGAACCGTTCTTCTGGCCGTGGAGCACTTGCAGATACGCCGAGCCGCCCAAGCCTTGGAGCGGATCGGCCCTGTCCACCGGTTCGCCGAGCAGGATGATCGCATCGCCTTCGTCCTTGAACCATTGCGTGGTGACGTGTTCCGGCTTCTCAATCATGCCCACGACCGCCACCGTGGGCGTGGGATCAATCGGTCCGGCGGGGCTTTGGTTGTAGAGCGAGCAGTTGCCACCGGTGACGGGCGCGTTGAAAGCGCGGCACGCTTCCGCCAACCCGCGCACGCTTTCCTTGATCTGCCAGAACAGTTCCGGCTTCATCGGGCTGGGCATGTTCAAGTTGTCCGTCGTGCCCAGCGGGATCGCGCCGGAGCAGGCGAGGTTGCGGCAGGCCTCGGCCATCGCCGCCTTCGCCCCTTCGTAAGGATCGAGATAAACGTAGGCGCCGTTGCAGTCCACCGTAAGCGCGATGAGTTTGTCCGCCGTCGCCTTGCCATTCAGCTCGGGTAACGAGTCACCCTTGATCCGCAGCACCGCCGCGTCGCTGCCCGGGCAAACCACCGACCCGTCGCGAACCATGTGGTCGTATTGACGATACACCCAGTTCTTCGAGGCGATCGTGGGCCAGGCGAGGAGACGCTTCAAGGCGTCGTACTGGGCCGTCGAGTCCGACAGGTCCGATAATCCATCCAACCGAAACGCCCGCACCTCGGCCAGATACGCGGGCTCGCGCGCCTCACGCTGATAGACCGGCGATTCATCCGCAATCTTCTTCGCCGGAATATCCGCCACAACCTTGCCGTGATGTTTCACAACCATGCGACCGGTGTCGGTGACGAAGCCAATCTCCGCCCACGGCAAATCCCACTTGTCGAAGATCCGCTTCACTTCCTCCTCTCGGCCCTTGTGGACGATGATGAGCATCCGCTCCTGCGATTCCGAGAGCATGATCTCGTAGCTCGACATGTTCGGCGCGCGCTGCGGCACCTTGTCCAGTTCGATCTCGATCCCCGTGCCCGCGCGGGAGGCGGTTTCGCACGTCGAGCAGGTCAGACCCGCCGCGCCCATGTCTTGAATGCCGGCGACCGCGCCAGTGGCGAGCAATTCGAGGCACGCTTCGCAAACCAGCTTCTCCATGAACGGATCGCCCACTTGCACCGCGCCGCGCTGCTGCTCGGCGGATTCCTCGGTCAAATCCTGCGACGCAAAGGCAGCGCCGGCCAAGCCGTCGCGGCCAGTCGCTGGTCCGACGTAAAACACCGGGTTGCCGATGCCCTTGGCCGCGCCGCGCGCAATCTGCTCATGCCTCAGCACGCCCAGGCAGAAGGCGTTCACGAGCGGATTCCCCTCATAGCTCTTGTCGAAATACACCTCGCCCGCGATGGTCGGGATGCCGAAGCAATTGCCGTAGTGCGCAATGCCGGCCACCACGCCGGCGAACAGGCGACGGTTGTTCGCGACTTCGGATTTCGGATTTCGGATTTCGGATTTGTCGTCAGTGATTGGCCCGAACCGCAGCGAGTTCACCGAACAAATCGGCCTTGCGCCCATGGTGAAAATGTCGCGCACGATGCCGCCCACGCCCGTGGCCGCGCCTTGGAACGGCTCGACCGCGCTGGGATGGTTGTGCGACTCGATTTTGAACGCAATGGCCAGCCCGTCGCCGATGTCAATGATCCCGGCGTTTTCCTCGCCCGCGCCGACGAGGATCTTCGGCGACTTGGTGGGGAAGGTTTTCAGCAGCGGGCGGGTGTTCTTGTAGCTGCAATGCTCGCTCCACATCACCGAGAAGATGCCCAGCTCGGTGTAGCTCGGCTCGCGGCCGAGGATTTGTTTGACGTGGGCGTACTCCTCCGGCGTCAGGTTGTGCTTGGCAACCAGTTCGGGCGTGATGGCGGGTTCGGTCATCAAAGTCAAAAGGTTGAATCAGACAGCCGGGAGGATGGCGGTTTCGGTTTTTGGAAACAAGTCTCGCGCGGTTGTCCTTGACTCGCTGGTCTTGCTGGGGCTTTCAAGCCGCTCCGGAGCAGCAGGTCGGCGCCATGCGGAAATGCGCGGTGATACGCTGCATGCGCGACTGGGCGGCCCAGTTTGCTTTTGACACCTTTCGCGCTTCGGGTCTAGGCTGCGGCAAACAGAACCAGACTATGAGATACGGCATCAACACATTCCTCTTCACCTCTCCTTTCACCAACCAGAGCACCAAGCTCTTCAAGACCTTCAAGCAATGGGGCTTTGATTCCGTCGAGATTCCCGTCGAAGACCCGGCGCACATTGACCCGGCGCTCGTGAAGCGTGAGCTGGACAAGCACGGCCTCGTCTGCGGCTCGGTTTGCGCCTGCATGGGCCCGGACCGCGATTTGCGCGGCACGCCCAAGGCCCAGAAGACCGGACTCGCCTATTTGATGAAGCTTGTGGACCAGGCGGTTGTGCTCGGCGCGAAATCGGTCGTCGGCCCGGTGTATTCCGCCGTGGGCCGCGCCGACGCCGTGCCCGCCCCCGAATACAAGAAGCAGTGGGCCACCGTGGTGAAGCATCTCAAGACGCTCTGCCAGCACGCCGAGAAGGCGGGCATCCAGATCTGCGTCGAACCGCTGAACCGCTTCGAGACGGATTTCATCAACACCTGCGAACAGGCGCTGAAGATGGTCAAGGCCGTCAAGAGTCCGGCTTTGAAGCTGCACCTCGACACGTTCCACATGAACATCGAGGAGAAATGCCAAGGGGAGGCCATCCGCGCGGCGGGCAAGCTCCTCGGCCATTTCCACGCCTGCGGCAGTGACCGCGGCACGCCCGGTAACGATCACATCAATTGGGACTGCATTGCCAAGGCCCTGAAGGAAATCGGTTACGACGGCGACGTGGTGATCGAGTCCTTCACAACTGACGTCAAAGTGATCGCCAAGGCCGCCGCCATCTGGCGCAAGATGGAACCGACGCGGAACGAAATCGCCGTGAAGGGTCTGAAGCACCTGCAGGAAACCTTGGGCAAGAGCGCGAGCGGCGGGTGTTGTTGCTGTTCCTGCTAGCCCCAACCCGGCGTAGCCGGAACCAAGCGGTTGGGGCAGATTGGGTTGTATGGAAACGGTGTCTGCCTCTGCTGCTTCGGAATCGAATTCACTGGTTGCCCGGTTCGGTGCATAGATTGCGGGTCAGTTGGGTTGCTTTGGCCGCGTCATCATCACGCGGAGTTTGATGGATGTCTGTCATCCGGCGGCGCTCCAACGAAAACTGCACTGCGCTGGGGTTCTTTGCTTTAACTTGGGCGTTATCGCCGAACCCTGGCGCGACACGCTGTGCGATTCCGCCGTGACGCTGGCCCGGGAGGCGGGGTTGGCGGTCCAGTTCCTTCAGCGGAAGGACTTTCGCAAGGAAGCCCGCATCGCGGAACGGCTCGCTCGGCGCGGGGACCCCCGAATTGGTGCATGTCAGTCAAATGGTTCAGTTGAATCTGCTTGCGACTATTGCAGCCGCAGGTCGTCGGCTTCGGCAGTCGTTGAATTGAGATTTCCGAGAGCACAATTATGAAAAAAACCACAGTCTTGCGGAAAGCCATCATGGAACGGCGCGCGGTGGCGGTCGTGGGTTGCCACGACGCGATGAGCGCCAAAGTCATCGAGGGCTGCGGCTTCGAAGCCATCCAGATTTCGGGCTACGGCCTCGCGGCGGCGTTACTCGGCAAACCGGACGTCGGCCTCGTCCAGATGAAGGACGTGCTCGACATCACCTGGAACATCGCGCAGGCGGTGAACATCCCCGTCATGGCGGACGTGGACACCGGCGGCGGCAACGCGGTCAACGCCGCGGCCATCACGGAGCGGCTCATCGCCAT
Organism: uncultured Verrucomicrobiota bacterium; assembly: GCA_964548925.1. Classification (GTDB taxonomy): domain Bacteria; phylum Verrucomicrobiota; class Verrucomicrobiia; order Limisphaerales; family MWDV01; genus MWDV01. Next base: position 32,680 of record CAZJTM010000033.1, on the reverse strand, counting down.
GGGCGTCGCCGGCATGAATATCGAGGACCAGGTGTTCCCGAAGCGTTGCGGGCACATGGCCGGGAAGGAGGTCATTGACGCCGACGAAATGGCCGGCAAGGTCCGCGCCTGCGCCGACGTGCGCGACCGCCTGGACAAGGATTTCATCATCAACGCCCGCACCGACGCCTTCAGCGTGCTCGGCCTGGATGAAGCCATCCGCCGCTGCAACCTCTACCTCGCCGCCGGCGCGGACCTCGCGTTCATTGATGGCATCAAGACCAAGGCTGACATCGCGAAGGCCATCAAGGCGCTCAAAGGCCCGCTTTCGGTGAACCTCATGGACGCCATTTCCGGCATGAAGACCGAACTGGTGCCGATCCCCGAACTGGCGAAGATGGGCGTGGGCCGCGTCTCGATCCCGGTCGCGTCGTGCATGGTCGCGCACAAGGCGCTCACGGATTTCTTCAAGGCGCTCAAGGCGTCGCCTACCGGCACATTGCCCGGCCAGACGCAATGGGTGTCGAGCTTCGAAGGCTTCACCGATTTCGTCGGGCTGAAGGACTACAAGGCGCTTGAGGACAAGTATCTTCCCAAGCAGCGCCTGGAGGAGAAATACAAGGGCGAGAAGAAGATCGTCGGCTGAGATGCTGGGCCGGGATTCCAGCGCATCTTCGCGCGGCGGGTGCCCTGCGTGAGGTCGGCCGCGCTCCAGCCCCAAGATCGCAAAAGGCGAGGCCGGTTTCCCGGCCTCGCCTGTGATTCTCAGTTCCTCCGAAACTGCGAATGGCTTAGTAGTCCATGCCGCCCATGCCGCCGCCCGGACCACCGGCCGGAGCCGGCGTTTCCTTCTTCGGAATCTCGGTGATGAGGCATTCCGTGGTCAGGAGCAGACCGGCGATGGACGCCGCGTTCTGCAGCGCGGTGCGCGTGACCTTCTTCGGGTCCACCACGCCGGCCTTGACGAGGTCTTCGTACTCGTTGTCGGCGACGTTGTAGCCTTCGTTGCCCTTGCGCTTCTTGACTTCCTCGACGATGACGGAGCCTTCCACGCCGGCGTTGTCAGCCAACGCGCGCAGCGGGGATTCGACGGCGCGCTTCACGATGTCCACGCCGATCTTCTCGTCGTCGTTCGCGCCCTTGACCGCTTCAATGGCGGGCAGGCAGCGGATGAGGGCCACGCCACCACCGGCGACGATGCCTTCTTCCACCGCGGCGCGGGTCGCGTGCAACGCGTCTTCCACGCGGGCCTTCTTCTCCTTCATCTCGGTCTCGGTCGCGGCGCCGACGTTGATGACGGCCACGCCACCGGCGAGCTTGGCCAGGCGTTCCTGCAGCTTCTCACGGTCGTAGTCCGAGGTGGTTTCCTCGATCTGACGGCGGATCTGGCTGACGCGGCCCTGGATTTCCGAGGCCTTGCCGGCGCCTTCAACGATCGTGGTGTTTTCCTTGTCCACGACAATGCTCTTGGCCTTGCCGAGGTCGGTCAACTCGATGCTCTCAAGCTTGATGCCGAGGTCTTCGCTGATGAACTTGCCGCCCGTCAGGATGGCAATGTCTTCGCACATGGCCTTGCGGCGGTCGCCAAAGCCCGGGGCCTTGACGGCGCACACATTGAGCGTGCCGCGCAGCTTGTTCACAACGAGGGTCGCGAGGGCTTCGCCTTCGACTTCCTCAGCGATGATCAACAAGGGCTTGCCGACCTTGGCGATCTTCTCCAGCAGCGGGAGCATGTCCTTGAGGCTGCTGATCTTCTTTTCAAAGATCAGGATGTAAGCGTCCTCCAGCTTGGCTTCCATCGTCTCGGCGTTGGTGACGAAGTACGGCGAGAGATAACCCTTGTCGAACTGCATGCCTTCGACGACTTCGAGCGTGGTTTCGATGGACTTGGCTTCCTCGACGGTGATGGTCCCGTCCTTGCCGACCTTGTCCATCGCGTCGGCGATGATTTCGCCGATGGTGGTGTCCCAGTTGGCGGACACGGTCGCGACCTGCTTGATCTCTTCCTTGTCCTTAACCTTCTTGGTGATCTTGTCGAGCTGGGCCACGGCGGCTTCCACGGCCTTGCCGATGCCGCGCTGGATGCCGATGGGGTTGCCGCCGGCGGTAACGAACTTCAAGCCCTCGCGATAGATGGATTCGGCCAGCACGGTGGCGGTCGTGGTGCCATCGCCCGCGGCGTCGCTGGTTTTGCTCGCGACTTCGCGCACCATCTGGGCGCCCATGTTTTCGTACGGGTCTTCCAGTTCGATTTCCTTGGCCACGGTCACGCCGTCCTTGGTGACGGTCGGCGAGCCGAATTTCTTGTCGAGCACGACATTGCGGCCTTTCGGGCCGAGGGTGGCGGTGACGGCCTTGGAGAGCTTGGTCACGCCGCGCAGGATGGCCTGCCGGGCGGCCTCATCAAAGAGAAGTTGTTTTGCTGCCATATTCTTGTGTCAGGTGTTTAGGTTTCAGATGTCAGGTTGAGTTACTCAAGGATAGCGAGGAGATCGTCCGAGCTGAGGAGCTTGTATTCCTTGCCTTCGAGCTTGATCTCGGTGCCGCCGTATTTGCTGACGAGCACGCGGTCGCCGACTTTGACTTCAAACGGGACTTTCTTGCCGTCGTCGTCAGTCTTGCCCGTGCCGAGCACGCGGACGATGCCTTCCTGGGGCTTTTCCTTGGCGGTATCGGGAATAATGATGCCGCCCTTCTTGGTTTCCTTCTCTTCGACCGGTTCAACGAGAATGCGGTCGCCGAGGGGTTTGATGTTCAGTGCCATACTATGTTTCTGTTTGGTTTTGTTTGTTTGCTGCGTAATCAAATCCCGCCGCACTCGCGCGCGGGAAAATTACTTCCTCACTTCTTTTCGTCCACGACTTCCGCGTCAATGATGGGGCCTTCGTCCTTGCCGCCCTTCTTGGACTCGGACTTGGCCTCGCTGCCGCCGGATTCGGGCTGGGACTGCTGCTGGGCCTTGCTGGCACGGGCTTTCTCCGCCGCAGCCTTGTAAAGCTCGGCGCTCACGGCCTGCCAGGCTTCGTTGAGTTTTTCGCTGGCGGATTTGATGGCGGAAGCATCGCTGCCTTTCAGCGCCTCTTTGACCTCGCCGATGGCCTTCTCAATCTTCGCCTTGTCGTCGCCGGAGATTTTGTCTCTGTTCTCCTTGAGCATCTTCTCGGAACGATAGACCGCATTGTCCGCTTCATTGCGGGTTTCGACTTCTTCGCGGCGTCTTTTGTCGTCTTCAGCGTGCGCCTCGGCATCCTTGCGCATGCGCTCGACTTCGTCCTTTGAGAGGCCGCTGCTGGCGGTGATGGTGATCTTCTGTTCCTTTCCCGTGCCCAAGTCTTTGGCGCTCACGTGCAAAATGCCGTTGGCGTCAATGTCGAATGTGACTTCGATCTGCGGCACGCCGCGCGGGGCGGGCGGAATGTCCGTGAGTTGGAACTTGCCGATGGTCTTGTTGTCGCGGGCGAATTGGCGCTCGCCTTGAAGAACGTGAATCTCCACGCCCGGCTGGTTGTCGCTCGCTGTGGAGAAAATCTCCGATTTGCGCGTGGGAATGGTGGTGTTGCGCTCGATGAGCCGCGTAAACACGCCGCCCAACGTCTCAATGCCCAGCGACAGCGGCGTCACGTCGAGCAGGAGCACGTCCTTCACCTCGCCCTTGAGCACGCCGCCCTGGATGGCCGCGCCCACCGCCACGACTTCGTCCGGGTTCACGCCTTGGTGCGGTGGCTTGTTGACCAACGAATGCGCGGTTTCGACGACCTTCGGCATGCGGGTCATGCCGCCAACGAGGACGAGCTCGTCAATCTGGCGGGATTCGAGGCCGGCGTCCTGCAAGCACGCTTTCACCGGCCGGATCGTGCGCTCGAAGAGGTCATCGCAAAGCTGCTCCATCTTGGCGCGGGTCAGCTTCATGCTGATGTGCTTCGGCCCGCTGGCGTCGGCCGTGATGAATGGGAGGCTGATTTCGTATTGCTGCGCGGAACTGAGCGCGATCTTGGCCTTTTCGGCCTCTTCCTTGATGCGCTGGAGGGCATCCGGCTGCTTGCGCAGGTCCATGCCGTGCTCCTTCTTGAACTCGTCGAGGATCCAATCCATCAGACGGTTGTCCCAGTCGTCGCCGCCGAGATGCGTGTCGCCGTTGGTAGCCTTGACCTCGAACACGCCGTCGCCGATTTCCAAAACCGAGATATCGAACGTGCCGCCACCCAAGTCATAGACCGCGATCTTCTCATCCTTCTTCTTGTCAAGGCCGTAAGCCAGCGAGGCGGCTGTGGGCTCATTGATAATGCGGAGCACTTCGAGGCCCGCGATGCGACCCGCGTCCTTCGTCGCCTGGCGCTGCGAATCGTTGAAGTAAGCCGGCACAGTGATGACCGCCTGGGTGATTTTCTCACCAAGGCGCATCTCGGCGTCGGACTTCAGCTTCTGAAGGATCATCGCTGAGATTTCCGGCGGACTGAACCGCTTCTTTTCGCCGTTGATCTCGACCTCGACATGCGCGTCGCCATTGGAAGCCTCGACGACCTTATAGGGCATGCGCTTGGCCTCTTCCTCGACCTCGCGGAATTTACGGCCCATGAAACGCTTGATGGAGTAGATGGTGTTGCGGGCGTTGGTGACGGCCTGGCGCTTGGCGGCATCGCCCACCACGCGCTCACCGCTCTTGGTGAACGCGACCACGGACGGCGTGACGCGCCGGCCTTCGGAGTTTTCCAGCACCAGCGGTTCGCCGCCTTCCATGACGGCCATGCACGAGTTGGTCGTGCCCAAGTCAATGCCGATAACTTTTGCCATAGTATGAAATTCTAAAGCCGCCGCGACACGCGCGGCGTCAACTCCAAAGCCGCGCCCGTGCCACGGAGGGAGAATGTTCAAAAATGCCGGGATCCTTGGGAAAACGCGGGAGAGTCAGCCTCGTGGCGGAAACGATACCTGTGCCAGCCGCGACGCGATGGCACAGTAGCTTCCGCAAGCCCAAAGGGCAGCGACGCAGTCAAGCCCGGGCGAAGGCCGGGCTGCAAGGCAGGGATTGGAGGCCTGCGCAACTACTCGTCGCCAGGATACGAGCCGAGGATTTTAACGAAGTTACAGTGCTCGGCCAGCAATGCGAGCGCCCTGGCGACACGCTTGTCCTCCACATGCCCGTCAATATCGATGAAGAAAAAGTACTCCCAGATCTTCCGTTTGCTGGGGCGCGACTCGATCTTCGTCATGTTAATGCGGTACCGCCGGAACGCCGCCAGGGCGCTGTGCAGCGCACCGGCTTTGTGGGTCACACTCATCATCAGGCTGGTGCGGTCTTTGCCAGTGGGCGGCGTGGACTGACGGCCCAGGACGAGAAAGCGCGTGGCGTTGGCGGCATTGTCTTGGATGTCGTAATCAAGCACCGGCAAATCGTAGTACTCGGCGGCGAGCAGACCCGCAATGGCTGCCGAATCTTTCGTCTTCACGGCCAATTCCGCCGAGCGGGCATTGGAAGATGTTTCAATGATTTCCACCCGCGGCAGGTTGGTGTGAACCCACGCGCGGCATTGGCCGAGCGATTGTGGGTGCGTGAACAATTTCTTGATCTGAGCGCGCCGGTAGTTGCTCAGGAGGCAATGCCGCACCGGCAGGACGATCTGCGAAACGATCTTCAGGTCGCTGTCCACGAACATGTCGAGGGTGTGCGTGACCACGCCCTCGGTGGAGTTTTCGACGGGCACGACGCCGTAGTCCGCCCGGTGTTTGCTGACCTCACTGAAGACATCGGTGATGGTTTTCTGGGGCGAGTAACGCAGGCTGGCGCCAAACCGCTGGATCGCCGCCTGATGGGTAAAGGTCGCCTCCGGGCCCAAATAGGCCACGCACAGCGATTTCTCCAGCGACAAGGCGGCCGACATGATTTCGCGATACACCGCCCGCATTTGTTCGTTGGTCATTGGACCCGTGTTGCGCGCGCAGACGCGGTTGAGCACGGCGCGCTCGCGGTGCGGCGCGTAGATTTCCTGGCCGGCCTTGCGCTTGAATTCGCCGATGGCCAGCACGTGCTTGGTGCGCTCGTTCAGTAGCCGGACAATTTGCGCGTCCAGCCGGTCAATCGCCTTGCGGTGTTCCGGGATGTGCATGCCGCCACGAACATACAAAAGCCGCGCCGGGATTGGCAGGACAAAATCGCCGCCGGGAGTTTCGCTTCGGCGGGCACAGGTTGGGCGAGAGGAAAAGGCGACTCTCCGCAGCCCCGGTCTGCGGGACCGTCACCCTCGCAGCACCCGGCAGCTCTTGCGGAAGTGATGGCCGTAAATGCACAGCGTGACGGCCAGCGTGAATTGCGAGGGGCGGCGGTAGAGGGTCCAGAGCAGCAGACGCCAGTATTGAAACCGTTCACGGCCAAAGATGCCCAGACGGACATTGGCGTGAAGGAACGCCCGAATACTCTCCCAGTTCAACGCCCGCGACACCTTCGGCGGCTGGTACTCGCGCAAGAAGGTGCGGATGCGTTGGTAATACGGCCCGGGCGAGTACAGGTGTTTCATCAGCCGCTGATATCCCGCGCGCAGCGTCTCGCGATCCATCCGCGGAATGAAGTTGGTGCTCCCATCCACGTTGTCGCCGGTGGTGGCGCCGACCAGCCGCCCCTGATGGCTGAGCCGCTGGTGGAGCTTCGTGCCGGGGATGGCTTGCAAAAGACCGACCATGGCCGTGACGATGCCGCTCTGCTGAATGAACTCCATCTGCCGCGCAAAGACCGTGGGCGCGTCACTGTCGAACCCGACGATGAAACCGCCTTGTACCTCCAAGCCCGCGCGCTGGATGCGCTTCACGTCGGCCACCAGATCGCGCCGCTGATTCTGGCGCTTGTGGCACTCTGCCAGGCCCGCCTCCTCGGGCGTCTCGATGCCGACGAACACCTGATTGAACCCCGCCTCGACCATCAGCCGCATCAACTCCTCGTCATCCGCGAGGTTGATGGACGCCTCGGTGTAGAACGGCGTGCCGGGCCTGCCCCGCTGCCATTGGATCAACGCCGGCAGCAATTCTTCCTTCAGCACGCGCTTGTTCCCGATGAAATTGTCGTCCACGAAAAAGATCGCCCCGCGCCAGCCGAGTTGACGAAGCCGGTCCAGCTCGGTGATTACCTGCGCGGTGGTCTTCGTCCGCGGGCGGTGCCCAAACATCGCGGTGACGTTGCAGAACTCACAGTCGAACGGGCAGCCGCGGGAGAACTGCAAACACATGGAGGCATACCGCCGCAGGTCCGCCAACTCCCAAAGGGGCGGCGGCGTCCGGCTGAGCTCGGGAAGTTCGTTCGAGGCATACATCCGCCGCGCCCGGCCACGCTCGAAGTCGCGCAGGAATTCCGGAAGGGTTGCCTCCGCCTCATTCAACACGAAATGGTCCACCTCGGGAAACTGCTCGGGTTCGAGTGTGAACAAAGGCCCGCCCGCGACGATTCGCTTGCCCGCCGCGCGGCACCGCGCGATCAGGGCCCGCGCCGAATCCCGCTGCGCGATCATCCCGCTGATGAACACCATGTCCGCCCAAGCCAGATCGCGCTCGCGCAGCTTCCGCACGTTCGCATCCACGAGGCGCTTTGCCCATGCGGACGGCAACATCGCGGCCACGGTCAACAGCCCCAGTGGCGGCAACGAAGACTTCTTCCGGACGAACTTTAACGCATGCTTGAAACTCCAGAACGTGTCCGGGAATTCCGGGTAGAGCAGCAATAGATTCACGGGTGGAACATAGGCCGCGGCAGCCGTGTGGGGCAATAGGGTATTTGCCGCAAGCGCATTAACCTTCCACCAATCGCCGCGTGCCCGCTTGGATCGGCGCGGTGGTCGCTCAAACCGCCTCGGCGGGCAATCCGACACGAGCACGCGAAAGCCTGCTTTCGCGTCGGATCAGCAGTGGCTTCAACCAGACGTAAACGCCCGAACACGTCAGCAGCAGCAAGAGAACGGCGGCGCATGTCATCACCGCTTTGCCCGCTTCACCGCCAATTTTGCCGGTGTGCAGGTCAATCAGGATTTTGCCCCAATCGGTCGTGCGCACCGGCACGCCGTCCGCACCCGCCCGCACGATTCGCTCGTACTGGCCTTTGGGGAAATGCGCCCCGTCGGCGGCGTTGACCCACAATTCGCTGCCGCCGGCTCGCCTGAGTTTGTAGATCAACTGGCCGCGCTCGGCCTTGAGTTCGATCCGCTTCAGCGGCACAACGCCCCACTCGGCGCGCTTCCCGAGCCCGCGTCGCCCGCGGCAGTTTCACTCCCGCCATCCGCTCGATGACCGCGCTGGCTTCCGCCACCGGCAGCTTGCTCACGGCCAGCGCCGTCAACTCCTGCACGACCGGCGCCGCCCCGCCCGTCTCCGCCACCCCCAACGCGTGATCCGCCGGATACCGCCATCCCAGCACTGCCGACACCCCCCCCGCAGTCGCCGCACCGTCACCGGCCCAAACCGCGTCTGATACGTCCGCTGATGCCCCCGCGTGCGCCGCGTCAGTTTCCGCCCGCACCCCGGACAGACCGGCGGCGGCGTGTCCACTTTCTGTTGCGCCGCCTCCGTCAACAGCGCCCGTTCCAACTCGTGGGTCTGGTGGAGAATCTCCTCGTCCAGGTGGCCCAGCGTGTGATCCGCTGCCTGCACGCTGCGGCGCAGGCCCGCCGACAGACGTTCCGTCCACGCCGCCATCGGCGCGCCGCACGCCTCGAAACTGCCGGGATGAGGAACCGACGTCCCACAGCAGTTCGTTCGCATGCCTCCCCTTTACCACCATCGCCCCCGCCCGCCTACTCAGAAATTGAGATGCTCCCCCCCGTTGTGGGAGAGTCGAGTGGGTCTTGACATCCACCACACCCACCCCCCAGGGGAATCCGCCGCACGCGAGGTAAGCACCCGCTCAGATGCCGATGTGGCCGCCGCCGATTCACCATTTCCTGAAACCGGCCAAGAACCGAAATCATGCGGTGTTTCATCCGAAGCGCGACCTTACTCCCCGCTGATGCGGAAATAGCCGGAGGAGTTCCCGCCTAGCGGACACACAAAGCGATAGTCTCCACTGCCCAACGCAATGGGCGACAGACCTTCGATCACTTGAAACGGGCCGCTGCAAGTGTCCGCCCGCGCGAGCTTGAAGGTCCGCCACGGGCCGAAGTTGCGGAAGTGGATTTCCAGGGCGGCGCCGCCGGCAACGGGTTGGATGGAAGAGAGCTCAATCAAAGGCGTGGGCAGGCGCAGCAGATCGCCGAGGCTTTGACCGTTTTGTCCCGCTTCATACAACTGCTCAACCTCTTGCGCGGACAGCGCCCTTCGCCAAAGCGCTACGTCGTCCACCCGGCCACCGAAGTAATTCCCCCCCGTCGGCCCTTCGCGGCCCATCGCGGCCGCCTGCCCGGCTTTGACCGTGTTGGTCAGGCCGGACGGGGGCGCGCTGCCGTCGTTTCCGATGTGCTGGTCGCGAGCCTGGCCGTTGAGATAGATCGTGGCCACGCCGTTGGACGGCGTGTGCGAACCCGAGTATGTCGCCACGACGTGCAACCACTGGCCGGTTTGCAGGAAGCCCGCGCCAATCCCCGGCCGCGCCGCGTGTCCGCTGGCGTCCGTCACCTTGAAGCGGAGTTCGTTGTTGCCTTTGTCCAGATAAAGCACGTAGCAGTCGGTCGTGGAATCCAAGATGGCACCATAACTGGTGGAGAGTTCCGCGGGGAGGTTGGTCAGCCATACCCACGCCGCAAGGCTGAGGGCGTTGGTGTTGATGTTCAATCCACCCGTGGCCGGCAGAGTGACAAAGCCGTTGGTGCCCTCCAATCTCAGGCAGCCACCCAGCTTGGCCTCGCTGCGGTCGAGCCAATGGGAGATGCCGTCATTCCGCACCAGCGTCGCGTCATTCGCACTGTGGCTGTCGGCAACAATGGTGGTGAAAGGGTTGGTGAGGCCGTCATCGAACGTCCAGTACGACAGCAGGCGGTCGCTCAGGTGCGTGGGCGCGTTCGTTGCCACGGCTTGACCTTGCTTCACTGTGGCGGGGTCGTTGGAAATGATTCCATCCACGCCCATCGCCTTGAAGCTCTCGATCTCCGGGGCACTGTTTACCGTCCACACGAGCAGCTTCAGCCCCCAACTGTGGACCAGGGCGACTTCGTCGGGGGTGACATTGCCGTACGCCCAAGCCACAGTGCGACATCCGGCGTTGGTGATGGCGGTCAGACTGGGAGTCGTCAACGTCCCGCTGCCCAAGGCGCACAACGGGAGGCTGGGTTCCAAGACGTGGACGTTGGCGAGGAAGGCCCAGTCAAAGGACTGCAACACAACATTGGTCAGCGCGTTCAGCCGGCGGAGTTCGGCAACATACTGGGCTGCGGTGCCGGCTTTGTGCTCGATCAGCGGCGTGGCGAAGCGCAGGGTGTTGGTGACCATCTCCTCCAACGTGGGAATCCGTTCGCCGGCGAACGCCGCGGAAAACCACGAACCGGCGTCGAACGCTTTCAACTCGGCCAGCGTCAGCGTCGAAACGGAACCCGCGCCGTCCGTGGTGCGATCCACTTTGTCGTCGTGCAGGATGACGAGCACCCCGTCGCTGGATACGCGAACGTCCGTTTCCACCCAATCCGCCTTGCCCTCGGAGGCGAGGAAGGCCGCGAGGGTGTTCTCCGGCGCGTACATGGAGTTGCCCCGGTGCGCGATGCTGAGCACCGCCGCGTCCGCAACCGGCGTCAGCATCCATCCTCCGAGCGTGAGCAACGGCCACCACCAACATAACTGGCACAACATGGCGCTCACTTAACGCACTAACCAGAAGGGTGTCAAATGGAATCACCTTTGGCCGGAGGAAAACGCGAATCCTTGCCGGCCAGCGGCGTGCTTCCGGCGTCCTCGCTGGGAGTACCATCTCGATGCCCCCCCTGAGAACGGACCTTCCAGCGAGGACGCCGGAAGTACGCTGGAGTCGCGCCTGGAATCACCGCCCCGGTGAGGCTTCCAAGCTGTTCGGTGAAGACTCGGGGAGGGAAACCGTTTCCCGCCTTCGCGCTGCGAGCGCGCGAACTTGTGGGCTTGCGACACGCGGTGGCTTTGGTTAGTTGTCAGCCATGACTGCCGACCGTTTTGCCCCGCCCAAGTACTACCAAATCAGCCGCGAGATCGTGTCGCGGATCCAGCAGGGGAAACTGCTTCCCGGCGCACCCGTGCCTTCCGAAAACGAGATCATCGAGAAATACACCGTCAGCAACACCACCGCCCGCAAGGCGCTGCACGAGTTGGAACGCGAAGGCTGGGTCATCCGCCGCAAGGGCAAAGGGACGTTTGTGAAGGATTACAAGGTCCTGCTCGCGATCAACCGCATCTTCGGCTTCACCAAGAACATGCTCGAAGCCGGCCGCAAGCCCAGCACCCAGATGCTCGGCTTCCACCTCCGCGACGATGACCACACCCAGGTCGTCAACGGCCGCGAATACACCCTCAAGGGACCGTATTGCGAAATCGAGCGCCTGCGCTGCGCCGACGGCATCCCGATGATGAAGGAAAGCCGGTACATCTCCCTGCAACTCTGCCCCGGCATCCAGCGGCGCAACCTGGAACAATCGCTCTACGCCATCTTCGAGAAGGAATACGGCATTCACCTGAACTCCATCAAACAGATGCTCAGCGCGGTGGTCTTGCAGGGGGAGTGGCTGAAGGTGTTCCAACTCAGCGCGCCGGTGCCGGCCTTTCGCGTGGAGGGCGCGTCTTTTTGCGGCAAGGACATGATCGTGGAAATGGAGGATTCCGTGTATCGCGGCGACATGTTCCGCTTCGCTGCCAACGCCGTGCGTCCTCCACAAGGCTGAGTCGGTCCTCCGCAGATGGAATCCGCGCTCGCCCTCACCGATCGTCCCTTCAAGGATGCAAACTGATCTCCGGCGGGGCCGGGCGCATCCTTGGGCGCTTTGAATCTTTGGGTGGATCTGGCGGCGGCGCGAACGCGTCCATTGATGGATTGGGGACGGCGGAATCGGGGCCTCGCGCAATAGGCTGGGGAACATTGCGCCCGGCGAGACGGCTTCGTGGTGAACCTTTGGCCGGCTTGCTCCACTCAACATCTGGAAGCCGCGGTTCACGACCGCAGCCTGTGGCACAATTTGCCGACGACACCGGTGGGATCGGAATCCGAGATGGACCCGCGTTCTGACGCGCAACTCGTCGCCGCCTTGAACCGTGGCGACGCTGATGCGTTCGACGTGCTGTACTTCCGCCATCGCGACTGGGTGGTGGCTTTGGCCCATCGTTTCACCGGGAGCGAGGACCTTGCGCTGGACGTGATGCAGGAGACGTTTCTCTATTTGCTGCGCAAGTTCCCCGGCTTCCGGCTCACCGCCAATCTAAAGACCTTCCTGTATCCGGCGGTCAAGAACCTCTCCATCGCTGCTCGACGAAAGGCGGCGCGCGTCCAGTCAACCGAAGCCGAGCAGGAAGTCATCGCTCAAACCCCCGCGCCGGAGACACTGGCCATCGTGAACAACGATTTGGCGGCGGCGCTTGCCAACCTCTCGCCGGACCATCGCGAAGTCCTGCTGTTGCGTTTCGTGGACGATCTGCCACTGGCGGAAATTGCCGAGGCTGTGGACGCGCCGCTCGGCACGGTGAAATCCCGATTGCACAACGCTCTCGAAGCGCTGCGGCAGAACCAGCGGGCGCGGGAGTTTTTCGCGGGATGAACCTTTCACCCGGCTGGCGCACTTAACGAATGAAGATGAACGACCGCGCCCCGAACAAGCGCCACGACGGTGAGTCGCCGAACGCCCCGGCAAGACTGGTGGCGGCCCTCAAGGAACCGCCGCCGCGGCGTGTGTTCGTGCCGCCCACGGTGGACGACGCGGTGCTGGCCGCCGCCCGCCGGCATCTGGCCCGGCCGCCGCGGTTCGGCTTCGCGGGGTTGCGCCCCTGGCTGTTCTGGCCCGCCGCCGCCACCGTCGGCATCGCGCTGATCGGGATCGGCCTCTTCTTGGCCAGGCAGGCTGGCTGGCCGCCGGAGTTCGCCCGGGAAGACATCAACCGCGACGGCCAGGTGGACATTCTCGATGCGTTCGCCCTCGCCCGCGCAGTGCGAGGTGGCGACCAACCGTCCTCGCTTGATCTGAACGGGGACGGCACGGTGGACGGGCGCGACGCTGAGCAGATCGCCGCCCAAGCCGTGAAGCTGGAGAAAGGCGGGCGCTCATGAATGCGAGCGTGATGACTCCGCAAGGTCATGGCGTGCGCCAGCCCGCTGGCGCTTTGCCCGGTGAGCCGTCATGCGCAAGAGCGGCGGGGGACCGCCGCACGCCAAGACGCTGCCGCACGACTCCAAGCGGCGGGTTGCTGACTGTGACGAGCCCCCTGTGGGTAAAAGGTCGCGACCACACCCCTCCGCGTCCATCGCGTCTCTGCGGTTGCCTCTGCGGATTGCTGACGCTCCTGCTATGGTGTGTCGCGTTCACGCGCGAGGTCGTGGCCCAGTTCCCAACCACGAACACCGCCGTTCACTTCCACCCCGTGGAGGTCTTTGTGGATTCGAAAGAGCAGCCGCTCGCCGCGTATCAAATCGAATTCGCCGTGACCAATGGCAGCGCCAAGATCGTCGGCATCGAGGGAGGCGCGCACGCGGCCTTCGCCCAGCCACCGTTCTACGATCCCAAGGCGATGCAACACGAGCGGGTGATCATCGCCGCGTTCAGTATGGAACCGGCGGACAAGCTGCCGAAGGGCAAGATTCGCGTGGCGACGATTCATCTCCAGACTGAAGGGGCGGCTGAACTGAAGCCCGCGCTGCACCTGCAAACCGCCGCCCGCCCGGACGGGAGCAAACTGGAAGCCGAGGTTACATCTGAGGAAAGGAACCCCAAATGATTGCACGAGTGAAACACATGAGCCACGCGGCATTGACGGCGGCATGGTTGATCGTCCTGCTGTTCATTTCTGGATGCCACAGGAGTGCGGTCAGCCCCATCACCGCTTTGCCGGGACAAAGGACAAGCCACCCTTCCGGACTGGCGCGTTCCCTCAGCGCCCCGCTCGGCGCCGAAGAACTCTGGGTCATCGCACGCTCCCCCGAGCCGGCTTCGCCACCGTCGGACGACACGCCCGGCTCCGGCACGTTGATGACCGAAGTCGAAGGTCGGCAAGTCCCGATGCCCCTCAAGCACACGGACGTGCGTGCCACCGTCAGCGGTTACATTGGCACGGTCGAAGTCGTGCAGCAGTTCCACAATCCGTATTCGGGCAAGATCGAAGCGATCTACGTCTTTCCGCTGCCGCACAACGCGGCGGTGAACGAGTTCATCATGACCATCGGCGAGCGGCGCATCCGTGGCATCATTCGCGAGCGCCAGGAGGCGGAGGAAATCTATCAGGCGGCCAAGCGTCAGGGCTACGTCGCGTCGCTGCTCACTGAAGAGCGCCCCAATGTCTTTACGCAATCCGTCGCGAACATCGAGCCGGGCCGGGAGATTGATGTGACGATCAAATACTTCCACACGCTCGACTACGTGGACGGTTGGCACGAGTTCGTGTTGCCGATGGTCGTCGGGCCGCGCTTCAACCCGCCCGGCACGTCCGACGGCATTGGCGCCGCGGCCCGCGGCAGCGCCGGGGTTTCAGGGCAGAGGACCGAAGTGCCATACCTCAAACCCGGTGAGCGCAGCAGTCACGACATCTCTCTCCGCGTGGACGTGAACGCCGGCGTGGCCATCGAGGAATTCCAGTGCCGCACGCACGACGTATCCCATTCATCCAGTTCCTCTCAACAACTCACCGTCACACTGAAACCACATGACCGCCTGCCCAACCGCGACTTCGTCCTGCGCTATCGCGTCGCCGGCGAGCGAGTCAAATCCAGCCTGCTCACGCATCGCGATGAGCGTGGCGGCTACTTCACGTTGATGCTTTATCCGCCCAAGGAGTTGGGGCATCTCCAGCGCCAACCGCTGGAGGTGGTCTTCGTGCTTGACTGTTCGGGGAGCATGTCGGGCACGCCGCTGGCGCAGGCCAAAGCCGCCGTCGAACGGGGCTTGAGTCTGCTGCGGCCCGGCGATTCCTTCCAGCTCATCAATTTCTCCATGAGCGCGTCCCAGCTCGGACGGAAGCCCCTGGAAGGCACGCCTGAGAACCTCCAGCGCGGCCTCCACTACCTGCGCTCACTCAATGCCGAGGGCGGCACGATGATGATCGAAGGCGTCAAGGCCGCGCTCGATTTCCCGCACGACCCGCAGCGGCTGCGCTTTGTTTGCTTTCTCACCGACGGCTACATCGGCAATGAGACGGAGATTCTCCGCGAAGTTCACCGGCGGCTCGGTTCGGCGCGCATCTTCAGCTTCGGCGTCGGCTCGGCGGTCAATCGTTACCTGCTGGATCACCTGGCCAAAGCGGGGCGCGGCGCGGTGGCGTATCTCGGCCCGCAGGAGGACGGCGCCCGGGTGATGGAGGATTTCTTCGCGCGCATCAGTCATCCCGGATTGACGGACATCGCGGTGGATTGGGGTGGGATGCAGGTGAGCGAAGTGTTTCCACGCACGATTCCTGACCTGTTCGTCGGACGGCCGGTCACGCTCGCCGGACGTTTTTCCGGCCCTGGCGACGCGCCCATTCGCGTGCGCGGCAAGGCCGCGGGCGAGGTCGTTGAATTCACCGTCCCTGCAAACTCGGGTGAGGCGACCCGATCCCGCACCGGCTTGCCCAACCTTTGGGCGCGCATGAAGATCGCCGACCTCGCCGCCGAATCCATCTACGCGCCCAACGCCGAGTTGCCCAGCCAGATCAAGCAGGTCGCGCTCGACTACGGCCTGCTGTCCGCCTTCACCGCCTTTGTGGCGGTGGACGCGACGCGGCGAACCGAAGGCGCCGAAGGCACGACCGTGCCCGTGGCTGTGCCCGTGCCCGAGGGCGTGAAGTATCAAACCACCGTGCCGGAGAAATAGAAGTCTGCAGACCAACGGCCGCCGCTTGCCTCTCCCTCGCCAAACCGGCCCGGCGGATTTCCCTCATCCGTCATGGGCGTCTCTCTGTTCTGCCGGCTTCCAAGCTTCCCGTTCCGGTCCAACTGCCAACTCTCTGTTCCGCCGGGAAACAAGCAGGGCCGACTCAGCCGGCGACTTTCAACCGCGGCCCTTCTGCCTGCGACCACGGCCCGGTGAACCCGCTCGGGCGGTCCCGTTGAATCCCCGCTTCTGAAAGGTCTGGCTGGAGGTTCGCTTCCCGCCTCTGCCGCGAGTGTGCCGTGACTCCCGGCGGATCGGCTCCACCGTCTTCGGGCGCGGCTTGGGCACCAACACGATGGGACACCCTTCATAACCGAAGGCCTTCCGCAGCTCGCCGCACAGGTATTTCTTGTAAGGTTCGGAGAACAGCTCGTCCCGATTCACAAACAGCAGAAACGTGGGCGGCGCTTGCCGGACCTGCGTGGCGTAGAAAAACTTGAGCCGATGTCCCACCGCGCTGACCGGTTGGCGGCGCTCCACGGCGGCCTGGATCGTGCGATTCAGGATGGCCGTGGGAATCTTCTGTTGGAGTTGCGCCGCCACGTAACGCACGGCTTCCAACAAGCGATCCAGGTTGAATCCCGAGTGGGCGGACGTGAAGATCACCGGCGCGTAATCCAGAAAGAAGAGCTTTTCCTGCACCCAGGCGCCGAACTCCACCAGCGTGCTCATGCCCCCGGGGCGGTCGTTTTTGTCGGCGCGACTTCGCCGGGCGATCTCCTGCTGGCGGGCCTGGCGCACGCTCTCCTCAAACAGGTCCCACTTGTTCACGACCACGATGCAGGCCTTGCGGTTCTCGATGATCCGGTCGGCCACTTTCTTGTCCTGCTCCAGTATCCCCGCCTCGGCATCGAGCACAAACACCACGATGTCGGAGCGGGCGATGGACTCCTCGGCGCGCTGAACGCTGAAGAACTCGATGGAATCATTCACCCGGCGGGTCTTGCGCAGGCCGGCGGTGTCAATCAGCACGTACCGCTGCCGCACGCCTTCCGTCTCCACCTCGAACGGCACGTCCACCGAATCGCGCGTCGTCCCGGGCACCGGGCTAACGATGACGCGTTCGGAGCGGGTCAGGGCGTTGATGATCGAGGACTTCCCCACGTTGGGCCGGCCCACGATGGCGAGTTTCAGCGGAGGGGCGGTTGGTTGGGGTTCGTGGTCCGTGGCCTCCGCAGACTCACCCCCAGCCTCTTCGACATTGCTGACAACGGGCGAGGGACCGACGGCTTCAGGCAGCAAGCGGATCGCCGCATCCATCAGGTCTGCGACCCCCACGCCATGAATGGCCGTCACCGGAAAGACCCGCTCGAAACCCAGTTCCGAAAACTCCGCGACCGAGGTTTGGAAGCGTTCCGAGTCCACCTTGTTGACCGCGACCAGCACCGGTTTCCCGCAGCGGCGCAAGCGGTCCGCCGCCTCCCGATCCAGCGCCACCACGCCTTCCTGCACGTTGACCACCAGGAGGATGACCTGCGCCGCCTCGATTGCCAGTTCCACCTGTTCCAGCGCCGCCTTCGTGATCACATCCGTCGCCTTCTCCCGGTGCAGCAAACCGATGCCCCCCGTGTCCACCAGCGTGAAGGGCCGCCCCCGCCACTCCACCTCAGCCGCAATGCGGTCGCGGGTGACGCCCGGCTGGTCATGCACGATGGCGATGCGCCGGCCGGCGATGCGATTGAACAACGCGGACTTGCCGACATTGGGACGACCCACGATGGCGATGATACCTGACATGCCCCCAGCATGGCCGAGGTGACGGCGTGGAGAAAGGCAAAAGCTCCACGCCGAGGGTGTGTTCCGCCGGCCTTGATTGCGGATGGCCGGGTCAAAAGACTGGGGCTGCGATCTGCAGCGACGTCCGTTCCGCAGCCTCACACGACGTCAATTCGGTGGGGGGCGGCCAATAGTCGAGCCGACGGATGCGGCTCGCGCCTCCTTGAACGCGACGAAAAACTGGCGGTTGTCGTTGTCCGATGACCGACGCTTCCACCACCAGCAGTGGGACCGCCGCCGACACAACCGGCCGGCCAGCGGCCCGCGCCCGGCTTCGTTCACGCCGTGGCGCAATGCGTCAAGGCGCGTTGCCCGGCTGACGCCCGCGCTGTCGCCACCACCGCGCCCCGCACGCCACGGCCGCCAAGCCCGCAAACACTCCCAGCGCCACGTTCACCGGCTCCGGCACCGCCTCGATCTCCAGTCCCCAACTCATCACCGCCGCTTGCCCGCCACCCTTCGATACATCCGCAAACACCAGCGTCCAGTTCCCGTTCGGATTCATGCCCCCAAAACTTGCCAGTGTCACCGTGCCCGGCGCGTCAAACGCTTCCGGCGACGACAGCGGACTGATCGCCCGCCCGTCCGGTTTCCACGCCGCTCCGCCCGTGATGTCCCACCCGCTCACGGTCTGGTAGAAATGAAAGTTCTCGCTTGCCGCGTCGCTGAAGGTCACGCTGAAACCCGCATTGTCATACCCAAACGCGTTGCCCGTCCCCACGCCCACCCGGTTGACCAGCGGCACCAGCACGGTGTTGTAACTCAGATACGCATACAAATCCCCGTTGTAACCGCCGGCGATCTCCACCCGGACTCGCACCGAAGCAATCGAGGTTTCGGCAATGCCGCCGATCCCCCGCGTGTCGCTCCACGGATTGACGTTGCCGTCCGGGATGTTCCCGCTGTTCTCGAATCCGCTGTTGAAACTGAAATCGTAAAGCGCCGCTGTCGCCGGCCACGCCGCGCTCAGGACCACACTTGCCAGGAGGAGAAATAATCGGTTCATGGTTTCGCTTGCATTTTGGCACTGTCTGGTTTGCCGATCAATGTTGCACGCTCCGATAATAGGCCGTGTTCGGCGGTGGGCTGGAATCGGTGAAACTGAACGTGCCGTCCGTCCCGGGCGAGAGTGGATTGCTGTTTAACGTGGTCCAGGTCACCGGCTCGGTCAGGCTGGTCGTGCGCTGCACGTCGTACGCGGTCCCTGGAATGCCGAAGAACTGGATCGTTGCGTTGGCCCCGGACACGGCGATGGTCTTCGGGATGCCCCCCATCTGGCTGGCCACGTTCACGGTAATCGTCCCGCTCTTGGTCTGGTTGCCGTTGCCAACTGTGTAGCTGAAACTGTCGTTGCTGTCATTGGCGGGCAAGTAGAAGAGGTATGTGCCATTCCAACTCAAGGCTGCTCCTTGGGCGCTCGGGCCAGCGGATACCATGGAGATCGGTCGCTGGGCCAAATCCCACGCAATGTCAGCAATTCGGATCTTCAACGAAATCCCCGGCCCGCGGGCGTAGGTGGCGTTGGAAGTCACCAGGGACAGGGTCGTGAACACCTCGTTTGTTCCGTAGCTGGTTCCCCCAGTGTTCGCCGCGTAAGCCCGCACATAATACGTCACGCCGGGGGTTAGTCCGGTCAGGGTGTTCGTGAACGCGCCGGTGCTCGAAGCGGCGCCCCGGTTTGTGAAGGCGCCGTTGTAAATGGTGGGATTGAGATTCGTCCCCCAGCAGAAACCGTGGGCGGTGGGATTGGGACTGCCCAGGCTGGTGATGGTGCCGCGGACGACGGCCGAGGTTTCCGTGATGCTGATCGCGGGTTGGGTGGTCACAGTGGGCGGCGGGGTATTCGAGGGCGTCCAGGCGGCATACAGGGTCACGTCGTACGCGCCGATGGTGAACACGTCGTTGGTCGTGTAGGCGGTACCGCTGCCATCAGCCCGCGTGTTCCAGCCTCGAAAGATGTAATTACTCTTGGCCAACCCGCCTGTGTTGCCGAGAACTGTGACGGAGTCCCCGAGGGCATAATTGTTGGTATCCACCGGTACGCTGCCGCTGGTGTGGGCGTTGCCGTCGTAAATCACCTTGTACGGGGAAATTCCGAAGGCCGCGTCGGGATTCTCCGCCACAGCCAGATTCATCTTCTTGGTCAACGCGGACGCGGGAATGAGGATTTGGATCGGCGCGCTCAATTTGGCCGTCGGTGTCCCGGACACTCTGAGGGTAAAATTGGTGGCGCCGGCCGGGATGGTGGTCTTCGCCTTGGCGGCCAGCCCGTCGGGGATATTGGAGATCCAGTCCGTCAGCACGGTGTCCTGTGCGATCGCGTTCGTGATGGAATCATCCAACAAGGTCACCACGACATCTTTGGGAACGATTTCAACGCCGGTGGCGCCGATGATTGCCACATCGGCCACCGTTCCCCTCGGGTTCATCGCCTGTTGGATTTCCGCCGCTGTCAGGGCTGAATCCCAGATCTTGATGCCGTACACTTTCCCGCCCGTGGTCGCCTCACTGGTTGTTTTCGTATCATCAAAGAAGAACCCCAGCCGAGGTTTGCCGTTGACCAAGATAGGCATCCCATTCGTGCCTGCATTAACGTTCAGTTCCGGCGGGGTCTTCACGACGCCGTTCACAACGAAATAGGCCTTGAAGGTACCGGTGCTGTCTCGCGTGGCGACCAAGTCCACCAACTGGTTGGTGGTGATGATGTTCGTGCCCGTGCCCAGGGGATAGAAATTCAATCGGCCGTTGTAGATATAGAACCCGTTGTCACTCGTGCTGTTTTGATAATCAATAATCTTGCGATACCCATTGGTTTGCTGAAAAGAAAACCGCACGCCCACGGAGTAGTTCGTGCGGATGTTCGGGGTCACGTCAATCCAGAAGCCGCCGCCGCGCGCCAGGCTTGATTTCCAGTACCAGTAAGTACCGTAAACGTCCTCGAGAAAGCCGGACTCGATGTTATTGCGGTTGTAGCCGTCGTTTGTGGCGCCGAATGCGGTCAGGGTGGAGTTGCCGAGCCGATCGGTCAGCGTGCCGTTAAACTCATATTCGGCCACCAAGTTGGCCGCCTGCGTCGTTGCCGGAGCAGCCAGACACAGCAGCAGGAACGAAGCGAGGGCCATGAATTGAAGAATCCCGCCTCGCGCCCATGCCGGCCGCTCGTGGTGTTGTGTCACCGCACAGTAATCCTGGTAAGCTTCGGTTACCTGTCTGTTCGTCCTCATGATCCACATCTGTTGCCGTCTGCACCTGAAAGGACCGTGTCGAGCGGGCGCACCATCACTCTTCCCCAATCGCTCCGCAGTCCCGATACGTTAATCGGCAGGAGCCGCGTTTTGTTAAGCTGTTTTTTTGGTTCATGGCAGATTTCCGGGGAGGTGAAGTCAACGGCAGCGGTGGGCAAGGCTCTCGGGATGATGTTGGACCCGAAGGCGGGCGCCAGTGCGCCGCCGTTGACGAAGGACCCGCTTGTCGAACCGCTGGGGGGTGGAAAGGCTATCAATTGGGAACGGTTGGCCGGTTGCCGGTGGATCCCGATCATCCCGAGGAGGTTTGGCTGGAGTTGCTCCCCGATCCGAAGCGGTCACCGCGCTGCTGCGGCTGCGGTCAGACCGTGGACACGGTACATGAGATGGAGGAGCGGTGGGTGCGGGATTTGCCCCTGCTGGGCACGCCCGTGCAACTGCTGGTGCATCGCTGCCGGTTGGCGTGCCCCCGCTGCGGTCCCAAGCTCGAACACCTCGATTGGCTGGCGCCCTACGCTCGGGTCACACGGCGGTTGGCCCGAGAAGTCGCCCAGCTCTGCCAGTGGTTGCCGGTCAAACACGTCGCCGCGTTCTTTGGCCTGCACCGCCACACGGTCAAGGCCATTGATAAAGCCCACCTCACCGAAACGCTCGGCCCCCCGGACCTGAACGGCCTGGAGGTGCTCACGCTCGACGAGTTTGCGATTCAGAAAGGGCATCGCTACGCCACGGTCTTCGTGGACCCGCACCGCACGCGCGGGCTCTGGGTTTGCCGGGGACGCGGCCGCGAGGACCTCCGGCCCTTCTTCGCGGCCTTGGGGGCGGAGGGTCGGGCCCGCCTCAAAGCGGTGGTGATCGACATGAATTGCGCCTACGAGGAAGAGGTGCGCGCTCAGTGTCCCCAAGCCGAAATCGTCTATGACCTCTTTCACGTCGTCGCCAAGTATGGACGCGAGGTCGTGGACCGGGTGCGGGTGGACGAAGCCAACCGCCTGCGGGAGGACCAACCCGCCCGCGAAGTGGTCAAAGGCAGCCGGTGGCTGCTGCTGCGCAACCGCCCGAACGTGAGCCGAGCCGACCGGGTGAAGCTCGATGCGTTGCTGCGCGCCAATCACGCCTTGGCCACGGTCTATGTCCTCAAGGACGATCTCAAAAGCCTGTGGGACTACTCCTATGAAGGCGCCGCCCGACGTTTCTGGGACGACTGGTATAACCGCGCCATCCGCAGCCGGGTGGCGCCGTTGAAGAAGTTGGCCCGCAACCTCAAGGAACGGCTGGCCGGCGTCTTGGCCCACTGCCGCTGGCCGCTACACACCAGCCTGCTCGAAGGCATCAACAACAAGATCAAAGTCCTCAAGCGGATGGCCTACGGCTACCGCGATGACGAATACTTCTTCCTCAAAATCCGCGCCGCCTTCCCCGGAATTCCGCCATGAACCAAAAATAGAGGAAGAAGTTTCCTTGAAACATTCTGGTACTCCTTATCTTCTCCGGCAGCAACAGACAAGTTCGGAAATCGCGATCACGTGACCAGAGCCTCCAAGCAGCCTCCCGGTTTTGTTCGCTCACGACGGCACGAATCCCAGCCTCGTCACTGGTTGGGCGCATCTCGGTTTCTTGCGGGATGGCACGGACCACTGGCCCGTGCCGCTGGGCAACGCGCCCAGCGGAATAGGTAACACGTGGTTGAGACTCGACGGATTGCGACGGTCGAGAATGATGGGGAGGTTCACGCGCCGTCACCCTGGGTTGACACCAAGATGCGCTCAATTTCGGCGTAGGTCTGGACGATCCGCGTTGCCCGCCCCAGTTCCGCCTCCGGGTGGGTATTGGTGATGGCGATGACTGACATGCCCGCCGCCAACGCCGCCGCGATGCCTGGTTTCGAGTCTTCGATCACGCAGCAAGCCGCAGGCGCGACTCCGAGCCGCTTTGCCGCCTCGAGGAAGATGTCCGGCTCAGGTTTGCCGCGACCCCGCGGAATATCGGTGGCGCTGACCGTCACCGCGAAGTGCCGGCCCAGTCCGCGGAGTTTCAGCACCTCGTCCACGATCAGCCGCTCCGAGCCGGAGGCAAGGGCCAACGGGAAGTGGGCCGCCATTTTCTCGACCAATTCGCAAACGCCATCGAAGAGCGGTTGCTGGTGCCGGATGAGTTCGGCCACGCGCGCCACTTTCAGCGCCAGCAACTCCGCCAGCGTCTGCGGGGGTTGATGCCGTTTGATGAAATCGCGCCACAGATCATCGTCCGCTCGCCCGATGTAATCCGCCGAACGCAAGCCGTGAGTCTCGCCATAGCCCAGTTCCGCCGCTGTGTCCAGAAACGCCCGCTCGTGACAAGGTTCGCTGTCCACGATCACTCCGTCCATGTCGAAGATGACCGCCTTCACTCCGTTAGTTCCCATATCCTGACGGCTTGCTTTTGCCCAGTTCCAAAACGCGCTCGAACTCTGACTTGGTTAACGGCACGACCGACAGCCGGGACTGCCGCAACAACGCCATCGTCTTCAGCCGGGCATCGGCCTTGATCGCCGCTAGCGAAAGCGGCGCGGTCAGAGCTTGCACCGGCCGCAAATCCACAGCCACCCAATCCCCATCGTCCGCTGTTGGATCGGTGTAAGCCTCCTTGGCCACACGGGCCAAACCCACAATCTCTTTCGCTTCGCCGCTGTGGTAATACAGCACCGGATCGCCCCGGCGCATCGCGCGGAGGTTGTTTCGCGCTTGAAAGTTGCGCACCCCGGTCCACGCCGTGCCGCCGTCCTTCACGAACGCGGCCCACGCGTACTCTTCCGGCTCCTGCTTCACCAGCCAGTAATTCATGGGCCGGATTCTGGCGGCTGCCCGCCGCAGAGTCACCGAAAGAATTTACGCCTGCCCGACTTCGCCATAGGATGTCCGCATGGATTTGGCGAACAACATCCAGTCGGTGCGGGAACGAATGCGCGGCGCGTGCGAGCGGGTCGGGCGCCTTCCAGATTCCGTGGCGCTGGTGGCCATCGCCAAGACGCACCCTGCGGAAACCGTGCAGGCGGCCGCGGCTTGCGGCTTGTTGCTCTTCGGGGAAAACAAGGTCCAGGAGGCGAAAGCCAAGATCCCACTTTGCCCCGGCAGGCTGCGCTGGCATCTGGTGGGGCATCTGCAGACCAACAAGGTCCGCGACGCTGTCGAACTGTTCGAGATGATTCAGAGCGTGGACAGTTTGCGCCTCGCGGAGGAGATCAACAAACGCGCCGAACAGGCGGGCAAGCGCATGCCCGTGTTGCTGGAAGTGAATCTGGCGGGCGAAGCGAGCAAATTTGGATATGCCCCCGAGCGGCTGTTGACCGAGTTGAAAGACCTGAACGCTTTGCCCCGGCTCGAAATCCACGGTTTGATGACCGTTCCTCCGTGGTCGCCGGTGGCCGAGAACGTGCGACCGTACTTTCGCCGGCTGCGTGAGCTCAAACAGCAATGTGAAGAAACCTTGGGCGCTCCACTGCCGCACTTGAGCATGGGCATGACCGGCGATTTCGAGGTCGCAATCGAAGAAGGGGCAACGATGGTCCGCCTCGGCACGGCCCTCTTCGGCGAGCGCTCGTATGCCCAAGCGGCCCCGGCTTGAATTCCCTCTGTCCTCGACTAATCTCGGCCCGTGACGCCCAACGATTTCAAGCGCGAGATTGCCGAAGCCGTCCGAGTGTACGATCGCCACGTGGTCAGCTTGGAGAAATGCACCGACGAGTTTCAGCACATCCTCCTGTCGCTGGTCGCCAAAGCGATCAAAGCCTACGAAGGGCGTGCGCCGGGCTTGCGCCATGGCATCGCGCTCGACCGCCATGTCACCGTGATCCTCAGCCAAACGGACACGGTTCGGCCGATGTGCGGCATCTACTTCAACCTGTACTCGCCTTACCACAAGAAAGCGCCGCCCAAAACGATCCAGCCGACCGAGGAGTCCAACGCTGACACGGAGGTGTGACGGAACCGGTCGCGAGAAGGGCGAGGGGATGCAGGCGGCTGAATCTCTGGCCTGCGATCGGTTGAACCGTTTCCAACGAACATGGTCGTTGCGCCTCGCCGCGGTGGCGCGTCAACGATCTCTCACCTCGTCGCCTACCTGGGCTTCGCCGGCGAGCAGATCGGCCACCATGTTGTCGTCGCGGCGCCAGCGTTCGTCAATCCGCACCTCGCCCACTTTGACGCCGTTCCGATACACCCCCAGGACTTGGGACGCTGAGGGTGCGGTGCCCACGGGGAAATTCACGATCACGTAACGCGAGCGCGAATTGACCTGGAGCACGCGGCCCACCAGCGTGGTATCGGGCGTGACGATGGGCGCGGGCTTGGCGGCCCCGGCGGGCGGGGTCCGGGCGCAGGAAGCCCCCAGCATCACCGCCGCACTGACCGCCAGGCAAAGCGAAACTCTCATGGCCCAAGTGAAACGAGGCGGCGGCGCCGGGTCAATTCACTTCTCCGTGATCACCGTGTCCTCGTGCTCGTAGGCCGGCGCGCAACAACAGAGCAACCGCAGCGTTTCGTTCCCGGTGTTCCAGAGCTTGTGGCGCTGCCCCGGACGGATGGCGATGGCATCGCCGGCCCGCACCTCGCGCTCCTCGTCCCCGATCCGCATCCGCCCCGTGCCGTGGGTGATGTAGTAAATCTCCTCCGCGCGCGGGTGATAATGCTCCTGCGTGCTGGCGCCGACCGGCACGCGCGCCTCCGCGAGACTTTGGTTGCGGATCGCCGAGTTCCGATGCGCCAGCAATTCACGGATTTCCGAGCCGTCCTTCGTAATGAAGGCGGGGACTTCGTTCAGGTTTTTCACGTCCATACGCAACCCATTTCACTCGGGCGGCACGGGCGCGGGCCCTCCGGCCCTGCGCCACGGTGCTTGCCCCAACAACACGCCCGCCACGATCAACACCATGGCCGCGCCGAAGGTTGGCGTGACGGCCTCGTCCAGCCAAACGTGTGCCCAGGCCATGGTGCTCGCGGGAATGAGATTGTTGAAGAGCATCACTTGGCTCGTTGGCCAGTGACGCAGGGCGTTGGTCCAGAGCGCAAAGGCAATCACGCCGCCGGCGAGAATGCAGTAGCCTTGAATCAGCGCCCCGTCCGTCCGCCAACCCACGCCCTGGCGCGCGACTTCCCAGAGGGCGAACGGCGCGAGCCAGACCGCCGCCCGCCACATCGCGTGCGCGGTAATCTCCGCGCCGTTCAAATCGCGGCTGAGCACCCGGCATTGCCGCCCGAAGTGTGTCCACAGGAAGCTGGCCAGGACGCTCAACACCTCGCCGGGCCACGAGCCTTTCGAGGATTGCAGCGCCGGCCAGAAGAGCACCCCCACTCCCGCCAGCGCCAGCAAGGCCGCTCCATACTTCCGGGCGGCTTCCCGCATCGAACCGGTGTGGCGCTCCCACAGCAGGGCCCACAAGGGCGAGGCGCCGAGGATCAACGCCACGTGCGAGGCCGAGGTAAAACAGAGCGCACCGTTGAAGACCACGATGTAGATGGCCAGGCTGAACCCTCCCCGCCACCAAAGCCGCGCCTGCATTTCCCGCGGCACCGGCTGCCACGCGCCCAACCAACAGGTCCAACGCAGCACCGCCAGCAGCAGCAGACCCGCGCACAGAAAGCGCGTCGCGCCGACGAAGACCGGCGGCCAGAAATCCACGAGATACTTCACGCCCGCGTTGTTTCCCCCCCACAGAAACACCGCGAACACCAAGCTCGCCGTCAAGCCGCCATTGGATTTCCACTTCGACACCGCGCCAGTTCACCAACAAACCGCGACCGACGCAACCGGGCACTCCCGAGGTCGGCAACAAGACGCGGCCGGCACTCAGCTCTCCGGGGAAGCCGTCTGTGATCTTGCGGGAGCAGGCCGGCGCGCCGCGGTCGTCGCCGTTTCACTGCTGAAGAGCGCTGTCATCACCCGGTCCAGGACACGGATGAAGAACCGTTCACTGAAACCCGCCAAGAAGGCCAGGATGTAAAGCGCGGTTCTTCCTTTCAGGGAGGGTTCGCCTTCCACCGCAAACAAGCCGGCTTGGACCGTGAGCACGGCAATCAAGCCCATCACGGCGCCAAGCAACGGGCGCAACCAGTACCACACGGCGTAGGCGCGATCAAAATCAAGCTCGGCGGAGTGCTTCGTCAATCCCCAGACGGCAATCGTGAGTCCCCCCAACGCGCCCATCATGACGTAACGCCAATACGGCAAGCCAAAGCAGAGAATGGCGGCTTCCCCACCTTCCAGCCCTTTGAGCCACCGCCCGATGATCACCAAGGCCAGCAACCAGCAGCCATAGTACACGCCAATGCATTTTCGGAACTTGGACGCCGCCTTGCTTTCCAAGGCCCGGTTGAGAAAGAACGTCGCCTCCCACAAAGTCCGGCGCGCGTCGCACCACTGCTGCTTCGCGGCCTGCGCCTCCGCCTGGGCAATCAAGGCCAGGTAGTCCCTCGTGAAGTTCTTGCTGGAGGAGAACTCCCGCGCCGCTTCATTCAACTTGGCGATCGCGTCGAGAATCTCCTGCCGGCTCTTCGGCTCGTCCTTGCCGTCAGCGGCGAACGCTGGCAACGGCTGATAGATCTTTTCCGGGTCCGCGAACAGCGGTGGGGTCAGGAAGCTGAACATGGTTCACCTCGGGTTGGAGTGTGGTTTGGGTCGGTGTGTGCCGATCATGGAGACTGAAGGCTTCTCGGGGCGAGCGCCCCGGGTTTGGAAAGACAAACAGAAGAGGGGAGTCGCAGCGACCGGGGGGAGCGAGAGCCCGCGAGACTATCGAACTCTCCTGACCACACCCGGGTGCCGACGGGAAGTCCGCGGCGCGACGCTGACGAGCTGACTTGAGGTTTGGTTTCAGAGCAACACATACGCACACGGCCAGCAGAACCATCCTGAAGCCGACGGACTGCTACAGGATGCGTGGCTTGTAAGACTCCCCAGCCGAGGGGTCAATCAGATTCTGCGCTTGTATCGTTTAGCTTTGGAAGCCGGGAAAGCGTGTGCGAACAAAACTGGACGGGGAACGGCCCGCCGTTACTTGCCGCTGACGTCGAGGCAGACCACGTCGCCCGCGGCGTTGCGGCAATAGATGCGGCCATTGGACAGCACTGGGGCGGTCCAGCATTTGCCGCCGATCACTTGGGCGCGGGCGAGCGGTTTGAATTCCGTCGGCGTTGCCTCGGCGATCAGCAGCTCGCCCCTTTCCCCCAGACCGATGAGTTTGCCGTCTGCCAGCATGAGCGAGCCCTTGCCGAACTTCGGGTCGCCCCATTTCACCGCGCCGGTCTTCCACTCAAGGCAGCGCAGTTCCTTTTCGTCCACGCCGTAGAGGTGCTCCTGCCACAGCACGCAACTGTTGAAGTGGTTGCGCATGTTCTTGTTTTGCCAGACCTTCTCGGGCTTGCCATCCACGATCCTGAGCAACGCGGCGCCGTGATTGTAACCCGAGGAAATGAACACCTCATTGCCGGAAATAACGGGATCGGCAGCGTTGATGTCGTAGTCCGTCTTCCACGGATAGCGCCAGAGTTCCTTGCCATCGGCGACCAGCAACGCGGCGATGTGGTCCTTGGTGAACAGCGCGATGGCCCGCTTGCCCTCGGCGTCGAAGGGCACGGGGGTGGAATAGTTTGCCACGTCTTTGCCGTTGCTCCAGACCACCTTGCCATCCTGCTTGTTCAACGCCGTGCCCGCGCTGCCCACGTTGAGCAGGAGCAAATCGCCCTGGACCAGCACGGAACTGGCATAGGCCCAGGTGGGCTTCTTGGTGCCCAGTTCCTCGGCCAGCTTCTTGGACCAGATCACCGTGCCCTTGGCGGCGTCGAGGCAGAACAACTCGGCGTCCTTGCTGCACGCATAGACGCGGTCGCCGTCCACGGTCGGGGTCGCGTTGGGACCGCCCTCGTAGTTCTTGGGCTCCAACGGCTGCGGATAGGAGTGCTTCCAAATCACGTCGCCGGTGTCCGCCTTGAAGCAAGTGACCATGTCCGTCTCGGCCGTGTTGCCCATGGTGTAAACGCGGCCCTTGGCAACGGCGAAAGAGGAAAAGCCCGTGCCGACCTGCGCTTTCCAAAGCACCTTCGGCCCGGCCGCCGGCCACTGCGCGCTCCAGCCGGTTTCTCGGGAAATGCCGTTGAACTCTGGCCCGCGCCAATGAGGCCAATCCGCGGCGCGGCTTGGAAGGTGAAGTAGAGCGGCAGCGCAGAGCAGCAGCAAGCGAGCGAGCGTGGTCTTTGTCATGGCGAAAGGGTAATCGGAGTGAGCAGCCTGTCAACCGCCGGACGGAATCGCTGCTGAACCTTGTTGCGTTTGGAAATGGAGGCTCCTTGAGGTCTTCTGCTCTTAATCTTGATCCTAATCTCCATCTCGATCCTCCCCGCCTGGATTCAAGCGTCCAGCCAAGCAGAAGCGAGTAAGAGTAAGATGAAGATCAAGATAAAGACTGACGCAAATTCGACCACCATTTCCTGGTGTGCCCCGTGAACCCAAAGCTCCTTTGCCGGCTCGACAAACCAACCCCGCCGCCGCAAGCTGTGCCCGATGGCAACCGAAGAATCCGAAGGTTCACCGCTCGATTCGCTGTGGCAGGAGTATGCCGTTGCGTTCCGCGCGTTTGACGACCTCACGCTCGCCCGCTGGCTGGCACAGACGCTCGGCCAGTTGCAAGGGAGCGCGTGGCGGCTCTCGCATCCGCTGGTCGGCGCCTACCGCCTCGGCGCGCAAGCCGCCCACGACCGCCAAGTCTGGCTCAAGCGCCTGGCCATGCCGCCGGCCGCTTATCCCGAATCCCCCTGCTGCCGCGCGCCGTTCCTGCCGTTGCTCACCCGCGATGTCCACGAGTCGGGGTTGATTTGCCAGCACTGCAACGAAGTCCTCGTTCCGTTTGACGAACTCCCGGACGAATTGAAGCCGGGCCTTGAGGGTTGGGCGGCGAAATACGCGCCTGTCCACGCCGTCGCGCATTGGGACGACCGCCAGCGCAAGAGCGCTGGCAATTACGACCGCGCCTACGACAACGCCGCCAAGGAAGCCGAGCGCTTGCTCGCTCAGGCGGGCACCCAACTCGCGCCCCGGTTGCTCGACTTTTACCCCGCCGCCGTCTGGGAAGACCAGGACGAGTGCCTCGATGTCCGGCCGGAAGACGTGGCGCTGTAACGCGTGGTGTCGCGGGATCGAGTCTCTGCGCTCGGCCACGGTTTCCACGGCGTGGGGGGCGAAGACCCGCATCCGGACCAACCCTCAGCGTGCTTCCGGCGTCCTCGCCGGAAGAACCATTTCAGTGTCGGGCTGAGAATGGGATTTCCGGCGAGGACACCGGAAGCATGCTGGAAGTCGCTGAAGATCGGGGCGGACGCGCACTTCCCGTCTTGAACTCGGCGGGGAGGACGGCATCATACTCCGCATGGCGAACGCATTGAACGAACCCATTCTCCAACTCAATCTGCCCGGCATCAAAAAGCTTCGCAGCGGCAAGGTCCGCGAACTTTTCGATCTCGGTGACCGCTACCTCATGGTCGCGTCTGACCGCATCTCTGCGTTCGACGTGATCATGCCCAACGGCATCCCGCGCAAAGGCGAGGTGCTCACGCAGATTTCGTTCTTTTGGTTCGACCGCTTCGCCACGCTCGTGCCCAACCATCTGCTCTCCCGCGCCGGCGATCCGTTGCCGAAAGAGTTGCAACCGTTCGCCGCGCAACTCGCCCGCCGGAGCATGATCGTGAAGAAGGCCAAGCCCCTGGCCATTGAGTGCGTCGTGCGCGGCTACCTCGCCGGCTCCGGTTGGAAGGAATACAAGCAGTCGCAGACCGTCTGCGGCATCAAACTGCCCGCCGGCTTGAAGGAATCCAGTGAATTGCCCGAGCCGATCTTCACGCCCGCCACCAAAGCTGAAACCGGCCACGACGAAAACATCTCCTTCGCTGAGGCGGCGAAGATCGTGGGCGCGGACATTGCCGAGCAGGCCCGTGCGGCCAGTCTGAAGATTTACACCGAGGCCCGTGCCTACGCCCGCCAACGCGGCATCATCATCGCCGACACCAAGTTCGAGTTCGGCCTGGACGATGGTAAGCTCATCCTGATTGACGAAGTGCTGACGCCCGATTCGTCGCGCTTCTGGCCTGCCGACCAATACGCACCCGGCAAAAGCCAGCCCAGCTTCGACAAGCAGTTCCTCCGCGACTACCTCGAAACGCTCGACTGGAACAAAACCCCGCCCGGGCCGGTGTTGCCGCCGGACGTCATTGCCAAGACGCAGGCGAAGTACCTGGAGGCCTACGAGCGGTTGACAGGGCGGGCGCTTTAGCGAAACTCGCGGTCAACCGCATGTCGCGCTTTTCGCTCAAACCGACGCATAAGGCCGTTCAGGCCTACTACGCCTCGCTCGCGAAATTTGGCAAGCTGGGTATCACGCATGAATCCGCAGTCCGCTCAGCGTTTGCAGCCCTGCTGGACAATGCTGCCGGCCAACTCCATTGGAAGCTTGTCCCGGAGCACGCCATTGCACGCAAAGGCGCGAAGCCGCTGAAGGCCGACGGCGCGGTGCTCGATAACTACGGGCTTACGCGTGGCATCTGGGAGGCAAAAGACAGCGATGACGATCTCGAAAAGGAGATCAAGGCCAAGTTTGCCGTCGGCTATCCGAAGGACAACATCCTCTTTCAAGAGCCGCGCCGCGCCGTGCTCTATCAAAATGGCCAGCGGGTCCTGGAGACGGACCTCGCCGAACCCGGCAAGCTGGTGGATGTCCTCCGGCTCTTTCTCGATTTTGCCCCACCGGCCATCGCCAACTGGGAAAAGGCGGTCGAGCAGTTCAAAGACAAGGTGCCGGAACTTGGCGCGAGTCTGCAGAAGCTGATCCGCAGTGAACGCCAGACCAACGCGAAGTTCATTAAGGCCTTTGGCGATTTCGTCACGCTCTGCCGCGCTTCGATCAATCCCAACCTCCGCGAGGAAGCCGTTGAGGAGATGCTCATCCAGCACCTGCTCACGGAACGCATCTTCCGCAAGGTGTTCGACGTGGCGGATTTCATGCAGCGCAACGTGATTGCCGTGGAGATCGAGAAGGTCATTGCGGCCCTGACCTCGAAGGCGTTCAGCCGCGACGATTTCACTCAGCGGCTGGAGCATTTCTACGGTGCCATTGAGAACGCCGCTGCCACGATCCACGACTTCAACCAGAAGCAGCATTTCCTCAACACCGTGTACGAACGGTTCTTTCAGGGCTTTAGCGTCCAGGTGGCGGATACGCACGGCATCGTCTATACACCGCAGTCGCTGGTGCAATTCATGATCGCCAGCGTGGAGGACGTGTTGCGGCAGGAGTTCAGTAAATCGCTGGCAGATCGCGACGTGCAAATCCTCGATCCCTTCACGGGCACTGGCAATTTCATTGTCAGCCTCATCCGCCGCATCGCCGAAACCCGCAAGGCGGCGCTGCCACACAAGTTTGCCGAGGAGCTGTTCTGCAACGAGCTGATGCTCCTGCCCTACTACATCGCTTCGATGAACATCGAGCACGCCTACTACGAGGCCGTGGGGCGCTACGAACCATTCGCGGGCATTTGCCTCGTGGACACCTTTGAAACCATCAACGGCCACCTCTCTTATTACGCGCTAAACGAACGCCACGAGCAACAGGACCTGGTGCTGTTCAACCCAGAGAACACCAAGCGCATCAACCGCCAGAAGACCGCCCCCATCCGCGTCATCCTGGCCAACCCG
>CAZJTM010000032.1:22915-38481 GCA_964548925.1 uncultured Verrucomicrobiota bacterium | reverse complement strand
ACCCAGTCCGGTTTTGATCGCACACAAAATTCCGGTTTTGAAAACTACACGACACGACTTCAAAAACAACTTGCGCGGGCCAGTTGCGTTGCTACAGTCCTGCCGTCTTTTTCACCACCGGGTTCGGTGGTTTTTTGTTTCAGCCAAACGCGTAGCGCACCGTGAAGATTTTTACCGGAACGGCCAATCAACCTCTCGCGCAGGCTATCTGCGCCGCCATCGGGATGGAACTCGCCAAAGCCTCGATCCGCCCTTTCCCCGACGGCGAGACGTTTGTGAAAATCGAGGAAAACGTCCGCGGGGAGGACGTGTTCATCGTCCAGCCCACCTCCCCGCCCACCAATCACAATCTGATGGAACTATTCATCATGATTGACGCAGTGCGCCGGGCCAGTGCCAAGCGCATTACGGCGGTGTTGCCCTTTTACGGTTACGCCCGGCAGGATCGCAAAGACCAACCGCGGGTGCCCATCACCGCCAAACTGGTGGCCAACCTGCTCGTCGCGGCGGGCGCCAACCGGATTCTCACGGTGGACCTGCACGCCCAACAGATTCAGGGGTTCTTTGATATTCCTGTGGACCACCTTTATGCGGCTCCGGTGATGTACGAGTATTTGAGACAGCAACACCTGCCGAATCTGGTCGTCGTCAGCCCGGATGTGGGCGGTTTGAAGATGGCGCATGCCTACTCGCAGACCATGGAGGCAGGCCTCGCGATCGTCGCCAAGCGCCGCAAGAGCGCCACGGAGGTTGAGTCCATGGCCGTCATCGGCGAAATCCGCGGCAAGAACTGCCTGCTAGTGGATGACCTGACCGAAACCGCCGGAACCCTGACCCAGGCGGCCGACTTGCTCAAGAAGAAGGGCGCCAAACGGATCGTGGCCTGCGTTTCCCACGCCATCCTGAACGACATCGGGATCGAGCGATTGCGAAAATCGGTGATTGACGAACTGATTACAACTGATACCGTCCTGCGCCCTGCGATTGCAGGGGTGAAGATCACGACGCTGTCGGTGGCGGGCTTGCTGGGCGAGGCCATCAAGCGAATCCATAGCAATTCGTCGGTTAATTCACTATTCGAGTTTAAGGGCGCGCGCACCAGTTGATGGCGACGCCGGATTGGAACGACTAGACAATGAAATCGGTAGCATTGAACGCATTTCCGCGGGCGCTCACGCGCCGCAGCGGAGTCAAGAAATTGCGCTCCTCCGGGCGCATTCCGGCCGTCATCTATGGCCGCCAGAGCAAGCCCCAGAACTTGGAGGTTGACGCGAAGGAGTTGGGCGATCTCCTCCATCACTCGCTGTCCGAGATCATCCTGGTGGACGTGGCGGTCAAAGACGATCCGCGCCCCCAGCGTTTGGCGCTCGTTCAAGAGGTTCAGCACCACCCACTGAGCGGCAAGCCGCTGCACTTGGACCTGCATGAGGTTGCCGCGGATGAAAAGGTCGTTGTCAACGTTCCGGTGGAGACGGTGGGCGAGGCGGAGGGCGTCAAGACCGGCGGCGGCGTTCTGAGCCACGTGCTCTTCAAGGTCAAGGCCCGCGCCCTGCCAAAAGACTTGCCCGAGCAGATCGTGGTGGATGTCTCGCATTTGCTCGTCAATCAGGCCATCCACATCGGCGACCTCAAAGCGCCGCCGGGAGTCGAGATCTTGGGCGAGAAGACCCTGACCGTCATCGCTTGCGCCATCCCGCGCGCCGAAGTTGAAGAGACCCCGGCCGAAGCCGCGCCGATGGATGCCGGCGCCGTGGAGATGCTCAAGGAAAAGAAGGAAGGCGAAGAGGGCGAAGCGGCACCCGCCACAAAAGAGGCAGCCGCCAAGCCCGGCGAGAAAGCGGCCCCGGCCAAACCTGGCGAGAAAGCTCCCGCGCCGGCCAAGGCCGCCGAGAAGAAGCCCGAGAAGAAGAAGTAGTTTTCCCGGCTGGCGGCCGATGGTCCGCCGGCGGTTCCGGCACCGCGCATGGAGCAGACACGCCTCATCGTGGGCTTGGGCAATCCCGGCGCGGAATATGTCCGGACCCGGCACAACGCAGGGTTTCAATTGGTCGAGACGTTGGCGCAGCGTTGGCGGGCTCGCTGGGCGGACGAGGGCAGGTTCCGGTCCCGCCTCGCGCGGGCGGAGCGCGGCCAAAAGCGCGTGTGGCTTTGTCAGCCGCAGACGTTCATGAACGCCAGCGGCGAAGCAGTCGCCGCGGTTGGCAGATACTATCAGGTCATGTCCGACCACCTGCTGGTCTGCGTGGACGATGCGGATCTGCCACTGGGCGAGATTCGCCTGCGTCCGGGTGGCGGCAGTGCGGGCCATCACGGCCTCGAGTCGCTGGAGCGGCATCTGGGCACGAAGCTTTTTGCCCGGCTGCGGATTGGGATTGGCCGGCAAGCGGGTGGGCGTGAGATCACGGGACATGTGCTGGGCCCGTTCACGGCGGCCGAGGCAGAGACGATGGACAAAGTGCTGGGCACCGCAGCCGACCAGGTGGAATGCTGGCTGGACGCGGGGATCCAGAAGGCAATGAACGATTTTAACGGAGTGGTCGTGCCCTCCGAAACCGAAGGAAACGAGCAGTGAAACGATACGAAGGTCTGTTTATATTGAACACCGCCGGCAAGGAAGAAGGCGTGAAGGAAGCGATTGATCGCGTCACCAGCGAGATCACCGCGGTTGGCGGCAAAGTGGAAACCGTGCAGAAGATGGACCGCCGCCCCTTTGCGCGCGTGGCCGACAAGAAACACAGCGCCGGATTCTATGTGAACGTCATATTCGAGGCGGCACCGGCGGCCATCGCCACCCTGCGCAATCGTTTCGTCCACAACGACGAGGTGTTCCGCGTGCTGTTCACCGTCGCGCCCGCGCCCAAACCCGCGGCGTAACCTCGCGCTCGGAGGCCACCATGGCGAGCTTCAACAAAGTCATTCTCGTCGGCAATCTCACGCGCGATCCCGAGTTGCGCTATACGCCCAAGGGCACGGCCATCGCCAAGATCGGCCTCGCCGTCAACCGTGTCTGGACGACCGAAACCGGCGAGAAAAAGGAAGAAGCGACGTTTGTGGATGTGGACATGTTCGGCCGCACCGCCGAAAACGTCGCGCAGTACATGCGCAAGGGCAGCTCGCTTCTCGTCGAGGGTCGTTTACGGCTCGACCAATGGGACGACAAACAGACTGGCCAGAAACGCAGCAAGCTTGGCGTGGTGGCTGAGATTGTCCAGTTCCTCGGCAGCCCGCGCGGTCCCGAAGGTGGCAGTTCTCCGGCACCGGCGCGGGCGCGTCCCGCCGCCGCAACGGTCGCCGAGCCCCCGCCTGCCGAAGCCGAACCCCCTCCTCCCGAGGACGACGTGCCTTTCTGATTCACGCACCACGCATTACGATTTTTCTATGGCCAAGACACAAGTCATTCTCACCAGCAACATTGTCGGTCTGGGCGCCGAGTCCGACCAGGTCAAGGTTTCCGCCGGCTACGCCCGCAATTACCTGTTCCCGCAACGGCTCGCTGTGCCTTTGACCGCCGCCAACAAACGCCGGCTCGAAGTGCTGCGCCAGCGCCGCGCCGAACGCGAGGCCCACGAGTTCAACACCATGAATGAACTCGCCAAGAGCCTCTCCAAACTGATTTGCGTCGTCACCGTCAAGACCGGCGATGATGGCAAGATGTTCGGCACCGTCACCAATGGCACCATTGCCGACCAACTCAAGACCCAGTTCGACGTCTCGCTCGACAAAAAGAAGATTCACCTCGACCAGCCGATCAAGACGCTGGGCGAGTTCGAGGTGGACCTGCGCCTGCACCCCGAGGTCAAAGGCACTCTCAAGGTTCGGGTCGAGAGCAGCACCCCCCTGCCGGCGCCGGAAGCCAAGCCCGAAGCGAAACCCGAAGAAGGCAAACGGGAGCGCCCGGATCGCCGCGGCCCCCGCACGTATCGAAGCGACAAGCCGGCCGACGTCGCCGCCAAGCCGGAAGCCGCCGCCGAACGCAAGCCCCGGGCGCCGCGCGCCGAGAAACCAGCCAAGGCTGAATAGCCAAGTTTCCGAAACGACAAGGGCAGGCGTTCATCAGGCCTGCCTTTTTCATTGCCAACGCGCCGCCAGAACCAGCCCTCACCAGTCCTTGAACGGGCGGCGGGCATCACGCGGCTTGGCTGGGGGACGGAATTGCAATACTTGTTCTTCCCCCTTCTGAGCGTCGAGCAGCCGTTTGGCTTCTTCAGGGGTCATCTGCCCCGGCGACGCCGGTTGCCTTTCGCCTTTCTGCTCCGAGGTCTGTTCCTCCTCCTTCGGTTGATCGGGATTCCCCTGCGCTTGCTGCTGCTGCTCGTCTTGCTCCTTCGGCTGCGGCTGTGACTGGGGTCGCTGGTCCTGTTGCCGCTGCTCCTGCGCTTGCTGCTGTTGCTGCTCGTCCTGGCGACGCTCTTGATTCTGAGGTTGTTGATCTTGCTTCGCCTGCTGGTCTTGCGGTTGGTCCTTTGGGTCTTCCTGATCTTTGCTTCGGTCGGGTTGAGACTGCGGCGGCGGTTGTTGTTTCAATTCCTCGAGCCGCCGCTTCACGAATTCCTGGTTGAAACGCGCATCGGCGTTGTTTGTGTTCAACTTCAGCGCACGGTCGTATTGCTGCAAGGCCTTCTCCCAGTTCGCCTGCGTCTGCTTCGGATCGCCCGACACTTCACCGGCGCGGAAGAGGGCGTTACCCAAGTTGTAGTAAGCGTGTTCCTGCAATCGGAGGTCCGGCGCCGTGGTCACCTGTCCAAACCACTTCGCCGCCTCGTCGAACTGCCCGTTGCGATAGGCAGCGGCGCCGGCATTGAACCGCAGGCGCGGATCCTCGCTTCTGCGCTGGGCCAACTCCTCGTAGCCTTTCAGCGATTCCTCGTACCGGCCCGCTTCATAATCCCGCAGCGCGCTCGAGGGGGAGGCGTTCGCCCCCACCGCCAGCGCGAACGCCAAGGCGGCCGCAACCCCGGCGGCACCCCGCGGTGCGACCGGGGTGCCGACTCCTGCCCGCCGGGGCGGACGCTTGGTTTCCGGCCACACGGCTTCAAATGCAAACAGCACCAGCGCCAGCGCCAGCGGCCAGTGGAAACGCTCGTGGTATTGGCGCACCAGCTTTTCCTTCCCCTCCGACTTGGGCAAGGGTGCCAAGCCGCGTTCGTAGAGCATTTCCATTGGCTTGGCGCCGCGCAGAGGCAGATAGAAGCCCCCCTCAGTCGCCCCCGCGATCTGCTGCAGCAGCGTCCCGTTCAGCTTGGACTTCACCACGTTGCCCTGCTCGTCGCGCACGTAGTCCGTCCGTCCCTGGTCGTCTTGGATCTGAAGCAACTCACCCTCCGCCGTGCCGATGCCAATCGTGAAGATGCGCAGGCCCGCCTTGGCAGCGCGCTCCGCCGCCTCCAGCGCATCGCCGTCGTGATCCTCGCCGTCGGTCAGGATCACGAGGACTTTGAAGTTGTTGTCTTCCTTGAAGGCGGTGAGCGCCATGTCAATGGCCTGCGCCAGAGCCGTGCCGCCCTGGGGAATGATGTTCACGTCGAGCGCCTCCAAGCTCTGGCGGAACGACGTTTCGTCAATCGTGAGCGGACATTGCAGGAAGGCTGTGCCCGCGAACGCCACCAGCCCCAACCGATCCGTCTTCGCCAGCCGCAACAAGTCAAGCGTGGCCAACTTCGCCCGCGCCAACCGGCTGGGAGCGATGTCCCGGGCCAGCATGCTTTTGGAGGTGTCAATCGCCACCACAATGTCCAGCCCACGCCGTTTGACCTCCTCCCAGGCATAGCCCCATTGCGGGCGTGCCAAGGCGAGGATCAAGAGGACGACCCCGGCGACGAGGCAGCCCAAGCGGACCTTCTGGCGCGCGGGCGAAAGTCCGATGGTCAGGTTTGGCAACAGGCGTGCCTGGATAAACCGCTGCATCAAGGCCTGCCGTTGCCGCCAGGACCACCAGTAAAACAG
The DNA here is from genome assembly GCA_964548925.1 of uncultured Verrucomicrobiota bacterium. Lineage (GTDB taxonomy): Bacteria > Verrucomicrobiota > Verrucomicrobiia > Limisphaerales > MWDV01 > MWDV01. The sequence goes on along the minus strand of CAZJTM010000032.1, from coordinate 32,538 downwards.
CGCCAGCCCCGGCGGAAACACCAGCAACAGCCACAGAAAGTGAGGTTGGGCGAAACGCATTGTATTCGTCAAATCGTTGAACCGTGGGATCGTTGAATCGTAACTTGGCCGCCGCGCACCCGTGTCCATCGCCAGCTCGACAGTTCAACCTTTTCACGATCCAACGCGTTGCCATTCATGGCAGCCTCCTCCAAACGGTGTTCCCAAGCACGACCTCGGTCAGCACCAGAAACAGCCCCAAGGCAACCAGCCAGCCGAACAACTCCCGGTGCTGGGTGTACTTCTTCATTTCCGCTTCCGTCTTTTCCAGCCGGTCTATCTCGTCGTAAATCGCCTGAAAACGCTTCGTGGTGTCTGCGCGGTAGAACTTCCCGCCTGTCAACTCCGCAATCTTCTGCAGCGTCGCTTCGTCTGGCAGCAAATCCGGTCGTCCCCGCTGGGTCACATAGTCCCGGTTGCCCACCCCGATGGTGTAAACCTTCACGCCCAGCGCCTGCGCAGCTTTCGCCGCCTCCAGCGGCGCAATCTTGCCGGCGTTGTTCTGGCCGTCCGTCATCAAGATGACAATCTTGCTCTTGGATTTCAGCTCGCGCAGACGGTTGACCGCCGTGCTAAGCCCCGAGCCAATAGCCGTGTTGTCCTCAATCATGTGCAACCGCAGGTTGTCAATGATCCGGTGCAGAAACTCGTGATCCAGCGTGAGCGGCGAGGCGATATAGGCCCGGCCGCCAAACGCCACCAGTCCAATGCGATCATTGGGACGCGCATCCACGAATTGCTTGAGCACGGCCCGCGCGACCTCGAAGCGATTGGCGCGCTGATTCTGCACCACAAAATCCGGCACCTCCATGCTCCCGGACAAATCGAACGCCACCACGATGTCCACGCCGCTCGCCGTGATCCGGGTTTCGCTCTTCGTCAGTCGCGGCTGGGCCAACGCGAGGATGAACAGCGCCAACGCCAGCCAGCGCAGCGCCGCCAGGAAGCCCCCCGCGCGATAGCGTGTAATGTTCACCAACCCCCGCACAAGCTGCGCCGACGAATAGAGAAAGGATGGGGGTTCGCCCCACTGGCCCTTCAGCCACGCCAAGAGCGGCAGCAACAGCAGCAGCAGCAGCAAGTATGGATGGGCAAAAGTCATGCGCTTGTTGGACTCCGGACTCCGGATTCCGGGCTCTGGACTGCGACGGGCTCGGTTTCCTCGACCAACCGCAGCGCAGACGCATGAAGGTCGCGCAATTCAGCCTCGCGCGGTTCATACTTGGCGAACTTCACGAGATCGCAACGCGTCAAAAAGTCCTCAAGACTCTCCTTCTGGTCCCGCATCAGCAAATCCGTCTTCTTGAGGTCCAGAAGGAATTCCTCGGTCGTTCGCTCCGGCGCGCGGAAACTGAACCGTTCCTCGAGATAAACGCGCAGCGCGTCAGAAACAGCGATGCAGAATTCCCGCGGCTGACCGATCAGGGCCAGCGCATCCGCCAACCGTTGCTTGGCGCGCACATGAGGTGGCACCGGGGGGACGATGGCTTCAATCGCTTTCTTCTTTCGCCACCACCGCCAAAGGACGAACGCTCCCGCCGCCACTGCAAGGATCAGCACCGTCCACCAGACCCACGCCCAGCCGCTCGGGATTGCCACCGGCGGCCGGATGTCGCGGATGTCGTTGGTGGAGACGACCTGCGTCGCACTCTGGATCGCTTGCGTTGCCTTGGTCATCGTTAGCCTCGCAACCTTCGTTTCTCCCGCGTCTCGAAGAACCGCGCCAGTTCCACGCCATACGGCTGGTCGGTCCGCAACTGAATCGCGTCAATGCCGGCGGAGCGAAACAGCCGCGCCAACTCGGCCTGAGCCTTGGCTTGGCGTTCGGCAAAGGAAGCGCGCTTTCGCCCGTCGCCGGTGTTCACTTCCACGACTTCGCCCGTTTCAGCATCGCGGAGAATCAACCGGCCCAACGCGGGCAGTTCCATCTCATAGCGGTCGGTAACCTGCACGGCAACCAAATCGTGCTTCCGGTTCGCCTGCCGCAAAGCAGTGAAAGACGCTTGCGCCAGCGAGGCCACGTTGAACATCTGAGCCACCGGCATTTTCCCGGCGGGCCGTGCCGAGCGCGCTGCCGTGCTTCCAGCCGGCAGATCACTCTTCTCCGCGCCTGTGCCACGCATGCGAGCTTGTTCCGCCGGCGGGACGCCGGCAGCACGCTTGGTCGGCGCGCCGATAAAATCCGAAATCACCACCGCGATGGCGCGGTGCGGCGTGACGCGCAGCATGAATTCCAGCGCGCCGGAAAGATCCGTCCCGCGCCGCTGCGGCTCGAAGAAGAGAATCTCGCGGATGACGCGCAACACGTGGCGGCGGCCCTTGCGCGGCGGGATTAACTTCTCGATCTCGTCCGAAAACAGGATCAGCCCCACCTTGTCGTTGTTGCGGATGGCGGAGAAGGCGAGCACGGAGGCGATCTCTGCCGCCAGCTCGCGCTTGGACTGCGCCACCGAGCCAAACAGGCCCGACCCGCTCACGTCCACCACCAGCATGAGCGTCAGCTCGCGCTCCTCGACGAACTTCTTCACGAACGGGTGGTTCATGCGCGCAGTGACGTTCCAGTCAATCGAGCGCACCTCGTCGCCGGGCTGGTATTCGCGCACCTCGTCGAAGTTCATGCCCTGGCCCTTGAAGACGCTGTGGTACTGGCCCGCGAGCGACTCCGTCACGAGCCGGTTCGTGCGAATCTCGATCTGCCGGATCTTCTTGAGGATTTCGCGGGGGATCATGGGCGACCTGATGCGTGCTGCGTGCTGCGAGAACCGCTGCGAGACTGCTGAAAAGGAAATCCCGCTTGCCTGCCTGTCTGGCGGGGGTAGATTTCCAACATGACTGTGGCTGAAGTAATGGAAGAATTCCGCAAACTTCCGCGCGAGGAACAACGCGAAGTTTTTGAAGTCTTGCGCGCCAGATTTTCCGACGAGCCGTCGCCGGAGCAACTTGCCGAATTTGAACGGCGCGCGGAGTGTCTTCGCCGCAATCCTGAAACCGGCATCGCGTGGGGGCGAGTCCGTGCGGAACTGAAGGAACGTCTCGAAGCCCGGCGCGCATGTCCCGCGAAATAGTCTTCGAGCCGGAGGCACGGCTGGAATTCGAAGACGCCGTCCTGTGGTATGACGAACAAGAGCCGGGGCTGGGCGACCGGTTTGAGGCTGAGGTCAACGCCACCTTCTCCCGCATCCTTCAGAATCCGGAACGATTCCCACTTGCGGGCAACACCGTTCACAAGGCTAGGGTCGAGGTGTTTGTCAGCTACAGCGTCTATTTCTCGATTGAACCGCACTTCATCGGCATCGTTTCGGTTTTTCACGGTGCTCGCGACCCCGAAGAACTCCGCCGCCGGCTGAAGTGACGCGCCCGCGAGCGACTCCGTCACGAGCCGATTCATGCGAATCTCGATCTGCCGGATCTTCTTGAGGATTTCGCGGGGAATCACGGTGAAGAGATGCTTGGAGCTATGACGTTGTCGATCAATCCATATTCCCTCGCGTCATCAGGTGCAAAAAACCGCTCTTCCGCCATGTCTTTGCTCAGTTGATCCGTCGTTTGACCTGTGTCATCCGCCATTTCCGTCAACAAGGCGTTTGTCACGCGTTCGACCTCTAAATCAATCTGAGTTTGCGTCCGGCCTTTCGGGTTGCCGCCATAAACCCTTGATAGCGAAATCTGGGAATCCGGGCTTGCTGTCCGCATTCCTTTTGCACCATGCGCCAAAACTGTTGTCGCGACGCCACCGCAGAATCGCAGACAGTGGGTCCGAATCGGCAACTTCAGCTCATCCATCTTCTTCAATATCGCTATTCCAGCCGTTACCGAACCTCCGGGAGAGTTAACAAACAACTGAATGGGAGCGCGGGCATCTCTGTTTTGCAGAAAAAGCAGTTTAGCAATTATTTGAGACGCAACTTCATCGTTGATCGGCAGGCCGAGCAAGATGGTTCGGGTTCTTGCGAGGTTGGCGCTTTCGTTTTCCATTTGCCTCTGATTCATCACGGCACCGGCAGTTCGTCGAAAATCTTCTGGATGACCGTTTCGCTGGTCTTTTCCTCCGCCTCGGCTTCGTAGGTGATGGCGACACGGTGGCGGAGCACGTCCATGCCGATGCTCTTCACGTCCTGCGGCGTGACGTAGCCGCGGCCTTTGAGGAACGCGTAGGCTTTGGCGGCGAGCGTCAGGTTGATGGTGGCGCGCGGCGAGGCACCGAGCTGGATGAATTCCTTTACGGCAATCTTGTATTCCTCCGGATTCCGCGTGGCGCAAACCAGGTCCACGATGTACTCCTTGACCTTGTCGTCCATGTAGATGTCGTTGATGACCTCGCGCGCCTTGAGAATCTGCTGCGGCTCGACGACGGCGTGGGTCACAGGCGTGCCGGACGTGCGCGCCATGAGGTCGAGAATCTGCCGCTCCTCGCCGCGCGACGGGTAGCCGATCTTGAGCTTCAACATGAACCGGTCCACCTGCGCCTCGGGCAGCGGATACGTGCCTTCCTGCTCGATCGGGTTCTGCGTGGCCAGCACGAGGAACGGCTCGTCCAGCTTGAAAGTCTGGTCGCCGATGGTGACCTGCTTTTCCTGCATGGCTTCGAGCAGCGCGCTCTGGACCTTGGCGGGCGCGCGGTTGATTTCGTCGGCGAGGACGAGGTTGGCGAAGATCGGCCCTTTGCGCGTGCTGAAGCCACCGGTCTGCGGGCTGTAAATCTGCGTGCCGATGACGTCGGCGGGCAACATGTCCGGCGTGAACTGGAGGCGCGAGAACTTGACGTTGATGCAGTTGGCCAGCGACTTCACGGCGAGGGTCTTGGCCAAACCGGGCACACCTTCGAGCAGGACGTGGCCGTTGGCCAGCATGCCGATGACGAGCCGCTCGGTCAGATACGTCTGGCCGATGATGACCTTGCCGAGCTCGGTGAAAAGGGGGTGGACGAATGCGCCGGCTTCCTGCACGGCGGCGTTGATGGCAGTGATTCCAGTGTTCATGTTCCGCAAAACCTACGCTCCACAGACAGCCGGACGGGCCGGTGCGTTCAGAATTTCCTGGGCGGAAGAGTGACGAAAACTGCGGCCATTCGCAAGGCCAGCCAGCCTTCCTTCAGAAGCAGGCGCGGGCCTTGGAGATGTCCCGCGCAATTTGCCGCTGAAGTGCTTCCAGCGAGGGGAATCGTCGCTCGCCTCGCAACTTCTCGACAAAGGTGAATTCCATTTCCCGGCCGTATAGATTGCCGTGGAAATCGAGCAAGTGCGCCTCAACGCGCAACCGGGGCTCGCGCGCCTTCAGCGTGGGGCGGATGCCGATGTTCAACACCGCCCGATGGGTCTTGCCGCACGCGCTGGCCTGTACGGCATAAACGCCATGTGGCGGCAACACCAGCCCGGTCACGTCGAGGTTGCAGGTGGGAAAGCCAAGCTTCCGTCCCAAGCGGTCACCCCGCACGATTCGACCACAAATGGAGTACGGCCTTCCGAGCATCTGGCTGGCGGCGTCGAGCTTGCCAGTTTGGATCGTTCGGCGAATTCGCGTGCTGCTGACCACCTTGCCATCGAGCGATACGGCGGCCACGCCATGGACGATGAAACCCAACTCCGCGCCGAGTCGCTTGAGCAAGGCGACATTGCCTGAGCGCATGTGGCCGAACTGAAAATCCGCCCCGACGCAAATGCTGTGAACCGAGCCCAGGTCCTGTACCAGCTTCCGCACAAACGCCTCGCCGCTACAACGGCTGAGCCGCCGATCAAAATGGAGCAACAGCAGCGCGTCCGCGCCCAGCGCGGCGATGGTCCGCTGCTTTTGCGAGAGCGCATAAATCAGCGGCGGGACCTGCTCGGGCGCGACGACGCTATTCGGATGCCGGTCAAAGGTGAGCACCAGCGCCACGGCATTGTGCTGTCGCGCGTCTGCGATCGCCTGCCGGATGATTTGCTGGTGGCCCAGGTGGACGCCGTCGAAAAAACCCATTGCCAGACAGACTTTGCGCCCCGCTGGCTTCAGGTCTTTGGCGGCACGGATGATCTTCATGGCTGGGCGGATGCAAGCCGTGACTAGCGCCGGCGGTTCAACTTCTGGCGGCGGTCGGCCCCGCCAGTTTCAAGAACGGAATCACGCGCTTTTCCAATTCCGCCTGCGTCAGCTTGAGCATCGCGTCCAGCGGCAGCGCATCCGTAACGTTGAACCTTCCGGAACTGACGCGTCGCAGCGTGGCCAGATGCGCCCCACAGCCCACCTTCTGGCCGAGTTCATGCGCGATGCTGCGGACGTATGTGCCCTTGGTGCAGGCAAGTTGAAAATGCCCGACCGGCTCGGTGTAGCTGGAGAAGCGGAAGCGGTAAATGTGAACCAGCCGGGGCTCGCGCTGCACCTCAACTCCTTTGCGCGCGAGCTTGTAGAGCGGCACCCCATCTTTCTTCACGGCGGACACCATCGGTGGCGTCTGCATCTGGTCGCCAACGAACTCTGCCGCCAGTGTGTTGAGTTCGTCCAGCGTCAGCAGCGGTACAGGCAGCGTGGCCGTGACTTCGCCGTCCGCATCGTAGCTGTCCGTGGCCACGCCGAATTTGATGTCGCCCTCGTAGAGCTTGTCGTCGGACATCAGCTTCTCCGAGAGCTTCGTGCCGCGGCCCAGCACGATGACGAGCAGGCCGGTCGCGTTCGGGTCGAGCGTCCCGCAATGGCCGACCTTCTCGATCCGAAACTGCCGGCGGATCATGGCGACGACATCGTGCGACGTCGGGCCGGGCGGCTTGTCAATCAGCAGGGCGCCGTCAAGTGGAGTGAATTCTTGCATCGTGTAACTCGCACCAAGCTCGCAACCGGACTGCCTGTTTGAAAGCAAAAACTCTCCCTCAACACAGGAATCCAGGTTCCATGCGGAGCGGGGTGCGCCATGTTGGCTGCCGCAACCCGTAACACGAGACCGATCTTGGTCCGAGCGGCCTGCTCTCAGACTCCGCGGTGTTCAACCTGCGGGCTTCCCGCCGCAAAGGGGAGGTTCAGCGGGCAATCACCTCAAGCCGGACTTCACCCGCGCGTTCCGCCGCATCGGTGCGCAGGTGGGTGAAGAGGCCACGCCAGAAGCCCAGGCCGTAGAGCAGATGGCTCAGCACAAGAAGCGGTGCCGCCTTGAGCGCTCGCCATGTTCCCCCGCGCGACAGGAGGGCAGCCGTCTGTCCCACGACGGCCAGCGCGTAGGCAAGGAGCGGCAGGAAAAAGGCGTTTCGCAGCCATTCGGCTCGCGGCCCAAACGTCATCACCCCTAGTACGGGCAGCATCAGGAGGTACACGACCAACAGCGGCGGCACGAAGTTCAGCATTGAGCCGGGGGTTGGCAACCGCCGGAACTGCTCCGCCCGACCTCGACCGTAAGTGAGCAGCATCTTGGCAAATGACTTCAACGTCCGTCGTGGACGACGCCAGACGAAGAACTCCGGATCGTAGAGCAACTTGCCGCCGCGCTGCTGCAAGCCGTCCATCAGCGCGTTTTCTTCGTTGGGGTATAGCGACTCGTCGAAGCCCCCCAGCTCCCGCAGCGGCGTCTTCCGCGCCAGAAGATTGCAGAGGATGAGTTCCTTTTCGCCGCTTGCGCGCTGCCCACCGACCTTCGTATAGCGGGCGCGGCTTGGACCAAAAGCCAGCCAACTTCCAAGCACCAGAGCGAAAACTTGCTCCAACTCCGGGGCATCCGGCGGACACAGGTTCGGTCCGCCAAGCATCTGCACCTGCGGGTCGGCAAACGCCAGGACGACCTGCCGCAGATTGCCCGGTGGGGCGACGGAGTCGTCGTCGAGAAAGTAGATCAACTCGCCCCGGGCGGCCTTGATCGCGGCATTGCGCTGGACGGACGGCTGCCGGCCCCGCGCGAGAATGATCTCCAGCTTGTCGGCCGGGTAATCCAGCCGCAGCGCGGCATCCGCCGCCTTGACCTTGGTTTGGTCAGGTCGCGCGGCAATGATGACGGTTACGCTGGGCAGGCTCTCGCTCACCGGGGCAAGGCTAACGAGCCGGGCCGAAGTTCAAAGAGCAAAGTGTGACCGCACTTCGCGCTTGCCGCGCCGCGTTTGGCTCGTATCGTCGCCGCGTGATCCCGGTCGCCATCAAGCCCTGGCTCGAAGCCACATTGGGTTTTGTGTATCCGCCGGTGTGCCAGTTGTGCGGCAGTCAGCGCGCCACGGCGGACGAGGGCTACGTTTGCTCCCGCTGCTGGCAGGGCGTTCGGTTCATCAAGCCTCCGTTCTGCGATCGCTGTGGTTTGCCGTACGAAGGGGAGATCACTACGCGTTTCGAGTGTTCCAACTGCCGCGCGATGGACTTGCACTTTCGCTTCGCCCGTTCGGCCGTGGTCGCGGACGGAGTGGTGCTGGAGGTCATTCACCGATACAAGTACCAGCGCGCGCTGTGGTTCGAGCCGTTTCTGGTGGACCTGTTGCTCCGCGCCGCGACCCCGGAACTGCGGCCCGGGGATTGGGACATGATCATCCCCGTGCCACTGCACCCGGCCAAGCAGCGCGAGCGCGAATTCAACCAAGCCGAACGCCTGGCGGCCCGCTTGGGCGCGGCCCTCGGAATCCCGGTCAATACAACGGCGATTCGCCGGGTGGAACCCACGCGCACGCAAACCCAACTCTCCCGCGAGCAACGCGCCGCGAACGTGCGCAAGGCGTTTGCGCGGCGCGACCCGACCCGCCTCAAGGCGGCGCGCGTGATCGTGCTGGACGACGTCTTGACCACCGGCGCAACGACTAGCGCGTGTGCCCGGGTCCTGCGGCAGGCAGGGGCGGCAGACGTGGGCGTTTGGACAGTTGCGCGGGGGCTCTAGTCTCCGTAACCTCCGGCCCAGTGAGCACGCGTCGAAACGCAACAAAGCCCAAATCGAAACCGACCATGTCCACCACGACTTTCACCAAGAAAGCACTGGGGATTCAGGGCGTTGAGGGAGTCGAACCCGCGGTGACCCCGCCCCCGGCCAGCGACACCACGTTCGTCAAGAAACCCAAGCTCGCCAGCCGCCGCCGCAAGCGTGACATCCCCGAAGGGCTTTGGACCAAGTGCCCAAAGTGCGCCACGATGGTCTTCGACAAGGAACTCGACGAGAACCTCAAGGTTTGTCCGCGCTGCCAGCATCATCTCATGATCGCCGCGCGTGAACGCATCCATTCTCTCGTGGACACCTGCACGTTTGAGGAGATGAACGCGGACATGACCAGCGTGGATGTGCTCAACTTCACCGGCGCGTCCAGCTATGCGGCGAAGCTCGAGGAATACCAGCGATCCACGAACCTCAAGGACGCGGTGCTGACCGGCGTGGGCAAGATCGGCCCGCATCGCTGCGGACTGGGCGTCATGGATTTTGGCTTCCTTGGCGGCTCGATGGGCTCGGTGGTGGGCGAGAAGCTGACCCGGCTCATCGAGAAGTCCACCGACCAGGGACTGCCCCTCATCATCATCGCCAGCAGCGGCGGCGCGCGGATGTACGAAGGCATGTTCAGCCTGATGCAGATGGCCAAGACCTGTGGCGCGCTGGCATATCACGCCAAAGCCCGGCTGCCGTTCATCAGCGTGCTCACGCATCCCACAACGGCCGGCGTGATGGC